>JAGMES010000183.1 GCA_023128035.1 Halanaerobiales bacterium | reverse complement strand
GCTTTAGCTGGACGAGTTCACTAAAAGTTTTAAATATATAAAAAGTATTCGAAGGTGGTGGTAGTGGCAATTCATTAGAGGTGTAGTAGTAGAGGGTTAGGCCAATTTTAGTCTGAGGGGGCAAAAATTGGAACAGAGGTGGGGGTTCAATGGACAAATCCAAAAGTAATCAGCTTAGCTGGTGTGAGGAAATATCTGAAGATGAATTGATTTTACTTGCGCAGGAAGGTGAGCGTGAAGCCGAGGAGTATTTAATTAAAACAAATATGGATATTGTCTATTCAAAGTCCAGATTGTTTTATATTAAAGGATTAGATCGCGATGATGTGATTCAGGAAGGATTAGTTGGACTGTATAAAGCTATTCGCGATTATAAAATTTCCAGAGAAGCTTCGTTTCGTGGTTTTGCACATTTATGTGTGAATCGTCAATTGATATCAGCAATAAAAATGGCAAATCGTCAAAAACATCTACCACTTAATACTTCGACTTCTATTGATCGGAAGTTGAAATATGCTAGAGACGATGGCGGCATGGGTAGAACTTTACTTGACGTATTGCCAGATGAAAATATGGATCCTGAACGTGATTTGATTAATCGAGAGTTTATTACTGAAGTGACTCAAGAACTTAAAAAAGTACTTACACCTCTTGAGTGGCAGGTTTTTACTAGTTATTTGGAGTCGAAATCATATAAGGAGATCTCCGAAGAGTTGGAGAGTAATGTCAAAACTGTGGACAATGCTCTGCAAAGATCACGTCGGAAGATTGATCAGATTAGAAATAAATTTGGAAATCAAGTTGCTAACTATTAGTAACCCTAAAAGCTGTTTCTGGCTAACGCTGGAAGCAGTTATTCATTTTTGGGGAAAAGGTGGTAAAGTAATGAAGTGTTGTCGTGTACAAGTATATGTTGCAGGACAAAAAATAGATAGATTTTATCGGATTCGTGTAGATATGACTTATGATCTAGCTATAGAGATGGCTGAACTGAAAAAAAGCGGTTATGAGTGGATTTGGCCTTTAACAGAATCTATAGGTTTATATCCTGGTTATCAGTTAGTAAAAATGTTAAAAAAACTACCATGGCTTAGTTGGCGTGTTCAGTTGGTTAAAAGCAGATGGAGAAATAAAATCAAAAAATGGTTAAAGAAAGAGAGATGGCTTAATGAATGGGGAGTAAAAATTTTACCTGAAAAAGAGCCGTTTATGATTTCTAATTTTAGTGATTTATCAACAGAGATTGGTTCTAATTGTCCAGAAATCATTAAACTTCGCGCTCTATTGAGGGGAAGAAATTTATATTTTTCCGAGATAATAAGCGGAATAAAAGAAATGGGTTTAAGAGACCAGACTTTATTAGAAGTTAAAAAGAATTTAATCTCATTGTTGGTAGCAGATGTCGTGGAAATGGTTCCTGCGAATCTACCTTTTGAATCATTTTGCTTAAGATGTGGACATACTGAACTTACTTTAACTCAATGTGGTATCTGTGGAGAAAGAACCTGGTATTGTCCTGAATGCCAATCTATGGGGGAGAGTTTAACCTGTCGCCCTCTTTTTCGTAGAATAGATCAAGCGCTCTTGAGAAACCAGAAAATGCAAGAGGTTGAGCTTAAGTTTTCTTTTCCACTATCTCCATATCAAAAAAAATTATCTGATTATTTGGTAAGTGGACTTAAAAATGATCAGGTGAGTCATTGGCTGATATGGGCGGTTTGTGGTGCAGGTAAAACGGAAATCACTTTTGCTTTGATAGCTGATGTCTTAGAGAGAGGTGGAAGGATTTTATTTACATCTACAAGACGCGAAGTGGTAAGACAGATGGTAGATCGGATGAAGAAAGCTTTCCCGAAAGTGAGTATTGTTGGATTATATGGAGGTTCAGAAAATAAATATTTCCAAAGTCAATTAACCATTGCTACTATCCATCAATTAGTTCGCTTCTATCATGCTTTTGATCTAATTATTTTTGATGAAGTTGATGCATATCCATATCAAGGTGATCAACGTTTAAAAAATCTTCTAAAGCGGAGTATAAAAAAAGAAGGGAAATTGGTTTATTTAAGTGCAACTCCAGGAGACGATCTTTTAGGTCAGGTTCGATTAGGACAAGTGGAGATGCTAACATTACCTGCTAGATTTCATCGTAAAGGGGTCCCAGTTCCCTTTCTCGAGAATTTAAAACTTCCGCCCTACCCAGACTTCAAAAAGATGCCTAAAGAGGTGAGAGAGAGGATTGAGGAGACGATATATCGTGATCTGGCTCAGTTGTATATTTTTTTACCAACACGAAGAATGGTGGAGATTTTTGGTCAGACTTTGCATAAATATTATAATGAGAAGGAGATATCTGATTGGGTGCAATATACTCATAGTCAGGATCTGAATCGTTCATCAAAGGTTGAGGGTTTTTTGCGAGGAGATTATCCAATTCTTGCTACTACGACTATTCTGGAAAGGGGTGTAACGGTTCCAAAGAGCAATGTTTTGGTTTTATATGCTGATCAGGAAAAAATTTTTCAACATCAAAATTTAATCCAAATGGCAGGACGTGGTGGTCGTTCTCTTTATTATCCTGATGCAAAAGTTTGGTTTTTAGGAAAAAGAATCTCCGGTGAAATGAAAAAGGCTAGAAAATGGATCATTGAGATGAATGAAGAAGCCAAAAAGAGGGGGCTATTGGATGCTTAAGATTCTAAATCCAATCTTAAAAAAAATCTATCCTGAGCCAGATTATTGTTGTCATTGTGAGAGTGAATTAACTGGTTGGGAAAATCAATATGGAATTTGTAATAAGTGTTTAAATTCCATTCAGTTTTTTTCGGATTTTGATCTAAAAGATATCCAAAAAGCAGAAAAGCAATATTTCGATCAGGTTCGGGGTGTAGCTTTTTATGAGGGGAATATAAAAGATTTAATTTATAGTTTTAAATATTATAGTAAACGTGAGCTTATTTTTCCTTTAGTAGAGTTAATGGTTGCTCACTATCCGATTGTTTTTCCAAAGGAAAAATGGGATGGATTTATTCCTGTTGCCATGCATGAAGAACGCCTTCGTGAAAGAGGCTATAATCATGCACTACTATTGGCGCGAGGTCTATCTTTTTATTTAAATCTTCCTTGTTGTGATTGGGTTACCAGAATAAAGGAGACACTCCCGCAGAATAAATTAAATCGTGAAGAAAGGCAAAAGAACATGGAAGGAGCCTTTCAATTGAAAAAAGAAGTGAAGGTAAAAGATAAAAATTGGTTAATTATTGATGATATTTTTACAACTGGTACTACATGTGATGAGATTGCTCGGGTATTAAAAGAAGCTGGTGGAAGACATATAGGAGTTTATGTTTTGGCATCTGGTAGAATTAGTTAGGTAACAGATTCTTTCTAAATTTTATCCACAATCTAAAGACTTGATATTGTACGGCTAAAAGGGAGTTTTCCCCACTATCCACAACTAAATTACAAATATAACCAAAAGTTATCCACTTATATTTTGCCGCGAACGTACTGATATATCAACTTATTTAGAAAGTTATCCACATTATCCACAAGTTATACAGAAAATCTGTGGAAAAGTCGTGGGCGAATCATTTTAATATTATTTTTTAAGATGAATAGTAAAAAAGTATCTACAAGATACTAAAGATGAAAGAGGAAACGATGAGAAAAATCGTTGAAATGGAAGGATTCTCATTATATTTGTTGAATAAATATAACAAGGATAAAAAGAGAGGAGGCATAGCTATGAAAATTGCAATTCGTGGAAAGAATTTGGAACTCACCAACGCGCTAAAAGGCTATGTGGAAGAAAAAATAGGGAAGATTGAAAAGTATTTCCAAGAGGCTTTTATTGAAGCTCTAGTAGCATTAGAAGTGGAGAAGGAGCGCCATATTGTAGAGGTTACCATTATGGTAGATGGATTAATTTTGCGAGGTGAAGAAAGTTCCGGTGATATGTATGCTTCCATTGATGGTGTTATTGACAAATTAGAACGTCAGGTTCGCAAACATAAAACCAGAATTAATCGCAAGATTCGCGAACGGAAGCAGGAATTTAAATTGCAGTTTGTGAGTGAACCAGGTGAACTTGATAATGAAGAAGAACCTAAGATTGTGAGAACTAAACGTTTTTCCGTTAAGCCTATGTCAGTTGAAGAGGCTGTTATGCAAATGGATTTAATCGGGCATGATTTCTTCGTATTTACGAATGCTGATACCGAAACAGTAAATGTAGTTTATAAGCGGAAAAATGGTCAATATGGATTGATTGATCCTGAATTCTAAAAATTAAATTTTTATATATTAAAAAACCGATTGGCATATACCAATCGGTTTTTTAATAATTTAAAATTTAATACTGTATTCAATAAAGTTACCAGTGATAATTAGGTTTTTATGTTTTATTGTACTTTGTCCGATGAGTATTCCAAGATAAGCACCAACTAAAACATCACTAGGATAGTGAACACCAGTATAAATTCGTGAAATACCTACAAGTGAGGAATAAGTATAAAAGTAAGGTGTATATTTTGGATATTGGTGACTTAAAACAGTGGCAACTGCAAATGCACCTGTTGTATGACCAGATGGAAAACTTCTATGATCAGTAATTTTATAATCTCCGACAAAGTTTACATCACCTAGAGTAGCTCCTGGTCGTGGGCGTTGTACTATTGATTTTGCTATATTTGTTGTCCACCAGGTTTTTAAAAGGGCTGAAGTGATTAAGGTAGCAGTATCCTTTTCTCCAGCTAGATAAAAACCACCAGCAACCAATCCTTGAGTTAAACCGTCCCCTGAGTGAGTAATTAGAAGCATTGGTTGATCTAAAGACGATATATGTAGGTCTTGATTAATAAAATCAAAAATAATTTCGTCTAAACTTTTCTCTTGAGCACTAATAGGAAATGCAAAAAAGAGAACAATAACTAGAGCTAACAATATTTTTTTTGTTATTTGATTCAATTGGAGTCCCCCTTAGAGTATTATGAGTATGTTTAGTACTTATATCATAGCAAAACTTGTGTTTTAATACAAGGTAAATATTTATATATAATAATTTGGCAGGAAAAGGGCCAGTAGAGGAAGAATAAATAAAATGTAAAATAAACCATAGGATAAGGAGTTGGAAATGTGCGCAGATTAGAAGTTCATAAAACACCAGGAGAAAAAAACTCATTACTTCACTGTTGGAAAATTAAAAATCCCCTATTGGTTATTTGGCAGTTTTTAATAATAAGTATTTGTCGGTTCATGCCATCCTTAAGAGCAAAGGTTTGGTTAATTCGTTTAATTAGAGTAAAGGTTGGAAAAAATACAGCCTTTGGTTTAATGAGCATGGTTGATGTTTTTTGGCCTGAACTTATTACTATAGGAGAAAATTGCATTGTGGGGTATGATTCAGTAATTCTATGTCATGAATTTTTGGTTAATGAATGGCGAATTGGCCCTGTGGAAATAGGCAGAGATGTATTAATTGGTGCGAATAGTACAATTTTAGCGGGAGTAAAGATTGGTGATGGTGCAATAATAGGTGCAGGGACTGTTGTGCACAAAGATGTTCCTCCTGGAGCTTTTGTTATAGGCTCACCCATGCAGATTAAAGAAAGAGGAAAAGTCGATGAATAATTTGTATAAGTTACAGCAAAAAATTATGACAACTCCATGGTTTTATTGGTTGGTAATGGGGATTAGCCTGATTGGTTCAATCTATGGGTTCTATTGGTATAAATATCAGTTAGCTGTAACACCATTTAAATTTTGGTTTTTTACGCCTGATTGTCCTAGAGCGGTGTTTTTCTTTCTAATTTGGGTTTTTTTAGTTGCTAAAAATCTTCCTAGCAATACTTTTAGAGTGATAGTAGTTGCAGATTTGATCAAATATGGAATTTGGACAACGTCTGTAATTGGATTGTTTTGGTTTGACAGAGAGCTTTACTATTTCCAACATATAATGCTTTTTACTAGCCATTTTGGAATGTTGGTTTTAGGTGTAGTTTTTGCAACTAGAATGAAGATTAGTAGGAGAGGATTTTGGATTGCATCAATCTGGCTTTTTGTCAATGATTTTGTTGACTATTATTTTGGAGTATTTCCATGGTTGCCAGATGGAAGAAGATTGCCAGAGGTTAGGTTTGGAACTTTTTTGTTAACAGGGTTTATAATAATTTGGATGTTTGTAGTTTATTATAGATCTCATCATCGGTTAGGCCATCAAAGTGAAGTGGAGTGTTTAGATAAGTAAGAGGAAGTTTAGAGTGGAGTGAATAAATATGGAAAAATATAGTTATAAAGATTATTTTAAGTGTTATTGGGGATTTATTAAACCTTATCTAGGTCGGCAGGTTATTGGTTTTTTCTGTGTTTTATTATCGACCCTTCTAGGTTTAACTTCACCGTTGCTGATGAAATATTTGTTGGATTTTGCTTTAGTTGATAAGAGTATGGAATTGGTTTATATAATTTTAGCAATCTCTCTAGGAGTATTGGTTGCACAGAATACTGTTTCAATTTTTCAAGAGTATATTTTTGGTTATATTCGTAATCGTTTAGGATATGATTTAAGAATGGCTTTATTCGATAAACTTTCAGAAAAAGATATTCTATTTTTTCATAAAAAGAATGTAGGAGAGTTGATGAGTAGGATTTTTCAAGAAGTTAGAGATGTTTTATCACTTTTTTCAACTACTCTAATAAGATTAGTTACTGAAATTGTTAGTTTTGTAGCGACTATTGCAATTATGTTTTCCTTAAATTGGCAACTTGCATTGATTGTTTGTTTTTCTATACCACTTGTTGTAATAGGGTTGAAATATTTCAATCCTAAATTTCAAAAAGGTAATCGGGAAATCATGGAGAATTATGCTCAAGCCTCAAATGTATTACAGGAAAATTTGCAAGGTATAAGTATTCTAAAATATTTTAGAAAAGAAAGATATGGAGTACTTAGATTTTCAAAAAGTTTACATACATTGATCAACTCTCAGATGAAAATGGTCTATTTTGGTATTTTAAATGGACAATTTATGTCTTATGTTTATGCTATTGCTCCGACTGCACTGATAGTTTTTGGTGGGAAGCTGGTTATTGAAGGTATTATGACAATTGGATCATTTACTGCTTTTTATTCTTATCTAGGAAGATTGTATGGCCCAGTGCGTTCTCTTGCGCATTTGAATATAGAATTACAAAGAACATTAACAGCTTTTAATCGTTATTATGAATTGCTTCATGATTTTGATGAAAGTGGAGATGAAGGAGAAAGGGTACTTTTAGATAAAATTAATAATGAGATTGAGTTGAAAGGAATTACTTTTGCGTATAATGAAGAACAGGATAAATTATTAGATGATTTTTCATTGACTCTAAAGCCTGGTCAGATGATAGGAATTGTTGGCCGTAATGGTATAGGTAAATCGACTTTATTCGGCTTAGTTACCGATCAATATAAGCCAATGGAAGGAAAGGTATCTATAGATAGTATACCTATTGGAAGTTTGAAAAGGAAATCTCTTCAACAATTATTTGGTGTTGTACCACAGGAAACATATTTATTTAACCTGAGTATAATGGATAATATCAAACTTGGAAGACGGGATCTTTCTTTTAAAAAGATTGATGAATTAGCGGAAATGTTGAATATTAGAGATTTTATTGAGTCATTGCCAGAAGGATATGATACAATCGCTGAAAAAAGTGGAGAAAATTTTTCAGGGGGGCAAAGACAGAAGATTGGAATCATCAGGGCAATGGCAGCTGACCCTCAGGTTATTCTGTTAGATGAAGCAACTTCAGCTATTGATGTGGAGACAGAAGAAGAATTTTTTGAATGGCTTGCTAAGAACAAGAAGGATAAGATTATTCTATTTATCAGCCATAAACCTCACCTTTTGCGTTATGCTGATAAGATTATTCGTTTTGAAGGTGTAAATGAGATAGCTATTGAAGAAAGTTGTGAGATGATCTCTTGATCATCTTTTTTTCTTGAAGGAATAATATAATTTGTGGAGAAAGAACTATATATTCCATCAAACAGGTATCACTAATCCAGTGAACTCGTCCAGCTAAAGCTGAACATCGGGGCTTCAGTAGGGGATTCTACCCCCACTGAAGATTAAAAACAATT
>JAGMES010000182.1 GCA_023128035.1 Halanaerobiales bacterium | reverse complement strand
GGGTAAAGATCAACTTTTGTCTTATAAAAATAGTGAAGAGTTTAAGAAGCGAAACAAATTCCTCAAATGGGTATTGGTTTTTGTGGGAGATGAGTGTGTGGAGAAATACAAACTTGACTAATATGTATCCTTAAAATAATATGCACCTCTATTCATTTGTATGGTAAAATGAAAGAGGTGCATATTTTTGTGCGACTACTTTTTGTGGGCTAATCATCAGGTTACTTTATTAAATAATGACTTATTAAGTTTAGGCATAACTTATTATGAATATACTGGTGGAGCACATGGAATGTATTATCTTGAGAGTTACAATATTGACCTTAAAACAGGTAATCAACTTTCACTGAAGGAGTTTGCGGATAGAGAAGATTACAAAGAAATTATTAATGAGGAGATCAAAAAGCAGATTGAGGAAGAGAAAGAGTTATACTTTGAAGGTGACTTTATTAGTATTTCAGATGACCCTCCATTTTACATAGAAGACGATAATATCGTAATTTATTTTAGCTTATATGAAATCGCACCTTATTCTTCAGGGATGCCAACATTTGAAATTCCTATATCTAGGATGCAAAATAATTATTGAATAAATATTCCCTAAATAAAAGAATATGATATTAGTGATGGTTTATTATAAAATATTACCTTATTAACCAATATAACGAAGAACAAGAACTTTGAGGATCACTCAAAGTTCTTTTTATTATATAACAATTGGTCAAATTTAAAATATTTTTAACAAAAAATTACGAAAAGACGTTTAAATTTCTTTGTAAAGATGGTATAATTATGTAACGGGATGACAATTCGGTAAAAAAATTTCCGAAGATAACGTAATTCTATGGGGGGGATTTAGGATGAGATCAATTAAAAACGAGCTTATTGTAATTTTGGTTGTACTGGTACTAGTTCCGTTTATTGTATCCTCTATTCGTAGTGATTATCTTATGAAAAGGGAATATAAGGAGCAGATTAAGACTCAGAATAAGGTTTTGGCAATAGCCTTGGCTAACAATATAGGTGAATTTATTAGTAAGGCCTATACATGTACAGAAGACTTAGCATATGATGCAAATATGATTAGTTTTGATCCTGCCAAGCAGAGAAGTACTTTGATGAGTGCAATAGAAAGGAATCAATATTTTGATCTGCTGTATGTGCAGAAAATGGATGGTATGCAAACGGCCAGGTCTTCAGGGCAGTTAGG
This sequence comes from Halanaerobiales bacterium, assembly GCA_023128035.1. Next base: position 6,949 of record JAGMES010000182.1, on the reverse strand, counting down.
AAACAGATATAACCGCTGGTGGTTTCAAAAAGCTTTATCTGAACGAAAACCTTATGTTAGTAAGTCATATTATTCATTATCTGGAAATGCACCATGTACTTCAATTATTATACCTATGTTTGATCATCAAAAAATGATTGGTGTTGTGGCCTCTGATTTTACACTTGACATAGTTCAAGAAATTGTGGATAAGCTTACTAATGAAAATGGAATTTACGCTATTATATTAGATGGGGAAGGAGTTGTAGTTGCTGCTCCTGAGGAGTATCAACAAAAAGTAAAAGAAATTTATAACTATAAGACTTTGAGAAAAAAATCTTTGATATATGATAAGGATGGTAATCCAATTTTTGATGAAAAAGGAAATCATATGACCGAAGAAGTTCCATTTGAAACTTCTGAAACATTTTTAAAGATTGTAGGATTGGCTTTAGATGGAAAAAGTGGTGTGACAGAAGACTTTTACATAGATGTAAATGATAACATACTAATTAGTGCATATTCTCCAATCCTTTTATCTGGTAATTCGGCAAACTGGGCAGTTTTTACATTCCAAGATCGAAAAATTGCTATGAAAATGATTTATGATGTTCGGAAAGGGAATCTAATCTTTGGTGCATTTCTTTTTTGTCTTGTACTAATAGTCACTATTTGTATTTCTAATTGGATAGCAAATCCAATTCGTAAGATTGAGCAGACAATGAACCGATTTGCTCAAGGTAATTTGAGAGAGAGAATTGAGATACGAGGAAATAAAGAAATTATAAGTTTGACAAATAACTTTAATAAAATGGCGGAAAGTTTTGAAAAAATAATTATACAGCTCAAAAATTCTTCTAATATCACAAAAGAATCATCTTATTCTCTATCAGAAATTACAGGTAAGATGAATTTTGCAACTCAAAGTATTGCTCATTCGATTGAAGAAGTAGCAACGGTAAATAATGATCAGGCAAAGCATTTAGAAGATGGTGTTAGAGAGATTGAAAAATTAGCTGAGCAGATTGATACTGTAGATGAAGCTACTCAGAGAATAGGAGATATTTTTGCAGAAAAAGTGACTCAGACACAAAATGGTAAGGAGATCATGACATTGCTAATTAAAGCTTCAGGGGACACTGCAGAATCGGATGCTAAAGTGAATGATATTGTTACCAGGATGAATCAGATGTCAGATGAGATTGGCAGTATTACCAACACAATCGGTCACATTTCAACGCAAACTAATTTGTTAGCTTTAAATGCGTCTATTGAAGCAGCCAGAGCCGGAGAAAATGGTAGAGGTTTTGCTGTAGTGGCAGAGGAGATACGTAAACTGGCAGAACAATCAGGAACTGCGGCAGATCATATTAATAGACTAATAGAAAAGATTCAGAATCAGTCGAGGATGGCAGTAGAAGCAATACAAAAATCGATAAAGGTTCGGGAGAATCAAACAAAAGCTATTAATGAAACAGAACTAATCTTTAATGATATGATAAAAAGTTTCACATTATTGTTAGATGAAGCAAAAGGTATTCAGGAATATAATCGAGAGATGACTAATAGAAAAGATGGATTTGTAGAATTGATTCGAACTGTTTCTGCAGCGGCTCAGCAATCTTCAGCAAATGCGGAGAGCGTTTCTGCCTCAACTGAGGAACAATTGATAATGGCAGAGAAAATCACTACATATACACAAAATCTACATCAATTGGCTCTAGAAATTGAGAAGGAAATTAATCAATTTAAAAATTAGAAGCTAAAAAACTGATTAATGAAATTTCATATGGAATAAGCTTCTTCGCTGTTTAGTGTGGATTTATAGATATATTTGCATATAACCATTTATTTTCATCTCCAGTTATGGTATACTTTTCTATAGCATAACTGGAGGGGGTGTATCAGATAATGAATAATAGGATTGGAAAATATGGATATTATATTTGATATATATCATGATTAGCCCACAAAAAGTAGTCGCATAAGAGCTTGCATACCAAATAAAGTACTGAAATGGCGGGATCACTACTTTATTTGGTATGCAAGTGCGACTAAAATACTTTTTGTGGTCGAATCATATCATAAAAAAATCAGGAGGTTGAAGATGAAAAATATTTATTTTGATTATTCGAACAGTCTAATAAGAGAGCATGAACTAGAAAACCAAAAACAGTATATCTTAGAAGCTCACAAAATGATTCATACTAAAACCGGGCCAGGAAGTGATTTCCTTGGATGGGTAGACTACCCGGTTAACTATGATGAGGAAGAATTTGAAAGAATAATAAAGGCAGCTGAGAAGATAAAAAATAATTCTAAAGTTTTTTTAGTAATTGGTATAGGAGGATCTTATTTGGGAGCAAGAGCAGCTATAGAAGCATTAAGTCATTCCTTCTATAATATGTTACCAGAAAATAAGAGAAATTCACCAGAGATATATTATGTAGGGAATAATATTAGTGGTACATATTTAACGCATTTAATGGATGTTATTAAAGATAAAGATATTAGTATTAATGTTATATCTAAATCAGGCACGACTACTGAGCCTGCCATTGCTTTTAGAGTATTTAAAACCTATTTAGAAGAGAAGTATGGTAAGGAAGGCGCAAAAGAAAGAATTTATGCTACAACTGATAGTTCAAAAGGGGCATTACGCGAATTGGCTTCAAAAGAAGGCTATGAGACTTTCATTATTCCAGATAATGTTGGAGGGAGATTCTCAATATTTACGCCAGTCGGTTTGCTGCCGATAGCTGTTGCTGGTTTAGATATAACAGAAATGATGAATGGCGCTAAAGAGGCCAGAGAAGAGTATAGTCAAGAAGATCTCGAAAAAAATCAATGTTATCAGTATGCTGCGATCAGAAATATTCTTTATAATAAGGGAAAAATTATAGAGGTTTTAGTAAACTATGAACCTGCTCTACATTACATAGCTGAGTGGTGGAAACAATTATATGGAGAAAGCGAAGGAAAAGATGGGAAAGGTATTTTTCCAGCAGCAGTAGACTTTTCTGCAGATCTTCATTCTATGGGCCAGTACCTACAAGATGGCAAAAGAAATTTATTTGAAACCGTCCTGAATATCGGGAACCCTAAAGAAGATATAGAGATTAAAGAAAATAGCACAAATCTAGATGGTTTGAATTACTTGAGCGGTAAGACTATGGATTTTGTAAATAAGAAAGCTTTTGAGGGCACTTTACTAGCTCATCTAGATGGGGGAGTACCGAATCTTATAATAAATATTCCTCAAATGAATGAATATTATTTTGGAAAGCTTATTTATTTCTTTGAGAAGGCATGTGGCATAAGTGGATACTTATTAGGGGTAAATCCTTTTGATCAACCAGGAGTAGAAGCATATAAAAAGAATATGTTTGCTTTACTTGGAAAATCTGGATATGAAGAATTAAGAGATGAATTAACTAAGAGAATATAGAATATGTTTAATTTAGTATAAAATTGAGGGGTCAAGGGATTGGCCACTTAAAATATTATATAAGTGTAAATAATATTCTTCGAGGAAAGGAAGGGAATACTCTCTTCCTTTAGTTTATTTAAGCTATCAATGGAAAAGGAGAAGTTTACATGAGGAAAGGAATGCAAATTGAAAGTGAAAGATTGGTTTTAAAAGTACTGGATGAATCTTATGCTGATAAGATTTTGGATTATTTCATAAGAAATAGAGATTTCCTAGACAAATGGGAAGCTATAAAGGAAGATAAGTTTTATACTTTGGAGTTTCAAAAACAGCAACTTGAAAAAGAATTTCTAAGGATGAAAGAAGAAAGACTTTTTAAGGTATGGATTTTTGAAAAAGAGGATGAGAACTTTAAAAAAGTGATTGGGTCAATTGCTCTTAATGAAATCGTTAGAGGATGTTTTCACTCTTGTTTTCTTGGATATCGGCTTGATAAAGATAAAAAAAACAAAGGATATATGACTGAGGCTGTAAAAAGAGTTGTTAGGTATGGTTTTGATGATCTGAAGATTCATAGAATAGAGGCAAATATTATGCCACATAATAGCCCTTCATTAAGCGTAGTAAAAAAACTTGGCTTTTACAATGAAGGTATAGCAAGAAAATATTTAAAAATAAATGGACGATGGGAAGATCATATTCACATGGTGTTTCTTAACGAAGCAATAGAGTAAAGTATATTACTGCAGGTTTTCTAACTCCCTTGTTTTAATATTTAGTGGAATAATTTTTAATTTCCTGGCGTAACTATTAAAGAAAATTGTGTTTTTTAGTAAAAAATAAAGATACTTAGAAGGGAATAGGTGTAAAATATTGAAAACTATATTTAGAGTAGAATTTTTTTGAGCAGAAATGGTCAATATGATATTAAGATAAGGGAGTAGGTTGTATGAAAGATTTAACTAAGTTAAGTAGGTTGGAGGGAGTCATAAAACTTATTTGTCAAAGACCAGAACGGATGTTGTCTGAAGAGATTGGTATTAATGAAGCATTTGGGAGAATTGTAGGGCATGAGCTTTACGCTTCTGAAAATTTGCTTCATTTTAGTTCTTCTATGCAAGATGGTTTTGCAGTTTCAGCTATGGATACTTTTGGTGCAAGTAATGAAAATCCTATTACCTTAAAAATAGTAGGAGAGATTAAAAGGGGTAAAAATGTTCATATTCAGTTGGAGTCAGGAAAAGCAGTGAAAGTGGTTGCTGGAGGAATGTTACCTTTTGGGGCAGATGTAGTGATCAGTAATTTAGAAGCAAATCTTATTGGAGAGAGTAGTTTTGAAGTTAATCGTCCTTTTTCTCCTGGAGAAAACTTAATACCTATAGGCTCAGATTACCGATCAGGAGATTTAATTTTATCAAAAGGGCATCAACTTCGTTCACAAGATGTTGGTATTCTTGCTGCCCTTGGATTTGATTATCTCTATGTAACTCAAAAACCCAATGTAGCTCTGGTTTCAATAGGGTGTGATTTACTTCCGATTACCGAAGATTTGCGACCAGGTTGCATGAGAGATTTAAATGCATATTCTTTAAGTTCTTTGGTTAAATGTAATAAGGGGGTTCCTGTATTAGGTGGAATAATTGAAGGTGGCCCAATAAAAATGAAAGAAACAGTTAAAAGATTAGTTGAAGAGAATGATTTTTTATTGATTTCCAGTGGTACTATAAATGGATGTCGTGATTCCTTAGTTGAGATTTTTTCTCAGATGGGTGAGATTGTGTGTGATGGAATTGCGGTTAATCCTGGTATGACTACTTTTATAGCTGAAGTTGACAAAAAGTTAGTTTTTGTCTTGCCAGGTCATCCAATATCTGCTATGATTATTTTTGAACTATTAGTTAAACAGTATCTGGATATGGTCACAAATTGCAGAGAAAAGCTAGTATCATATCTTCCTGCTAAAATTAGTTGTGATATTTCTAGTAGATCTGGTTGGGATGAATATTTTGCAGTTAAATTTGAAATCCGCGATGGAGAGTACTGGGCCAGCCCCATTCCAAACAGATCAGTATTAATCTCCACACTAGTTAAGGCAGATGGCCTTATACATATCCCCTGGGATTCTAACGGTCTACATTCAGGAGAACTTGTAAAAGTACAACATATTTGTGGGAATCATTTTTAGCAAATGAAGGGAGACTGATGAGAGATGGAGAAAAAATTTACCCACTTAAACGAATCAGGAAGAGCTAGAATGGTAGATGTTACAGAGAAAAATGCAACTCATCGCGTAGCTGTAGCAAGAGGAAGAGTGCGCACTTCTCCTGAATCCTTGAATATGATCAAAAATCAGGGTATGAAAAAAGGTGACGTTTTGGGAATTGCACAGGTAGCTGGAGTGATGGGAGCAAAAAAAACTAGTGAGATAATCCCACTTTGCCATCCTTTGATTCTGACAGGTATTGATCTTAATTTTGAGATTGATGAAGAAGAAGGGATCATTGACATTGAAGCTGAAGTTAAGGTAACTGGACAGACTGGAGTGGAGATGGAAGCTTTAACCGCGGTTACTACTGCTGCTTTAACGATTTACGATATGTGTAAAGCAGTGGATAAGGGTATGGTAATTGAAGAAATTTATTTATATAAGAAATCAGGCGGAAAAAGTGGAGATTACTTTTCGGGAAAATAGGGGGCATAGTAGATGTATAAAGTCGGAGTACTTACATTAAGCGATAAGGGTTCTAGAGGCGAAAGAGAAGATTTGAGTGGAAAGATCATCCAAGAGATGGTTGGAAAGATTAATGGTGAAGTGGTCAACTATGAAGTGCTCCCAGATAATCTAGATTTGATAACGGAAAAGCTCATTCAATGGTCAGATGAATTTAAGCTTAATTTAATTCTGACAACTGGTGGAACAGGATTAAGTCCTAGAGATTTTACTCCAAATGCAACATTACTGGTAATCGATTTTGAAGTGCCAGGAATTGCAGAAACCATGCGTCGGGAAAGTATGAAAAAGACTAATCGTGCTATGCTTTCTAGAGCAGTAGCAGGCGTCAGAGGTCAAACTATGATTATTAACCTGCCAGGTAGTCCAAAAGGTGTTAGTGAATGTTTAGAGGTAATAATTGATGCACTACCTCATGGCTTAGATTTATTAGTTGATCAGGTGGAGGATTGTGCACGCTGAGGAGTATAAACTGAAAAATAATTAGGATTAAGGAGCAGCTAAAAACTGCTCCATTTTATTTATCCACTTAAGTAGTTTAATTAAATAGTTCTGCTTTAAAATGCTAAAAATATATAAGTTTATTACGTTAATTTAATAAAATTTGTATTTAACGACATTTCAGAAGGGCAAGTCCCTCTCATCTATAGGTGGGAGTAGAAGTCTTACAATAATTTCAAATCTCCTTCTGAAGTCGTTAAACTTAAGAAATAGTAACTTGTTATTATTTCGACTTTAAAAGGGGAATGGTGGCTTTTCGCGAAAATATAATGTATGACATATGTCTAATGGCGTATTGCGAAAAGAAG
>JAGMES010000181.1 GCA_023128035.1 Halanaerobiales bacterium | reverse complement strand
TACCGCGCCATTACTCGACCCGACCAGAGATTTGAATTTAATTACGAATTAGCATGGAAGGCTATGAAATATTTTCTAGAGTACCAAGGAATAGAAGGAGCTAAAAGTCCTAGAACTACCTTTAGAGAAGCATATGCTTTTGGTTTAATAAAGAATGGTGAAGATTGGATAGATATGCTTAATGATAGAAATTTAACATCTCATACTTATGATGAAGAAAGTGCACGTAAAATTTATAAAAAGATTAAAAATAAACATTATAATAATTTGAGATATATTTATAATAAACTAAGAGAAGAGAACGTGGAAAAATGAAATTTGGCCTAAAAGATAATGAGTTAAAAAATATTGTGAAGGCCATAAAAGGTTTTAAGCAAATAGAGAAAGCTGTTATTTTTGGTTCAAGAGCCAGAGGGGATTATAAAAGAACTTCTGATATAGATATAGCTATTTATTCAAAACAAATAACTAGTACAGAGTTGAATCTATTGAGGGATCAATTAAGTGAATTAGATGTAATTTACAAGATTGATGTAGTTGATTTTTATGGATTAAGAAAAGAAGGGTTAATAAAGAATATTGAGGATGAAGGTGAAGAAATTTTTAGATCTGATTTTTAAAGGAGAAGAATATTTTATAAAAATAATTATTTTTATAAATTGATACAAAAAAATACAAAAAAATATCCCAATGAGATCTTGAATAATAAAAATTTTCAAATAATCAGAGTTGATGAAAAAACAAAGTCCTTATTGAAAAAAAATGGGGTTGATTTTAGTGATTCTCCAATAACATTTTATGTTGGTGATGGTCAACTAATAAAATGGGCGCAAATCGGATATGATAAAAAAACTTTTAGAATAAGTCTTTGGACTATTACTCATTAAAATTAATATTGAGAAAAACGAAGGAAAGGAAAGATTCATGTGTATTTTAGATGTTATCATGGGCGTTAAAGCAGCATCTGAAGATAGTCTAGCACGCTTATGGAGGAAGAACTGGAGATGAAATTCAAGATAGTAAAGTAGTTCTTTATGGAAACCAAAAAGTTGTTGCCAATATTATTAGCAACAACTTTTTTTACTTGGTAATCAACTAATTTCTACATTTTTCAGTGTTCCGCTTTTGCTAAGCTTTTTTAGACTGTAATTGACCATTTGGCTTAATTATAGTTGACTATAACACAACTATTGATATCGCACTATAAATCAAAAGCAACCCCATAGCTATATTAAATGGTTTTCTATACCTTGATAGAAACTTTTGAAAAATTACTCCAAACAAAGCCCAGCAAGAAGTAGATAATAACGCTACGGTTGCAAGGAGAACTGAGAAAAAAATCAAAGCCATATTAGATTTATAATAAGGAATAATAAAATTGGACATAACGGTTATACCATAAAGAATAACTTTTGGATTAACAAACTGCATTGATATACCTGTGTAGAATGAATTTAAATGTTTTTTACTTTCATTGCTTTTATTACTACTAATTATGATTTTATAAGCGAGATAAGTCATATACAGTGCACCAAGAATACTCATGAAAAACTTAACTTTTGGCATAACATTAAGGAGTAAGAGATTAAAATAACTAGAAAGTAGCATGATGATGCTAAATCCTGTAAATACACCCAGTATGAATTTTAAAGTTTTTCGGTAGCCAAAAGTATTCGCATTGACCATAGACATGATATTATTTGGACCAGGGGTAAATGTAACAACAAAAACATAAGATAACAAGGGGATAATGTTAAACATGGATTACACCTCCGAAGTATATTATATCATATATTATCCGATAAATAAAAAAATCCCCACTTACTAAAACTAGGTGGGGATTTTACATTAAGTCAAGAAATTTATGAAGAAAAACTTGTCGCTCATTCTCAAACCGAGTTTTTCTTTCTAGTTCCTTAATACAATAATTCAATGACAAAGGTTTCTTTTCAATATATCGAGCTCTAGCTAAAAACCATATATCATAAGGGAAGGTGATAAAAGCCTGAATGATTTTTAATTCATTCCATGTTACTGGTAGAGTTTCATAGTATGCTTTCAAAATAAATTCACAGCGTTTAAGATTCCATTTGGAAGATTTTCCGTTTCTGATGATAAGACTTGCTAAATCATGTAGATGAAGATCCTGGATCAGATAATCAAAATCAATAAGTACAGTTTGGTTTGATCCATTGATCAGAATATTGTGATGAACTGGGTCGTGATGACAAAATGGAAACACTTTTTTAGCAAGTTTACTTACACTATGGTATTGGCTTTCAGAGAGAAGAGCAATAGATTTTTTTCCCTCAGAGATATAAAAATCAATTTTATTGAGAAAAAATTTTTCAAAGCAAGATGATTGTGCATGGTTTAAAGCAGTTTCACGACATTTTTTTAAGTCATCAAACCTTTCTTGAAAAATATTTGGCCACTCTCCCAGATAATCAGGTATCTTAGTTGGTGAAGAAAATTCTCTGGCTGCGGTATGGAATTTTGCAAAGAGTTTGATACTTTTTCGCAATTCAAAGGGATTATCATAATTGCACGGGTGGCCTTCTTGCCATTTTGTTAGATAAAAGAGCTGTTTTCCGTGACGCAAATATGGTTTTCCATCTAATGTTGAGATGAAAGGAATACATTGGGTAAATCCTTTTTGAATTAAATGTTCTTTGGCAGCAGCGATGAGTTGTAATTTTGCTTCATCTAAATGAAAAGGTTTGAAAAATCGAATTCCTAGATTGGTTTCCAAACGGTATACATGCCGAAAAGGGGTAATCTTAAGAATTTTTAATCCCCAACCTCGTTGAATAAGTTGGATTAATTTATCTTGATCATATTCTGGTAAGTTCCTCATATGGGTATATCTCCAGTGTAGAGATATACTCCTTCAGGTAATGGTTCTGTTATTTCGATGCCGATGGAGTAATTAGACCTATCTGAAATACTGTGATAATCTGTTCCAGCAGTAACCGCAAGTTTTAATTTTTTGGCCCAATCTAGATAAGATTCGGGGTCTTGATTTGGACAAAATGCCTCAATCCCTTTTAAACCCCGTCCATAGAATCGTAGAACTTCCGCAAAGGTAACATCTGTTAATTCTGGATGAGATAAAACTGGAAAACCATCAGCTTTACGTATAATTTCTATGACTTTCTCTGCATTAGGAAGATGGTCTTCACTTATCTTTAATAATTTTTGAATAGACTTATCATTTAAATCCATATTATAACCTAGAATGTGTATGACCCGACCATTCATTAACGTGGTGAATTCAACCCCATAAAATGCTGGCAATCCTACTTTTTCAGCTTCTTTCAAAAATTCTGCGACTCCAGTTACTGAATTATGATCGGTAAGGGCAATGATCTGTAGATTTCTTTTTTTTGCTTTAGCGACAATCTCCTTAGGGGTTAACATTTCACCAGAATATATTGAATGAATATGTAAATCAAGATTGATTTTTTTCATAGTGTAAAATCTCCTTAACTAATGATTTTAATCTTTTTTCTCGTCTAAAAGCATCTTTTAGCTGAGAAGAAAATCTTTTATCTGACAAGTTTCGTTTTTGATTATAATAACGATTAGACAAACGCCAAAATCGTTGAGGAAATTGAATAAAAGCAGCTAAAATCGGATATTCATCATTTATTAAGGGGAATTCTGAATTATAAGCAGAAAGGATCACATCTAAGAGATCTTTATGATTTTTTTTCTCCTTAATTACTCGACGAATCAGACGGGCCAGATCATAGATCCGAATATCATGACGACAGTAATCAAAATCAACAATATATGCTGTAGGTATCGAATCATCAATTAGAACATTATGATAAACAAAATCATTATGACATAAACTACCTTCTTTTTTTGCATTTTTCATTATTTTGTCATAATTTGATTCCTCTAAAATTTGAAGTGCCATTTCCCCTTCCGAAATTTTTTCATCCACATGTTTTAAAAAATATTCATCAAATGAAGTAGGTTCTGTTTTTTGAGAAGCTATTTCTTTAAACTTATGTAGATCATCGACTCGATCTTTAAATCGTTCTGGCCATTTTCCTAAACGACTTTTGATTTTTATATGCGATGGTGGCTGAAAACCTTTAGATGTTCGATGCAATTTACCTAATGCTATTAGCGATATCTCTAGATCTGCTAAATTCTTAAAATCAGCTTCTCGGCCATCCATCCACTCAGAGATAAAGTAGGTTAGATCATTATAAGAAAAATATGAATCACCAGTAAGAGTATGTATAAAAGCAGGAATTTGCTGGAAACCGTTTTTATTTAGATGATCTATTGCGTGATAAATGAAGCGGAATTTTTTTAAATTATAATCTACTGATTTTAAACATAAATCTCCCTGGTCTGTTATTAAGTGAAAAATATCCCGCACTTTTTTAGTTGAAAAAATTCGGATTCCATAGAGGGTTTCGATCTTTTGCAGTAGATCATGATCCATGCTCTCCACTCCTTTCTGTGTGCGTACTTTCATTAATATATTATATAAGTAATAGTTCTAAAAAGTGCAGATTGATAGATGATTCGATCACAAAAAGTATTTTAGTCGCACTTGCATACCATATAAAGTACTGACTTCGCCATTTCAGTACTTTATATGGTATGCAAGCTCTTGTGCGACTACTTTTTGTGGGTTAATCATAAAATTATGTTAAACAGATAACCTACACAAATTATAGAAACTCCAACGATCGCTACAAAGATACCAATCAACTTTGGTTTAATAACTTTACGCAAGATAATCATCTCTGGAAGTGAAAGAGCAACCACAGCCATCATAAAACTTAGTGCTGTTCCCACTCCTACACCTTTCCCGATTAATGCTTGAATAATTGGAATTGTTCCAACTGCATTTGAATACAAAGGGATTCCCAAAACAACAGCCACAAAAATTGCAAAAGGATTATTCTCGCCAGCATAGCGACTTAAAAGCTCCGCAGGGGCATAACCGTGAATTAAAGCTCCAATTCCTATACCAATCAAGACATATATCCAAATTCGTTTGACAATATCCACTACAGCATCTTTAGCAAACACAAATCTTTGCTGCCATGTCATCTTTTCTATATGTCTTTCCCCCATTTTGATCTCATATACATATTCTTCAACTTCTTTTTCAAGTTTCAAATTCCCAATGATAATTCCACCTACAATCCCTACTAACATACCACTTATGAGGTACAATGTTGCAATCTTCCAACCAAAGAGAGTAAATAACATCACTAAGGCAATCTCATTTACAATAGGTGATGTTATCAAAAAAGAAAATGTCACACCCAATGGAATTCCAGATTCAACAAATCCAATAAAGATAGGTACTGTTGAACAAGAACAAAAAGGTGAAATAACACCTAGTACTGAAGCCATCACATTTCCAACAAATAGTTTCTTACCACTCAAAAGTTGGCTGGCCCGTTCAGGTGGAAAAAAACTACGCAGAATAGAAATTACAAAAATCATAAATGATAGTAAAATAATAATTTTTAACGAATCATAAATAAAAAAATTGATAGCATCCCCTAACTTACTTCCCTCAGCAATATTAAATAAATTATATACTACAAAATCCGCAAACCACTGTAACACCCTTAACAACCTCCTCAAATTAATATATTATTATATTCTAATATGATTAATAAAAAATTAACATAATCCCTTACATTTTCGAACCAGTTCATTCTGCTCTAAAGATTGAAACCGTAGTAATTCTTCCTGGAGATCTGGAAGTTCAATTAAGGAACTAGTAACAAATTCCTCTATCCCCTTTAAATTTTCTCTAAAGCTTTCATGATTCAGTTTATAATAAATCCACTGACCATCCCGTCTTTTTTCTACCAATCCAGCTTGAAAGAGAATCCGTAAATGTTGTGATATACTTGATTGAGTTTGACCAGTAATAGCCTCTAATTCACAAACACATAGCTCTTTCTCTGCTAATAATTTAATTATTTTCAATCGAGATTCATTGGAAAAACATTTGGTGAATTCAATAATGTCATTAATTTTCATTCATTTTCCTCCTTTCAATTAAAGTCACTATATTCGTATATTAGTATATACTTATTTACAAAAAAAATCAACAACTTTTTTTCAAAAAAATTTTTTAATATGCAAAATAATCTTAAAAGTTTGGTAAATTTTATTGATATTCCATATAAACTAAAGTATAATAAATATTGCACACTAATTTAAAAAGGAGGATTTCAAATGACTAGACTAAAGAAAAAGCTTTTTGTACTTATGCTGGTTTTGACGATGTTGGTGGTAATTGTTTTACCTTCTCTTGCTACAGAAGAGCAGATTATTACGATTTTAGGTACATCTGATTTGCATGGAAGGATTTATCCTTATTACTATGCTACTGATTCTAATGACTCTGACGCTGGTTTAGCAAAAATCCAGACTTTAATCAAAGCAGAACGGGCTTTAAATCCAGAAGCAATTTTAGTTGATGCAGGTGACCTTCTACAGGATAATCTCGCAGATTTATTTAATGATGATCCTGTTCACCCAATGATCCAAGTATTCAACTATATAAAATATGATACCTGGACCCTTGGAAATCACGAATTCAACTATGGATTAGACTTTTTAAACAAAAATATTGCAGCCTTTAATGGAAATGTTTTAGCTGCAAATATTTATAAAGAAGATGGAACCCGTTATGTAAAGCCTTACGCTATTTTCAATAGAAATGGTGTTCGAGTTGCTATCGTAGGTCTTATTACTCCTCATATTCCAAAATGGGAAGCTAGCAACCCTGATCATTTTAAAGGATTAACCTTTGTAGATCCTGTTGAGGAAGCCAAAAAAGTTGTTAAAGAATTGGAAGGCAAATATGATGTGTTAGTTGGTGTTTTCCATATGTCTGATACTTCTGAATATACTAAAACAGACGGAGCTAATGCTGTTGCAACCGCTTGTCCTGAATTTTCCGTAATCTACACTGGTCACAAACACGCAAAATTTGATGACAAAGAAGTAAATGGAGTAAAAATCATTGAACCAGGTCAATTTGGCGCAGCTTTAGGTAAAGCAGAAATTAAACTTAGCAAATCTGGTGATGTCTGGACAATTGAGAGTGTAACAACGACTAACCTAGAAACAAAACCAGTAGACGCTGATCAAGAACTTCTCAACAAATTCGCCAGCGTTCATAAGGCAAGTTTAGCTGAAGCTAATAAAGTAGTTGGAGAAGTTACAGCTGATTTTATAGATAGAGTAGACTACATAACTGGTGAAGATAAAGTAACAACTATACCTACTTCTCAAATTCAAGATACTGCAGTAATAGATATAATTAATACAGTTCAAATGTTCTATGCTGATGCTGATATCGCCTCAGCAGCTTTATTCAACATTGGCTCCAACTTGAAAAAAGGTCCATTTAAGAAAAAAGATGCAGCTTATATTTATAAATATGATAATACCCTTATTGGTGTAAAAATCACTGGTAAGAACCTAAAAGCATATATGGAATGGTCAATGAATTATTACAATACTTATAAACCAGGAGATATCACTGTTAGCTTTAATCCTAAAGTTCGAGCTTATAACTATGATATGTTCGCTGGGGTTACATATGATGTTGATATCTCTAAAGATGCTGGTAATAGAGTGACAAATCTCAAGTTCAACGAAAAATCTGTTCAAGATGATCAAGTGTACAAATTAGCAATCAATAATTATCGTTTCGGAACATTGCTAAAAGAAGGCTTTGTCAAAGATGAAGATAAGTACTTTGATTCTTATGAAAAATATCAAGATGATGGTCGAGTACGTGACTTGATCATTAGATATTTACAAGAAGAAAAGAACGGAATTCTTAATCCTGAAATTGATAACAACTGGAAGATTATTGGTGCAGATTTGGAAAGCCCATATAAAGAAATCATCTTCACAATGGTACGAAAAGGCGAAATCACCATTCCTTTTACTGAAGATGGTAGAACTCCAAATATCGTAGCTTTGAATGTTATCGAATTAAAAGCTGAAGGCAAACTAGGTCAAACTTATACTGTAAAGATTAATGATTATCTCTGGAAGATTGCTGAAAAATTCCAAACTACCTGGCAAACTCTTGCTAAATTCAATAATTTAATAAACCCAGATCTTATCTTCCCAGACCAGATTATCTTAATTCCTGTACAGTGAACTCGTTCAGCTAAAGCTG
>JAGMES010000180.1 GCA_023128035.1 Halanaerobiales bacterium | reverse complement strand
TATGACATATAAAATATAGTTGTTACGTTTTAAATAAAAAGTATTAATACCATTTTAGCTATCAGATATTTAAAAATAAAGTTATTAGTATTTAATTTATTTTAAATAATTAAGACATACTTATTTTTTAAATAGACATAAGACAAATACACTTAACACCATTCAACCCTATTTTCTTTTAGAACTTACATTTAAGAATTACACCAGAGAGGGGTATAACAACACACAAGAAATTAAATACCTCTCTCCATACTTTTATATTAACTCCTTAATAAAATTGCGTTATACGCGATATTTGAAATGTTCTTATTTCGATATCTCATATAACGCAATATTATTTTTTACTATGGTATTAATAGGCTAAACTAATAAATTTCTTTAAATGAGATATTTAATACTATACATACAAAACACATACTCTGTAATAAAATTTGTAAATAGTGAATATACCTTACATATACTTACTTATACTTCTCTACACTTCGCTTAATAACACTATTAATTAAGGTGTTACCGTAATACTAAGAACATACTATTCGAGAATTCTTAATGATGATCAACATACCTATTAACCATAAAGTGTTACGAACTATACTCCTTAACATATCGTGATAATTCCTCAAAGAAAAGTAACAAGAGAAACATACCGCCCTACATTCAGGAACATACCTCCTCTTACAATATAACCAATCACATAAAAAATAATCTGTGATATACTACTGATAATAATTTATGATGATAAAGTATGTAATGAATATTAATAATAAATCGTAACATACTCTCCCTATGATTCGTATGCACCGCCGACATACCGCCTCCCACCCGGGAGCGTACCTCCTCATACTTGCCCCCGCGAAAGTAACACGTCATATGAAGTATGCTAATCGTATTACTCCCCTGCCAATCAGTAAGCTGTTCGTGTTACGGTAAGCAAAAAAAGTAACACTAATTATCAGGGCATTAGTGTGTACATAGGGGGGGAGGGGGTATCCCTTTCTTTTTTTCTTTTAATCCTCTAATTTCTCCTTATTTTCTCAAAGCTTTTAGTAAAGATTATAGAATTGAAACCTTTTACAAGCCTTAACGTTATATTTAAAATGGTCTGAGGAGATATTACCATAAGGAGGATTCTGAGAAGAGATAGAAATGAAATAGAAGAGAATAATTGATTACAACCCTTAGATTTAAAAATAAAACAGTACAGGAGTGTAGAGATAATCTAACTCCATTACCCTCTTCTTTAGAGAGGGTATAGAGGAGATACAGCAAAGAAGAGTGTAGAGAGGTTTAAAACTAAGAGGATTAATGGATTCTTTAAAAACAAGTGAAATCGTGATTTCTATTAGAGTACGCTTAGACGCTTATATGATTGAAAGAAAGATGATTAGAAAGTTAGGTGCTCTCTCAAGGAATTGATCTTATGAAGAGAAAAAAATAATAATTGTACAAATGGATAAGAACGAAGAGGGAATGAAAAAAGAAGATTGGAATCAGATAGTAGTTGATCTAATAAGATTAAAGAAAAATGATAAAAGTGATGATGAGATTAATAACATTTTGGATATCATAGAGATTAGTAAAGAAATGATTAGAGAAAATGTTGACTGGAATAGTTTCATAACCTATAGAAATAGACGGAAGAAATATCGTGAAGAACATAGAAAAGATATACAAAGAAGAAGTTGCAAAAAACGAGGGCTTGGATTTATTCCTTTAAATGATTGGTTTGAAGATAGCCATGCTCATCATATAGATAAAGAACGAATTATTTATATTCCTGCAAAATTACATAATTCAGTATTTCACAATTTAGATACCGGAAAAGGTATGAATTATATTAATGATTTAGCTATTGATTTTTTATATACTCAATAATATTTATAAAAAAGATTTGGATAATAAAGAGCGAAAAATGCATTTGTTAGAAAACATGAAAGAAAAAGGATTGGATAGCATCAATATAGTTGCTATGCTTTGGAATAAAACTCACAGTGAGTTAGAACAAGTTAATGTAGAAGATTATTACGAAGAAGATAATTAAAAATATATACTATTAGAAGGTGGACATAGAGTGCAGGCAGTTGAGATTGAGAATCAAAATAATGTATCTTTAACGATAGGAGTTATTTTATCTCCTTCATTCCCATTTTGGCATATACATTCTGTTTTGAGTTTATTAAAATTAAAAAAGCCTCAGGTTTGGGAATTAAAAACCATAAATCAGCATGGTATTTCAATGGCTCGAAACAGAATAGTTCAACAATTCTTAATGAGTGGTATGAGTCATCTTTTATTTTTAGATTCTGATGTTATACTTTCGGATGAAAACACAATAGCTCAGATGCTTCAAGTAGAAGAAAAAGTAGTTGTTGCAAATGTACCACAAAAACCTTATGGAGGAGTTCCATGTATAAAGCATTCCGAATTGCCTTTTGCTCGTGATGCACCAATAACTTTTCGGGAGAATGAACCGGTGAAAGAATTTATGTTGTGTGGTTTTGGTTGTGTTTTAATACAAAGAGAAGTTTTAGAAAAGATGAAATATCCTTATTTTAGATACACTTCTCAAGAAGGTGGAGAGACTTCAGATTATGAATCAGTTTGTGTATTACCTTATCAATTAACATATACTAAGATTCCTAAATATGTTGAAGAGTTGTGTGTTGGAGATGAAATTTTATCATCAAATGGAAATTATCAACATATTACTTCTGTTACTTCTCGTGATTGGGATGGTGATATTCTAAGAATCACACCAAAAAATATGCGATTACCAATTGAAATTACTCCAGAACATAGATTACCAGTGTATCGTGAAGGAAAAGAAATATTACTTAAAGGAAAAGATATAAATCCTAAAACTGATTTTTTATTTACTCCCATTATTCAAAATATTAAAGATAGAAAGGAAGTTTTACTTAGTTATGATAATAAATATGTAAGTAAAAAAAATCAAGATTCTCTTCCCCCTTCTATTTCTGTTGATAATAAGTTTATGGAATTTTTAGGGAAATATGTTTCAGATGGCTCAATTTGTCATTCGGATAAACACAACAGAGATAAAGGATTGACTCTTTCTCTTGCTTTCAATGCTTATACTGAAAGAGATAGAATGGAATATTATAAAGAATATCTTTCCATATTATTAAATCGAAAATTTAGTATAGAAATTCATAAGCGGGGAGAAGGACATAGTGCTCAAGTAAGAGGAACTTGTATTCCATTCGGTCGTTTGTTGAAGGAGTGGTTTGGAGATGGTGCTCAAAATAAATACATTCATAAATGGATACTTGAATTACCTAATGATAAATTGAGAGCTTTCATTCGTGGTGTGTGGGAAGGGGATGGTTTTGAAACTTACGCTGGTGATTATAAACTTCCAGTATTGTCTATTGGTTTGTCTTCTGAACGATTGATAACCTGTATCGGGTTAATCTTATTAAAATTGGGAATAAGATTTTACATTGAGGAATTTTTACAATCAGAAAAGGCATTTGGAGCTGGTAATAAACATTGGAGATTAGTAGTGGGAGCTGATAGAGATAAATTGTATTATATATTAACAGGAAAGAAGGAAAAAACACGTAAACAACTTAAATCTAAAAAGCGGGCTTTTATTGAAGACAATAAATTTTTGTATCCCATAGATAAAATAGAAAGGAAGTATTATAAAGGAAAAGTATGGGATGTAGGTGTTGAGAATGATCATACATTTTTATTGCGAGGTATTTCTTCACATAATTCAGAAGACTTTTATTTCTTCATTAAACTTTATGAGATGGGGATAAAACCAGTATTTCTTCCTTACGTAAAAGCAACTCATGTTATGACTTCGGGTTTGACTGATAAGGGGATAATACCATTATGACTAAGGTAGCTGTAATTTTTCCAATGTTTTTTCCTATTACAGAAGATGCATATAAGTGGTATGGGGGTCTCGAAATCAGGACCTTATCACTTGTTAAACATTTAAGTGATAAAGGTTATGAAGTAAATGTATACGCTCCACGAGGAAGTGAATTAAAGTGGAAAAACGTTACTATATATTCAGGTAACTTTCCTATGTGGGATGGTAAACAAGGTAATCCATATGAACTTGAAAAAGACTTAATAAACTCTAATCTATCTTCTCTTAAAGAATGTGATGCAATCTGCGAGGACAATCATTTTCATTACCTTAACTATATTCACAGTAAAGAACAATGGAAGAATCAAGCATTAATGTCATGGGATTTCTATTTAACTTTGAATGCTTTACCGTCAAACCCTCGTAATGTAGTTTGTGTTTCTAAGTGGTTACGAAATGGATTACGAGAAAAGCTTAAGAACAGAGGACATCATTTTTATTATGCTTACTCTGGATTAAACCTTGATTTATACAGAGAATACATAAAGAATATATCATTTGATGGTCCAATACTTTTCCTTAATAGATTTTCTACTATAAAAGGAGGACATTTATTTTTACAATTGGTAAAAGACTTTCCAGATAAGAAGTTTTTAATGTTGGGGGACAGTCTCTTCGCTAACGAAAACGTTTATGTCTGGAAACTTAAACAGCAAGTGAATGGGTTTAAAAATGTTCATATGATATTAAATGCTTCTTGGGAAGAGAAGATAAAAGCATTACAAACCTGTAAGTTTTTAGTTCATCCTTGTTTAGTTGATGAACCTTTGGGATTAGATGTTTTAGAAGCACAATACTTCGGTAAATACGTTTTAGGCTTTGGTATGGGTGGACTTCTTGAAACTGTTAAGGACGATAAAACAGGAAAGTTATTACCTTTTAATCGTGATATAAGTGTTGCGTATGCAAACTTACGTAATGGATTTACTAATTTATTACAAAAGAAAGAGAATCCTTTGTTGTGCAGAAAAAACATAGAGAAGAATTTTGACTTTAAGAAACTATCCGCACCTGTTTATGAAGCTATTATAAATAAAAAATCGGAAGATGAAATATTTGAAATGCAAAAGAAACAAAATGGTACTCCTATAAAATGATTGACCCAAAGGTACAAATTACTGTTGATAAGGAGCTTAGAAACAGGCTTGTAGCAGCAAAACAAACATTTCATAAAACTTGGGATGATTTCTTTTCTTTCCTACTTAATTTTTACATTAAACATTCTGGAGAGGATGGTGAGGCGATAAAGGATTATGAATATGAACGTTTTTATCTAGGAGATGCTCTTCCAGATTCTGTTTCTCGTCATCATCAGGAACTTTTCATGGTGCTTACTGAATTAGAAGCAGCTTTTAAAACCACAGAAAATGGAAAAGATAAAGCATTTATTGGAGAAAAGATTGCAAGAATAAATGCGATTGCAAAAGATGTTGCTACAGGCGTTGAAGAAGATAGAATTAAGCAGGAAATAGCTCAAATTAAATCTAATCGTTTAAAAATATTAAAGAATATAGCTCCTTCAAAGCGAGAAATGATTAAGAATCCGGAAAAAGAACATGAGCAACGGAAAAACCAAGAAGCGGAAGAAGAAGATAAGAACGAGTAAGGATAAAACTGTTGAAGTCATTTGCGATTTATGCGAAGGGACATATGATATTCCAGAATCACGTTATTACGAAAAAATAAGAAAGGGTTGGCGATATTTCTATTGCTCTCCCGAATGTTCTGCTCAAGCTCGTAGAGAACATATATGGGATAAGAAATCACCTACTAATATTCCAGATGAATTTAAACGTGTTTATGATGATATTCCATTATTACCAAAAGAATCAGTTGGCTTTTGTCCTTATTGTCATACAAAAGTAAATAAATCTGAGATATTTTGTAGGAAACATACAACAGAAGAAAACTTAGGTATCTTCGAAGCTACACAAGAATTACCGTTTCATCCTCGTGGATGGTGGTCATATGAAATTATTAAGGATTGGTTGCGAGGAGAGAAACAAATATTATTGAAAATGAGCGGAGGAGGAGGCAAGAGCCTCTTAGAAGATATAATAGCTTATATAAATCTTACTCTAAATGATAAATCTTTTACATTGATAGGTTCTATTTCAATGCCTATTGCTGTTCAGCATATAGAGAGAATACGTGAATGGATTAGTTCTTCTCCTTTTAGAAATAAAATTGTCTATGATAGTAGGGAACAGATAAAACTTGATTCTGGTGCACGTGTTTTAGCAATTGCTCAGAGTGAAAGAACACGAGGAGGATACCATCCTGATCTAGTGCTCTTAGATGAAATAGCAAGGATTCGACCAGCAGCTTATTATGGTCTCTTCTATCAGATGGGTAGAACAGAGGGAGCGACTCATATCTATTGTAGTACTCCGTTTTTAGGATGTTATGATAACCAAACTGAAATTCTCACAGAAAATGGCTTTAAATTTTTTAAAGATGTAAATCTTGGTGAGAAAGTTGCTACTATGAATCTAAATAATGAACAATTAGAATATCAATATCCATTAGATAAACAAGAATATAATTACGAAGGAAATTTAATATCATTACAAACAAGAGGGGTAGATTTAAAAGTTACTCCGAATCATAATATTTTTTATGTTAGTCAATGGAATTATAAAAATAAAACTAAAAAATATTCTTCTTGCCAAGCAAGTAATCTTCTTCCAGAATATCAAATACATATTCCTAAATCTCCACTTCCCACAGAAGGAAGAAATAAGCAATTTTTATATGTTCCACAATACAAAACAAGGATTAAGAGAACGAATGTTTGTTATGACAAAATAGATAAAGCATTTAAAATCCCAATGGATTTGTGGTTAGAGTTCATGGGATATTTCTTGAGTGAGGGGTGTGTAAGAAAAACAACTGGACAAGTAAAAATATCCCAAAAGAAATTTAAAGAGCAAATGTTTAAATGTTGTAGACAAGTTGCTAAATATTTTAATAGGAAGGGAGGTGAAGAAAGCAATTGTTTTACGATTCAAAATCCACAATTATCGCAATTGTTGAGTGGAGAAAAACGAATTCCGAATTATGTCTTTAAATCATCTCTAAGACAAAGAAAAATCTTTTTGGATGCATTTTCTTTAGGTGATGGGTTACAAGCAGCACGAAAATACAATGCATATTATTTGTATCTAAATAATTTAACGGAACCCTTTATGGGTGATGACTTTCAACGACTTTTTGTAACGATGGGAATTTCAACAACTTCGAGTGTGATAGGTAAAAATAAAAGTTGTTTGGAAATTTCTGGTAATTCAAAACGATTTGCTGATATAAGAACTAGAGAAAAAGAAAGAGATATTTCTGAGGAATATTATAAAGGAAAAGTTTATTGTTTTACTGTCCCAAATCATACTCTTATAGTAAGAAGAAAAGGGAAGGTTTCTGTTTCAGGTAATTCAGGCGTATTTCAGCCATTGTGGTATGCAGAAAATTCTCGTAACTATTCAGTTCCTCTTAAAGATTGTTGGTTTATTAGTGAAGAAACAATTGAAAACGCAAGGAAGTCTATGTCTCCTACTTACTTTGATCAAGTATTCAAAGCTGAGTTTGTTGCTTCTTCTAATCGTGTAATATCTGATGAATTATTAATGAATTCTATTATAGACAAACCATCAGGACGTAAACAGAATCTTATAATGGGTTTAGATTTTGGGAGAAAGCGAGACCATACCGCAATAGTAATCATAACTGAAGAAGGAGAAGTGATATACACTGAAATTCTTCCCTTAAATATGAATTGGAGAGAACAATATGCTCTTATTCGTAATAGGGTAAAGAAATTTCAACCGTATCGTATTATGGGTGATGCGACAAATATGGGTGATGTAATTATTGAAGAATTAAGCGATTTAAATATCGAAGGCGTTTTGATGTCTAATGATAAATTAAAACATAGACTGATAGATAATTTACTTTTAGATTTTTCATATAATTCTATACATATACCAAGAAAAGAAGAGCAATTGATAGATCAATTATCGTCTTATATATATTTAGATGAGAACATGATTAGGTGTGGACCGGAAGGTGGGGCTAAGGACGATCTACTTGATGCGTTTATGATATGCTGTTCTGTCTTAGAAAGAAAAAATGAAGGTTATGAAGGAAAAAATAAAAATAGTTGGGCTGCGGTTGGTGGAGAAGCTTCAGGTGCTTCAGGAGAAAGTAGTCCGTGGAAAATTCTTTGGTAGATTAAAGAAGAATATTTCTCAAGGGAATAGTTCTTGGTTAGGTGTAACTAATCCTAATTCAAAGTCTAAATATTCTGCTCGTATGCTTCAAGAAGGAGGAGCACTGAAAAAGAATTGGGAAATGTATCTCACTTCTCCAACAGCTT
>JAGMES010000018.1 GCA_023128035.1 Halanaerobiales bacterium | reverse complement strand
TTAAGTTTAACGACTTCAGAAGAAGATTGCACCTTCAAGAAGTGGACTCCCACTGAAGTTTTGAAATTATTCTAATACTTCCACCCCCTCCTATAGAGGAGGGGGACTTCGCTCTGAAATGTCGTTAAATCTGAATAAGTATTTCCACTTATATTTATTACAAATCTGAAATATTGGCTCACAGAAATATAAGCAATCTCCAAACAAATAAATGGGAAAATATGGATATTTTTTCTTTTTCTATGTCTTATTTTATGATTTAACGTTCCTGAAAATGTTAATAAACACCATAGAGCTACCCACACAATATAGCGAAGAGCCATTAAATTCTTCTCCAATTCTAAATCCTATTATTTCTTCTGCATCTGCTATTGAAAGCAAATGAATTGATAATTCTGACTTCATCATTTCACCTCCAGTCAAACTTTTTTAACCAACTAATGCAAAGGTCTCTACTATAGCTGCACTTGCTAGAGTTATCCCTCCAAATATTAAAACAATCACTTCTGAAGAAGTCCAATTCAAATCCTTAAATTTTCTTACTTCAGACCATTTTTTTGAAGGAAGTGAATGATGTAATTATAAATAAATTCACAGTCATTTATAGATTTCACTAATTTATCAGGTTCAGGACTAGCTTCTTCAAAGCTCCAACATATGCCGAGAATATAATCAACGAATAGGCAACTCGCAATAATCCTTTTTGTCTCGTCAAATTTAGTACTAAAGGCTGTTACCATTTCATTGAGGTGCTCAAATTTTTCTGTATCTTTAACCATATCAATGTGGTTTCTCATGAATCGTCCTGATTCCATACAATGTACTCCGATAACTCCTTTTGGATCAATTGCCTTCCAGTTACCGTTCTGATCCTGTAGAATGTTCCAGTGATGTAGGTCTCCATGTAAAAGTACTTTTGGCCGATCATTTGTTTCTATTTCACGGAATAACTTTTCTGCCTCTTCTATTAGAGAAAGCATCTTTGAGCCTACTTTATCTTCTTCACTCGCTCTTTTAAATGCCTTGGTAATCCAGTCAGCAAAGGTTGGAAGTCCGTGGTTTTTAGTTATAGGTATGGGTATTTTGGAGATCAATTCTGCTGCTATCTGAAGTTGGGTATTGGTGTTTTGGGTTGTAAGATCTGGCCCGGGAGTAATACGTTCAAGAAGTAAGACGCCAAGCTCCATATTAGAATCATAACACTTACAGATATTGCGACCTTCGTAAATAGACAATGCTTTCATTTCCGTAAACAACTCTGGATGAGGTACTCCAATCTTAAGAGCTACTTCACCGTAGTCAGTGGATTTTGCAAAACAAATAAGATTATAAGATAAATTATTTGCGACACTGTAATTAGTCAGATTCCATTTTTCTACACACTTTTCAAAAATCTGAGGTAAATTTTCCAGCCATTTACTACCCTTGTCACCAAAAGCTCTTATTATTTTTTTATTAAAATATTCTGGTATTTGCATTTTAACTTCTCCTCATTTAATAATTATCCTCTATAGAAGATAAAAGTTTATCCATTCATAACGTTTACTAGTTGTCTAGGTTTATATATAATAAATAGCCAGCTTTCGCTGGCTATTTATAACTTAATATTTAAGATAAGAAAAATTTTGAGTTTGATTAAATTTCTCCATTGCTTTTATTATATCTTCTTCTCCCTCTTTGATGAAAGATCCTCCTTCTACTGCCAATCCTTCATCATTTAATCCAATAAATAACGAGATATTCTTTCCTTCAGCTTCAAGTGCTGCTTCTCTTACGCTCTCTAATTTAGGAGGTGTAAAATTACCTTTTCTAAACTCTTCTTCTAATGCAGTTCCTCTAGCCACATAGGTTGGATTCAAATGTATATTTATTTCTAGAGAATATTTATTAGCTATCATATGTAAATAGTTTATAGAATTTTTTATATCTAAAATTGCATCTTCTTCTGATATTTCTGGAACAGGTTTAAGCATAAAGTAGGTTTTTATTTTAAATCCATATCTACTGATTTTTTCAGCCATTTTTTCAAAAATTTCTAATGTAAGTCCTTTTCGAAAGTAATCATTTCTTATCGTCTCATCATATGCTTCAAATCCTATAGCTATCTCAAGTTGAGTAGGAGTATTCCCCTCTTTTAACGCTCGCGATAATACTTCTAACTCTTCTAAATCTACATACTCAGGTCTTGTTTCAATAGTTAACACAGAAATATTAGGACAATGTAAGTTCATTTTCGCCAAAAAATACATCAATGAAGTTGTTGAATAAGTCTTCTCATCCAATATTGATCCATTATTTGAAATAATAAATTTTCTTAATTTTAACTTCTCTTCCTTTGTAAGTATATAATCAAATACATAGTCAATTTGCTGCATAATATTTTTATAGCTTACTGGATGTTCTGATGTCTGCGAAGGAAGGTTACATCCCAAACATCTGGCCCATCTACATGCCTGTGTATAAAAAACTAGAAATAAAGTAAATCCTTCTTTTGGATTTTGAAACCAATAATCTACAGGTGTTCTTGGATTATGTTCTTCTTTAAAATCATAAAATTTTCCTATTTCTTCATTCTTAATCATAATAATTATCCTTTCTGTTTACATATTTTATAGATCAAAAGAAATAGCTGGAGCTACTCTATTTCCCTGTTCCATTTGTAGGATTCTCTCTTCTCCTTTTCGAGTAAGATCATCAAACTCTAGAATTGTCTGTGCCATTTTTGGAAGAGCTTCCTTTCTAAAAGTAGCTATATCATCCATTGCTTCATTTATATCTTTAAAAGCACCCTTTAATGCGTCCATATCCATCATGCTAGAAGATGCTTGTTTATGTATTTCTATTCCTTGGGTTTTTAATTTTTCAGCGGTACTTTGAATAAGTTGTGAAGTAGTTTTATTTAATGCGTTTATTTTATCTAATACTATTTTTTGATTAGCTAAAGCTAAAGCTACTATTACCGCTACCTGAAGTGCATTTACAGTCACATTTATAGCTCTATCTACTCCTCTCATAAGTTCTTTATTATTTCTAATGATGATCTCAATTGCCAGAACTCCTTGTTGATTTACTGCTAACTGTTGTTGTAAATCCATAAGCCTTTGTCTTAAAGGAAATATAAGTTCTTCGCTAATAAATTTATACTTCGGATGATCTTCTGGATACTCTCTCTCAATCTTGTAATTCAAGTTGTTATCTATCATTTGACCAATCTTTATTATTTTTTCGAGTTTTAAAGTAGCTTCTCTCATTACTTTCTGGTCTTCTTGCAATGTGATATTATCTCTTTTTAACATTTCTTTTCCGTTTTTTAGAGAATTTACAATAGCATCTATTGTTACTTGAGCTTGTTCATATTTAGAGAAGTATTTCTTTAACGGAGTCCCAACAAATGGCAATGTTCCAACACTTCTTGAAAACCATCCTGGTTTAGAAAAATCTATTTTGTTAGGATCTAAATCTTCCACTTTCATTTTTAGATCTATTAATGCTTTTGCAACTTCTCCACCGTCTTCTCCTCTTTGTGAAAGTTTTCCGATAGGCTCTTGTAACATTCGGCTTCTTCTTGTTGCTTCTTTTTGAACTTTGTCTCCTAACAATTCAATCGATGCTTTACTTTTTTCCATAGCATCAAAATCGTTTTCTTCAAAACTTAATATTTCTTTAACAAATGCATCAGAAAACTCCTCAAGTTCATTCTTATCTTGCTCTGTTGGTACAATTTCCTCTGGTTTTACTAACGCAAGCTCTTCCTTCAATTTTGAAGTATTAGGAAGAGATAATTTTAATGTTTTGGTACTATTTTCTTGAGCCATTTTTAATCCCCCTTTGTGAAAATATTAGACTGAATATTTACTACTCCTCTTTATCAACTCTTCTAGTTCTTCTCTAGCTGTAGCTATATCTACAGAAGCTCTATTTCTAGTAGTATTCAATTCTGATAGTCTTGCTGTTGACTGATCAAGTTGTGTCATAGCTTCTTCATTTATAGTAAGCAACTCATTAATTTTATCCATCTGCTGCTTTTTAAGTGCTAATCTATCACTAAGTGTCTTCATCTCTTTTTTATCTGCTTCTTGTAATCTGTTTTCTTGAGCTAAGATATCCAAATGCTGCATCCTCTGGCGAATATATTCTTCATCTATTCCTGAAACTATTTTTAAGGCTGATGTTACTCTCTCAAGGTTGTCTAACACTGAAAAATATATCTGCTCTCCCGCACCCAAAAATCTACCATACGTTAGTTCATTTGGATCAAACTTGTCCTCTAAACAATCTTTGTAATTTAGATACTTTTCCTTTATTCTTGTAAATTGTTCTTCACCCTGACTTGAAAAAACTCTTAGTTCACTGTTATTACCATATTCTGCGAGAATGTGTTTAATTCTTTCAAGCAATTCCACTCTTTTTTCTTCACTTCTTCTATTTAATAAAACTACATATTTTTTTGCAAAAACATCCCTTCTAAATACATAATTGACTAGATAAACTAATAAAGCAATAACTATTAGTCCACAGGATGCATAAAGCCACTCTTTTTTGCCAAAAACAAGAGCTGATACTAAACCTATTCCACCAATTGTTAATGAATAAGTCGAGACTGTATTATCCATTATTTTACTTATGGCAGCTTTTTGTATTGCTTCCTGTGTATAGTCGTTTATAGTCAAATCACTCTTTTTACTCATGATATCCCCCTCAAAAATCTTCTGTTAAGAGATGCATCTCAACTCTCATCAGTCTGTAATTATAGCTCCGGGACGATTCACCCTCTTTTCTTTTTAGAGGTTCAAGCCCTCCCCGTCCTACTGCTCGGATACGGTTTTCTTCTATCCCAAAAGTATTTATTAAATATTCTTTTACAGACTGAGCTCTCTTAAATGACAGTTTTTTGTTTTCATCTTCATCGCCTCTTGTTCCAGTATGTCCTTCTATTAGTATTCTAAAATTTGGATAGTGTTTTATATCTTTAATTATTTTTTCTAATTCAATGTTTCCACTGTTGTTAATTTCATATGTACCACTTTGAAATGTAATGGGCCTTATTTTAAGGGTTCCTACAGTTCTTAATTCATCCCATTCATCATCAGTTAATTTACTAAATCTGTTTTTAACATTAACACTTTGATTATCATCTAAAAGTATACCATTATTATAAAGATCACTAACATATTTAGAATTTACAATCATATAAGGGTCATTGTTTGGCAGTGGATTTTCATTAAAATCATTATTGTCGATTAAAATATCTACAGTCGATTCTATAACCGATATTATTTCATCCTGATAGTTTTCACCATCAACACCAAACCATCTTGCATTGTCGTTGAGATTATACCATCTCACACCTTTTAATGTTATATCAATTTGACTTTGCTTTAATTTCATATACTTCTTCACATCTTTTTCCAAAAGCCCTCTATCATCTCTATATATTTTAAGCGTTTTATAATAATTTTTTAGAAATATCTCTACATCTAAAGGGTTTTTTTCAGAAAATGCTCTATTCACCAATAATATATCTACTATTAACTTTTCAGTATCTTCTGTCCCAAGTAGTTTTACTACCCCTAGTATTTCTAATGCTTGAGTAAGCTCAGGTTCCCACAGAACTGCAACATCTGCTTCTTTCTTTTTCAATGCTTGCAATGCTTTTACAGTGCCTTCAGTCGGAATTCTCCAATCATCGTTCTTAGTTAGATACTCTATACCAAAATGTACTCCTACAGATTTTAGCAAATGCTCACTCGGAGAATTGGGGGTATATGCTATCTTTATATGTTCACTTTCATTTAGAACATCTATAGTTGCTACCTTACTTTCCCAGCCAACTATAGCATCGCCACCTTTACTCTCATCAATTACAGATATAATTGTTCCTGGAAATTTTTCTTTACTACCATTTAAAATGTATGAATCCACTGTAGCTACAGCAAAATCATATTCTCCATTTTTAAATTTTTTCATCCTTGTTTCGTAATCAGCATTATCATCTATTACTTCAATCATATATCCTGAATCTCTCATCAGCTTTTTAAAAACAGGGCTTCTGAAGTAGAAATATCCTACCCAGCTATCTAAAGCTACTACTATTTTTTTATCACCTTCGGCATCACTGGTTTTCTTTAGAAAGTTGTCCTGATAAATCGGTGTAATAAATCTTATTCCCAAAACAACAATTACTCCAATTATAAATAATATTAACCCACGCTGTTTATTACTTCTCATATAAAACCCCTCATTTAAAAGTTAATTACAGTATAATCTTCAGACTCAGCCAAAACGTCTTCAAGCCCTTTTCTCAATTCGTCATAATTTTCTGCCGACTTATACTCTATTCTGCCTGGTTGATTTAAAGAATGTTTTTTTCCAATCCGATATCCTATGGTATGTATAAACACGGGAGATTCTTTTAAAATCCTATTTACGATACCAGTTGGATCCTGTCCTCCACTGGCTTCCCCATCTGTAACAACTACAAGATTGTATTCACCATACCCAAGTTGCTTTAGTCCTTGAAATTTTAGTTTTTCATATGCTAAGCTTATCGCACTATGTAAAGGTGTTCCTCTGTTTGCATTAACTTCATCAATTTCTTTTATCAAGAACTCCCTATCAAAACTAAGGGGAACTCTTTCACTTAAGCCTTGATCATCAAATACTAAAAGACCTAAATTAGCTGATTCTGGTACTACTTTTATAAATTCTTTAAGTGCTTTTTTAGCAGTTACTAATTTATTTCCGTCCATACTTCCAGAACCATCAAAGACTATATAATAATTTTGTCGAAGTAAATCTTTATCTAAGTCTATGCCTTCCATTCCTGATTCTGGTAACCAATTTTTTGGTTCCACTTTATACACAGTCTCTTTTGTTTCCACTGGTTTATTGTTAATGTTTTGTGTATATGTATCTCTATTATTGTTATCATCGCTTAATTTTTGTACGACAAATATTAAGACTATAATTAATATCAGCATCCAGGTTTTATTATTCTTTTTTGCCACTTACTCTCCCCCCTTTTTTTACTAAAAATCAAGTGGTACAAATAGATTCTCTTCCGCTTCAACTTGAATTATTTTAAATACTACTCTCATATTATCTAACCACTGTTGTTGCGTCCTTGGTATAGGATACTTTGGATTATCTATTCCATATCCTACAGTTGCAAATTGAGAAATATCCATATATACTCCAAGGAGATTGGCATAATTGATTATCTCATCTCTTACCTTATTTGACCTACTAAGACTTAAATTTTTAGCAGCTTGTTGTATTTTTCTAAGTATAATTTCTGATGCACCTTCTTGTTTTTTTCTAAGATATCCCATTGGATCAGAATGTCCCTCGACAGTAATTATCGCTCCACCATATGTAGATGCCAACTCTATTACTTTTTCAAACTGATCTTTATATAAATTTGCATTAAAAGTATTCTGATTTGGCTTGAAGTATATTTCAAAGGAAAACAACTCTCCATCATCTATATTACCCTGTTGTTGTCTTTTATTTATAATTTGTGCAACTTCTTCCTTGTTAAATTTTGGAATTTCCACTGTTTCAACATCTTTCAGTCCTGACTTAAATTTCTCATAATCCCAGTCTGCCTTGTTTACTATAAATTCTTTTCTTAATATTCCCAATTGAAGTAAAAATTCTTGTATTTCTGCTGTTATAATTTCGAAATTTCTTGGATACTTATTGTCTAAAAAGAATTTTACATTTCCGCGAAATCTCGAAAACTCGGCATCATAATAAAGTCCAACAACATCTGCTACTGCTTGTTCACTATCTAAAAGAATTTTTGCAGATTTACTCATTACTTCACTATATTCTGCACTCTTTTTATTCTTAAAAATTTCTCGCAAACGTTCTTCGGCTAAAAATAATCCATGTACAAATTTTTCTACATCTTCTCTATTATTTTCATAGTAGTCTCTTCTTACTGCATAAACATCATTAATTATTCTATTAGCTGTTTTAGTTGATAAAAGTATCCTTGCACCTTTAACAGAATCTTCTGCACCTGTCCCTACAGTACCATTGCTTGTAAGAGCCAAAGCATCTGGTATAATTACAAAAGTTGCATCTACTCCGTCTTGATAAAATTTTTCAGCAGGAGTGCCATTTTCAAAACCTACCAGATTTTTTGTCCAGCGAATATCTACATCTTCTAAAGAAACCCCGCTATCTTTTAATAATTTCATTAAATAATCTACATGTGGCCCATACTGTTGAATAGCTATTGTCTTACCTTTTAAGTCTTTAATAGATTTAATGTTATCTTTTACTACTAAGGCATCTCCTCCAGCAGACCAACTAAGTTGATATATTACAATCGGCTCTGTTTCTCTCCTGTTATTTAACACTTCTAAAGCCATATTGATCATCCCCAAAGTTCCCCTCAAATAAGGGGTTTCACCGGAAATGTACTCTTCTACTTGCTTGGTAAAATCATCTTCTCTAAATAGCTCTAGCTTTAACCCTTGTTTTGCAAATATTGAGTTTTTAGCTGTTTCTTTGTTATTACCGTTACCATAAATTGTAGCGATATCTGCTCCCCATGTAATAAGAGGCACTTTTACCACACTCTTTTTTGTATAATCTTTATACTTAATACCAAGATTTTCAAAAGAAGCTAAGAGTGTGCTAGAAAATAGTATTGTGGTACTTAATAAAAAAATTAATAGAAAAATCAGTCTTTTAGGCATAAATAATACCCCCTCTTTGATTTTTAGTCTTATCCAATAATTAAATTTATATAATCAATATTTCTCCATTAAATTGCTTTAACCTTCTTTTTACTATTAATTTACTTCATTTTTATCAATATATATCTGACCAAGAAAAACATCATAATAATCGTCACTAATCCAATCTCTTCCCCACTCACTAGAACCATAACAGTGTAAACTCATTAACCAAATATACCGAATAGGAAGAAAGATTTTGACTGCCTTTAATTCATTGTCACACCTCTTTCCAGCTTGATTTAATCTACAGTTTCCTAAATCTTTATTTCGTCATGTAGATAATGTATGCACTTCTACAGGCTTTGACAAGATTGATTTGGTTGTTCATAGTATGGGTGGTCTAGTTTCAAAAGCTTATTTAAATATTTCAATGGAACTAGTCAAGTAGATAAGTTGCTAACTCTAGGTATGCCTAACCATGGAATCCCAAGTGTGGAAGAATTTGCAGCAAAAATTATTCCTGAAGAACCATGGATGAAAGAGTTAGAAGTACTAGAAATGGCACACAATAAAGATACTTTCTATCGAATAGATATAGTAGGAGTCTCAACTTCAGCAGGAGAGAACCAGTCTGCTAATGCATATATTTGGTCTATATAAATAATAACTTCTTCCTATAACAGTCACATCTATTCTTTATAATGAAAAAAATCTCACTTCAGAAACGAGTGAGATTTTTCAATACATGAAAAGGTTTGCTCTGTATCTATTTTATTACTTACATCATTCATTCAATATCTAAATAGAGTGTTTTATGTTAAATCTCAAATTATTCCATTTCAAAAATATCACTATTTTTGCTCATAATTACTAAAATCCATCGACATAATGAGGGTTCTTTTGATAATAAGAATATTTATTGTCGTATTGATTACTGTATTTTTGATATACCATTCATCAGCAGAAAATTTGTACGTAGAGATGTTCTGAAAATCCCCTAACATTTTCAAAGATTTTTTTGGATAATACTCTATCTGTAAAGGAATACCTGTTTTTTCTTCAATCCAGGCTATACAGGAAATATCTTTTTTATTGCTAGTAATCATGAACTCATAGCCGATACAGTTCATTTCATCGATCACTTTAACCTGACCTGTCTGTTTAACATCCAGATTATTTTTCAATGCTTCACTATAAGGATTTGATTGAAAACCATCTAAATTAAGAGCCTCTTGATTCAATTCCATTAAATCATTTTTCCGCTTACTAGTAATATCCTCAGAATTCTCTGCGACCTTTACAACTTGGATTTTTACCTCACCATTAGGCTTAATTACACTCTCTATATATAGCTCTAGTACATTCTCTAACTCACCTTTGCGGTTTAGATCTTCAATGTGGCTATATATATCTTTAGCAACCCAGAATTGATTAGCTTCCATAATTGATAAAGCTTTTTGCCAAAGTGGGTCATTTTTAACATTGGCACTTGTTTTTGAGAATACTAGAAAAACTAATACTACCGCCATAAGTAAAATGCTCATACGCTTCATAAAAGTCACCTTCCCTTTTTAGAATAAAATATCTTTTTCTTTAAACACCTTAATACTGAACATTAATCCCAATACGCTGTAAACCAAACTTACTGCTACCCCTTTACCAAGACCATTCCAATTAACACTATCTATCAGATTAGTATATAGAGCAAAATGCTCAGTAATAATAAATAAACCAATTGGCCTAATAACTGAACCTACTATCTTTAAAAGAAACATCAATCCTAAACCTATTAAAATTCCTGAACTTGCACTAGTGGCATAAATTGATAATATCAAAAATACCATTCCAAAGGCAAATAATGGCACTAAAGAGATCAAATAACTTGATATAGTTGTAACTATACCTTCAACAGTGTCCAAACTAATCCCGTTAATAATGAAGTTCCCTTCCCAACCTAAAATTACTGCACCTAAACAATATGCTATGATCAAATTTATGACTAAGAAGAGTGTTAAAAGTAAAAATACCGAAATAGCCTTGGAAATGACAATCTTTCCTCTCTTTACTGGACGTAAAAGGGTAAACTTCGCAGTCCCATTAACCAGTTCTTCTGTTACAAGGTCAACGATTATCATAAATAAGAAAATTGGGAAGAACAAATTCACAAATATATCTAATACCACCAATGGAAATGACTGTCCAGTGATATTTAAAATTTGTGGATCATTGGTAGCATCTGGCATGGTTTTTACTACTTTAATCCCGACAGATAAAATTAATAAAAACACCAGACTGATTATTATAAATATGTACATTTTCTTACCAGTAAAGACTTTATAAATATCATTGAAAACTAAATTACGCAATTTCCTCACCCTCCTTTGTTAAATCTATGAAGAATTTTTCTAAAGATTGGTTTCGTGGGACAAAATACTCAATCTCACCTGTCTCTGAAACTAATTTGTTCAACAGATTCTTAGAATAACCTTTCGCAATCTGAATATACAATCCTGTAGAAGCCTTTTTGATAGATTTGACAAAGTTCAATTTTCTCGCACATTCTTTTACTTTTTGCGGATTTTTAGTATATACTTCTATCACCTCATTATCTGTATAAAGTAAGTCTTTAACCCTGCCATGGGCCAGTAGTTTTCCTTTGTGTAATATAGCTACCCTATTACAGATCTGCTCTACTTCATGTAAAAGATGAGTAGAGATGAAAAATGTTATTTTCTGCTCATGGGCCAATTGTTTGATCGTTTTTCTGATCTCAATCATTCCCTGAGGATCAAGCCCGTTAGTTGGCTCATCTAAGATCACCAGTTTGGGATTTCCTAGCAGTGCTCCGGCAATACCAAGCCGCTGTTTCATCCCCAAAGAATAAGTCTTTACCTTATCTCCTGCCCGTTCCAAAATGCCGACTATGTCTAAAACTTCTTCTATCCGCTCTTTGCCTATTCCAGGAATCAAATTTGCCATAATCTTTAAATTTTGATACGCTGTTAAAGACAGATAAAACTTTGGTATCTCTACTAATGCCCCGACTCGGCTTATAGCTTGAAGAAAATTTGTCTGCACATTATATCCATCTAAATGTATCATTCCAGAACTTGGATAAATCAAGTTTAAAATCATCCTAATGGTCGTGGTTTTACCTGCACCATTAGGTCCTAAAAAGCCGTATATATCTCCTTCATAAATTGTTAAATTGAGATCATCTACGACTTTTTTCTTGCTAAAAATCTTAGTTAAATTATGGATTTCAAGAATTACTTTGTTCTCCATGTAACTACCTCCCGTTAGCGTATTTTAATTTATTCGGCAAAATTAACTATTCACCATAATTATAACTTTTATTGAGTTAAAAATCTACAGTTTGAGTAAATTAATTTTGACTCTACTGCAAAAATCCTAGTTTAATGAAAAAATAAAGCAACTCCCACTTATATGCAAGTGGGAGTTTA
The DNA here is from genome assembly GCA_023128035.1 of Halanaerobiales bacterium. The sequence continues at coordinate 38,185 of JAGMES010000018.1, read as the reverse complement.
ATACTTAGACTATTGATTATTCCACAATAGATTGTTTAAAATTCCAGCCAGCTCGTTTAAATCAGGTTCGTCAAAAATCGAATGATGGTCACCCTGAATGTCATACACAGTAAAGTCATTGGTAGTATAATTGTTCCAGTTACCTTTTGTAGGTAACTTTGTCTTGTTGGCTTCAAAATAATGAATATCAGCATCCAACTTTTTGCTAGGTGTGTATAAACCTCTAGTTGTAAAATAGCTTCTAATAACATTAAAGTAATAGATCACTTCTGTTGTATTTGCTGTTTCAAAGTTTGGAATAGTTTTGGCAAAATCTCTTTGGAATATGGCATCCTGTTTCAAATTATTAATCTCAAAGTTAGTCTCCAACATATAATTCACTACTATTGGCCAGACCTCTTCTATTTCCTTCACCTCTTTTAATCTACTCAGAAGCTGGTCATCATTGAAGATGTGTCGTACAAGTCCAAGCTCACTCTCTAAGGTAAAAGGACTAACTTGCTCATACAAACTCTTATCTGGCCCGGAAGAGTTTATTAAGGCTAATAACTTGACTTCCTCATTTTCTTTTTCTAAACAGTTTGCCACCTCAAAAGCAATCGAACCTCCAATACACCACCCAAACAGATAATATGGTCCTTTGGGCTGAAGCCGTTTTATTTTTTCTGCATAATATTTTGCTAAATCTTCAATCTTTATATTCTGTGGTGCTAGATTCTCAAACCGGTCTGACTTAATTCCCCAATAGTTAAATTCGGGATATAATTTGTTGGCTAACTTCATATATACCTCTATCTCACCATTACCTGCATGTATCATAAAGAGATGTTTATCTTGAGTTGTGCCTCTACTTAATAGAACCAGATTTGGATCTTTTCCAGCAAAACTAAACGCAGCCTGCTCACGAATAACCTGACTTAGTTCTCTAATGGTTGGTCTCTTAAATACTTCATTTAAAGGAAGTTCGATATTATGTTCTTTATAAAGTTCAGAGATAAAGGTAGTAGCTTTTAGTGAATGACCACCAATTTCAAAGAAATTATCGTCGATACCAACCTGTTCTAGCCCCAGAATATCCTCCCAGATGGCTACTAATTTTTCCTGTAATTCATCTTCAGGAGCCATATATTCACCACCTACTATATGTAGCTCTGGCTTTGGTAGAGCTTTTCGATCAATCTTGCCATTCAAGGTCAGTGGTAGCTTTTCTAGCTGCATAAAGACTGCTGGAATCATATAAGCTGGTAATTCCTGAAGTAGATATTCTTTTAACTCTGCTGCCAACAGTTCTTTTCTGGCTACATAATATGCACAGAGATATTTACCACCTGTAGAGTCTGTCTCAACTGTAACTATCACTTCTCTGATATCTGAATGGATCAGTATCTGATTTTCTACTTCCCCTGGTTCGATTCTAAAACCGCGGATTTTTACCTGATGATCTATTCTCCCTAAAAACTCTACATTACCATCTGGTAGCCATCTAGCCAAATCCCCTGTCCGATACATCTTTTTACCCGGCATAAATGGATTTTCTACAAATTTAACCTCTGTAAGCTCAGGGCGGTTTAAATATCCGCTAACCAGACCATCGCCACCAATATAAATCTCTCCTGGAAGGCCAATTGCTTGTAAATTATCATCTTTATCCAGAATGTAAATCTGGGTATTAGCAAGCGGACTTCCGATAGGAACATTCTCTGTATCTTCTGTAAAGTGGTCGATAAAATAATAGGTAGCAAAGACAGTACTCTCGGTTGGTCCATAGACATGGATCAATCTACCAAGACCTAAAACCTTTAACGCCTTCTGTACATGTACCACAGATACCCTTTCTCCACCAAATAGAATCTTCCGCACTTTGGTGAGAGCTTGAATATCTAAATCGACCAGTGTATTAAACAATGCAGTTGTAACAAAAAATACACTAACCTCTTCTTTCTTAATTACTTCTGATAGTTTTATTAGGTTGAGAATTGTCTCTTTTAAGACCATTACTAGAGTAGCACCATTTAACAGTGCTCCATAAATATCAAAGGTTGATCCATCAAAGGCATAGTTGGACAGTTGTAATAGCTTATCTTCTGGAGTAATCTCAATATAATTAGTATTTTTCACTACCCGGACAATACTATAGTGAGAAGTCAGGTTTCCTTTAGGTTTTCCAGTGGTACCAGAGGTGAAGATCACATATGCCAAATTTGCTGAATTATTCACACATTCTAGATTTGACCCATCACCCTGATAAAGCTCTGTATCTGTCAAGTCAAGTATTTCACCAGAAAACTCTATCTGATCTAGAAGATGTTTCTGAGTTAAGAGTAGTTGAGTATGGGTATCCTCGAGCATAAATCTTATTCTAGACTCAGGATATTCAGGATCAATCGGCAAATATGCCCCTCCAGCTTTAAAGATGGCCATAATTCCGACTATCATCTCTAAAGAACGCTCAATAATCATACCTACAATCTGATTAGCTCCTACACCTTTTGCTCTTAAAACCCTCGCTAACTGGTTAGCTCTTTCATTCAGTTGCCTATAGGTTAACTGGTCTTCTCCCAAAACCAGAGCTACCTTGTCTGGATGTCTACTAACCTGTTCTTCAAATAATTGTTGGATTGTCTTTTCTTTTGGATATGAAGAGTCTGTCTCATTAAATTTGAACAATAATTTCTCTTTCTCCTCATCAGTAACAATTGATACCTCTTTAATCTTTGCTTCTGGATTTGTCAGCACAAAATCAATGAGCTCAATCAGATGACTCTCGATCTTTGCAATAGTTTCTTCTCTAAATACCGCCGGGTTATAACCAAACCTGAAAAGAAGTGTATGGTCAAAGATAACTGTAATGCTTAGATTATAATTAGTTAATTCAAAAGCTGAATCAAATTTTATCTGGAAGTCTGGATATTGACTCTGATCTACCGCACTGGTTGGATAGTTTTCAAAGACTAATAATGAATCAAATAATTGATCAGTATAATTATTTATCTTTTGAATATCAACTAATGGGAAGTATTCCCAATCACGTAGCTCAACTAATTCATCATTTACTCTCCTCAACAGGTCTAACAAGTTATCTTCTGTTGTGCGTTTTACAATAATTGGGAGTGTGTTAATAAAAATCCCGACAATACTTTCTACATCTGGCAAATCAGCAGGTCGACCAGAAACTGTGCTGCCAAAACAACTGATCTCTGTGTTATTATACTTTTGTAGTAATAAACCCCAGATAGTTTGGATAAACGCATTGGGTGTAATACTTGCTGTTTTACAGAACTGATTAATCCTAGCTGTAGTCTCTGAGTCATATAGATACTCTCTTTTAGCTAGTGTTGTAATTACCTGGTCATTACTAACTTTTTTGTCATATGGTAAGAAAGTAGGCTCTTCAAAGTCTTTGAGATAATTACGCCAGAATCTTACCCCCATCTTTACTTCCTTATCCTTTAACCACTCCAAATAATTACTAAACTGAGCCAGTGGCAGTCCTAGTAGTTCTCTTTGATTAAGCAGGTCATTGTAGATCAGTAACAGATCTCGTAATACTATTTGGACACTCCAACCATCTAAGAGCAAATGGTGGAAAGTCCAAGCGACGAAATATTTTTGAGTGCTGACCTTGATCAAAGTCATCCTGGTCAGTTCACCATTCTCAAAATCAAATTTGTTGGCGAGATCTTTGATCTTAAAATCCTCAATTAATTCTGTCAGATAATCACTAGCCCCAGATTTGTCTAGATAGGTTATGCCGATCTCAGACTTTGGTCTTATTATCTGTACAGGTTTTGAAAGCCCTTTCCAGAATGTGTTGATCCTCAAAGCTTCATGGCGATTGACAACCTCTCTAAAGGCCTCTTCCATCTTAGCAATATCTAAATCTCCATCAATATAGAAACAAATTTGCTCATAATAGTTGTCTCCATCTGAATTCAACATATTATAGAAAAGCATTCCTTCCTGCATTGGGGTCAATGGATAGATCTTTGCCTGACTCAGATCAATCTTTGACTCTATTTGAGCAAAATCTTTTTGGGTAATATACTTTTCTAACCCAAAGTCAGACGGTGTAAATATTCGCTTACTTTTTGTAAGGCAGTGATTGATTATCGCCAATAAATTCTGGTGAAATACTCTTTGCAGTTCTTCTATCTTACCATCTTCCAAATATTTTGCATTATAACTTAAGTTAAACTGTAGTTTGCCATCACTGATCATTCCATTAAAATCGATCAAATAAGGATGTTTATTATCTCTATGGAACGACATTCCAGGATCATCAGTACAACTCATCAATACACTGATATCCTCTAAATCTGTGGTGTTGGAGAATTGACCTAGATAATTAAAGGATATTTCTGGATTTAGTTCTTTTAACCGTTGATTATTCTGGAGATACCTGGTGATACTAAAATTCAGTCCTTTCGCTGGTACTCTGCGAAGACTTTCCTTAACATGTTTAATGGTCTCTCCTATCCCATCCTTACTTTCAAAATAGACTGGATAAGTAGTGGTAAACCAACCAATTGTCCTGGACAGATCAACATCTTTAAATATCTCCTCACGACCATGACCCTCTAAATTTATCAAAATATTATTGATGCCTAAAGCCTGCTCTATGGCTAGAGTAAGAGCAGATAATAAGAGATCATTTATCTCTGTATTGTAGACCCAACTTACTTTAGTCAGTAATTTCTCTGTCTCATCCTCAGTCAATTGAATCTGTAAGCTCTTGTGATCTCTTAAGTAATTATCGACCTGATCAGTTACTAAGGAGGTTACTCTGTCTAATTTAATCTTTTCCCAATAATCTAAATCTAGCTCATACTCTTTAGCATATTGGGTTAACTTTTCACTCCACTCCTTAAAGGAAGTAGTTTTTAATGGCAATGGTTTATCAAGCCTGGAAATATATAAGCTTTGTAGATCTTCAAAAAAGATTCTCCAGGATACTCCATCTATTACCAGATGATGTACTGGTATTACTAATCTTTTACCATTCTCACCTAAGTCAAATACTATTGCTTTGATCAACAGGTCTTTCTCTAAATCAAGCTTTTGTTGAATAGCCTCACTAAACTCTTTTAGTTTTTGCTTTTGCTCCTCGGCTGAATAGTTGACAAGATTAACATGCTCCAGTTTAAAACTAACTTCATCTATGCCACGGTTATATTGAATAACCTTTTCTTCAACTCTAGAATATTTAATTCTGAGAGCATCGTGATGTTCAATCAGTTTCCTAAAGGCTTCCTCTAATAAGTTAAGATCTACATCATTCTGTAATCTGGCAATGTAAGTCTGGTTAAAATATTGTGGTTCTACAAATTGTTGATCAAAGAACCAACTTTGGATCGGAGTTAAGCTAACCTCACCTGTTACAACTTCTTGAGAAATCTGCAATGCCTCTTCATGATAGTCTACATTTTCTAATAAGCTGGCAATATTCTTATACCTGAAAATGTCTTTTACCATGATATTTATACCATGTCCTTTAGTCCTCGAAACAATCTGAATAGCCTTAATCGAATCTCCACCCAGTTCAAAGAAATTATCATAAATCCCTACCTGCTTACTCCCCAAAAGTTCAGTCCAGATCCGACTGACAATCTCTTCAGTGGAATTGCGTGGAGCAGTATAACAGGTTTGCTGCATCTCTTCAGTCTCAGGTAATGCTTTTCTATCCAATTTACCATTAGCAGTCAAAGGTAACTGCTCAAGTTTTGTAAAAGAAGTAGGTATCATATACTCAGGTAAATTAATTGCTAGATAATCTCTTAACTCCTCTTTAGATAGTTCCTCTGAGCTAATATAATAACAGGCCAGATATTTTTCGCCATTTGCACTCTGACGGTCGATTACAATAACCTCTCTAATTTCTGGATGTTTCAAGAGCTGATTTTCGATCTCACCCAGTTCAATCCGATAACCCCGAATTTTTACCTGATAGTCAATTCGACCCAAGAACTCGATATTGCCATCAACAGTCCATCGAGCCAGATCCCCAGTTCGGTACATCTTAGCATCTGGGAAGAAAGGGTCAGCGACAAATTTTTCCTGAGTAAGCTCTGGCTGATTCAGATATCCGCGTGCAAGCCCAACTCCAGAGATGCATAACTCACCCGTAACTCCAATAGGTTGGAGTTGATTCTTCTCATCAAGAATATAAATCCTGGTATTATCTACAGGTTTACCAATCGGAATGTTATGATGAGTCTCAGTAATTAAGCAATATGTTGAGACAACGGTGTTTTCTGTTGGACCATAGTTGTTATAAAGCTGATAATCCCGCTTAATAAATTTCTTCAGCTTATCACCACCAGTCAACAAAATCCGTAAGGATTTATTATCATGGTTCATAAACTGTTCACAGATCTGAGTTGGCAAAAAGCTAATCGTCACCTGGTTCTGCTCAAAATATCCATTAAGTCTTTCCATATCTAGCTTCAGCTCTTCGTCAATGATGTGAATAGTTGCTCCAGTAATCATATAAGGGAATATCTCCCAGACAGAAGCATCAAATCCGAAGCCTGCATATTTGGTGGCATTGTCAGCCTCAGTTACCTGATATGTCCGCACATGCCAATAAGCTAGGTTTACCAATGATTTATGCTCAATCATAACCCCTTTTGGTTGACCAGTTGATCCAGAGGTGTAGATTACATAAGCCAGGTCTGTAGCTGTATTGATGTTTTCGAGATTATGGCATTCTCCTTGATATATTCCATTTTCTTCTAGTGCTATAACCTCTCCATCAAATTCAACCTTGCCTGATAACTCAGACTGGGTTAAGAGGATTCTGGTTCCACTATCCTGTAACATGTACTCAATTCTCTCCTCTGGATAATCAGGGTCGATTGGTAAGTATGCTCCACCAGCCTTTAATATGCCGAGAATTCCCACCATCATTTCTCGAGAAGGCTTGACCATAATACCGACAAATTGATCTCTGCCAACTCCTTTTTGCCGTAAATGTCTGGCTAATTGGTTAGCATGCACGTTTAACTGAGAATAGGTTAATTCTTGACCATTATATACTAATGCTTGATTATTAGGTGTCTGATCTACCTGTTCTTCAATTAATTGATGAATTGTCACTTCTGATGGATACTCTTGACAAGAAGCATTTAAATTATATAATAGTTCTTCTTTTTCGTTCTCTGAGATAATCTCTATATCTCCTATTTTAATCTCCAGATTTTGTGTCACTTCAGTCACAATTCGCTCAAAATGCTGGGCTAGCCTTTCGATAGTCTCACGTTTGAACAATTTGACCCGGTACTCCATACTAAGATTAATCTTATCATCCTTCTCAGCAGCATCTAGCAAAAGATCAAAGTTAGTTGTCTTCTTTTTCCGCTCATATGGGACAAATTTGAGCCCTGGGATTAGTATCTCAGGCATCCTGGTATTTTGCAGTGCCAACATCGTATCGAAGAGTGGATTTCTACTGGCATCCCTCTGTAAATCAAGTTTCTCTACCAGCATTTCAAATTGATAATCTTGATTATCATAAGCCTTCAACGCATTTTCTTTAACCTCATATAAAAATTCGCTGAAAGTCTTATCTTTTTTCGGGAAGTTGCGCATCGCCAATGTGTTGACAAACATCCCCATAATCTGCTCAACATCTGCATGATTTCTTCCTGAACTTGGCAATCCCACAATTATATCATCTTGACCAGTATATTTTGCCAAAAGTACATTATATATAGCTAATAAAACCATATATAAGGTAGTATTGGTATTTTGCATTAACCCTTTGATAGCACTGGTTAATTCTTCATTTAGTGTGCAAAGTACTCCATCACCAGCAAAATCCATTACCAAAGGTCGTGGATAGTCTGTCGGTAGGTTAAGTATAGGAATCTCTCCAGTAAATTTGTCTAGCCAGAATTCTTCTTGCATCTTTATTTTTTCAGAAGCGAATAATTCATTTTGCCAGATTGAAAAGTCTTTGTATTGAATATCTACACTCTTCAATGTTTTTCCCTGATAAAGATCAATAAAATCACTGATAAAAATTCCCATTGAAACCCCATCTGAGATGATATGATGCATATCGAAGAGGAATAGATATTTTTCCGAACCTAAATCCAGTAAACCTACCCGCATCAATGGGGCTACTGTCAGATCAAAGGGGCGAATGAACTCTTCTACAATCTTCGCGATATCACCACCAAGAGCCTCTAAATGATCTTGATCAAAATAATCGATCGCAAATTCAATCTCTTTCTTAATAATCTGAACAGGCTTACCATCGTTCAAATTAAATGAGGTTCTTAAAGCTTCGTGACGATTGATCAGAGCTCTAAAAGTCTGTTCAAATGCTTCCTTATCTAACCTACCTTCAATGACCAAGGCACCATTCATATTATAACCGATATTTTCTATATCAAATTGATTTAGCACAAACAGTCGATGTTGGGCAGATGATACTGGGTAGTAATCCTGCTCAGGCTGCTTCCTGATAGAACTTTCTCTAGTCCCTTTGTCGATTAATCTTTCGATAGTAGTAAAAAGCTCTTCTGTACTTATTGGCTCAAAAAATAACTTGACTGAAACCTCAACGTTATAACATTTCTTGATCTTGCCGACAAAATGCATAATATCAATCGAGTCAAAAGCAAGCTCATTAATCTGATCCTCATATGAGAACTCTTCACCGACATAAATCTCATTGAAGATGGTTGACAGATTTTCACGAATATTTCCTGACATGAGAACAGTCTGAGCCACAGGAGTATATTCTGTAAAATCACCTATTTTAAAGAATCTTATCTCCTTTAAGAAATTCTTTACTTTATCACTTAATCTACATACCCAGACATTATCAAGGTTATATCTTATCAATGCCTCAAAACCGAGCAGACCTTCTTCACGCTGTATTTGCATGAATCCCTGTCCTATATTACTTACACTTGGCAGGTCTATCCTGCCCATTCCGGTCTGAACCCAACCACCCCAGTTAACAGTATTAAATCTCTTACCTAATTGACGTTGCATAACACTAAACCCATCAAGGAAGGCATTCGCACAAACATAATAAGCTAAGCCTGATCCACCCAAAACAGAGTTTAGTGACGAAAAGTCCACAAAAAAATCCAGGAATTGGTCTCTAAGTAGCTCTTCTAAAATCATCGTTCCAGCTACTTTTGGAGCAATGATCTGCGCAAATCCTGCTGAGTCAAACTCAGTCAATGGGGTTATAGGATGCATTAAACCGGCTGTATGGATCACCCCATTAATACAGTCATATTTTGCTTTTATTTCATCAATTACAGTCTCCATTTCGTGATAATTAGAAATGTCTACCTGATAATAGTCAAAGGATTCAACCTTATCTTTAATAAAGTCAACTATTTCTCTCTTATAATTCTCTATGCTATTGAGCGGATTTACATCTAAGAGCACCAGCTTGATTTTTCGCTTTTGCACTAAATCCTTACATATCTCTAAGGCGATCCCTCCAGTACCACCACTAACCAGATAGAGACCACCCTCTTTAAGTGGCAACAAACTCTTTTGAATGCAGATATTCTTGATCTGAACTAGTTGTTGGATATAACGCTTATTATTTCGGAAAGCTATCTCTAAAATCTCTCCAGAATTGGTCATAATTTCCTTAATAATCTGTCTGGCAAGTTCTTCTTTTTCAACATTTTTCAAATCAATATCTAGAACAAATGCCTGATAGTTCTCCATCTCTTGATTAATCACTTTGTTCAATGCCCAGATGAGCCTGCTTTCTGGCATCACAAGAGAATCTTTTGTTAATACTCTGTGGGCATTAGTTGTGATATTATAAATTTTGAGTTTTGCAAAAGAATCAGTTAAGCTCTTGTAGAGATAAACTCCATTCATAAGACCTCTGTATAGATTCTTTTCAACCTCATCATGTTGTCGAAATGTATATTGGGCAGCTGGGAGATGACAATTATAAAGATTGATCACACCTGCTAACTCCAATCCCTCAGTTTTGACCTCTCGAATAAGTTTATGATAATCTGCCTCTTCCCCACTGACTTTATAGCAGGTTGAAGATATTTTCTCAAACTCTGTTCCCATCCGGACCTCAATAATAATCTGGTCTAGAAACTCTAGTTCTGTCTTGATCTCCCTACCAATACCTAGCTCATCGTAGAATATGAGCCAGATATTCTTTTGATCTTCACATATTGAGTCTCCTTCGGTTATAGCTTCTTCCCACTCAAGTTGATACAATAGATTATACGCTTCTTCTTGATCAAATTTATTTTCTGGATCTTCCGAATTTGAGATACCAAAATTAGTGTTCCCCTCTAAATAATAACTCTTCCGGTCAAAGACATATCCTGATAAGCTAACCTTTTTCCTATCTTCAGCTTGATAAAATCGATTCCAGTTAATCTCTAAACCATCTTTTAATAGCTCCAGCACCTTGTTAAATAATCTGTCCCGCTTCTCATCTAAGACGATTAAGTTAGCCTCACTCTTCTTATCTAGAAGTCTACTAAAAAGCTCTTGAAGCTTGACACCAGGTGCAACAATCGCAAAAGTGTTTATTCCTTTTGCTATTACCATATCAATAAATCCACTCAGCTTATCTTCGGGAATATCTATTTTAGCTTTGTCATATTTCTTCAATAGTTTTATCGTATCTTGAAGACTGACCTTTTTAGATAGGAAATTAGCAATAATATTACCCATGCCAAAACCCAGAATGGCTTTTGGTTTACCAAGATATTTTTCATACAGGGTAGTGTAGGCATGTAAATGTAACAGATATTGGACTTTGGGGTTGTGTACATCATCTTCTGCTACATCTGCTAGTGATTGATCATAAACCCTCCGATAGTTATAATCATTGGCATATAAATCGGTAAATATGGTATCATCTACATCAGCAAAATCTAAAACCATCAGACCTAATTTGCTAGACAGCTTGTTCCGGTTTCGCTGATAAGTTATCCAGTTATCCCCATCCTCAATTTCTGGAGAATAATTTTGGAGATTGGTAATTAACTCTTCAACACTGCCTACCACAGTAGCATACTTATATTTCAGATCTCTCCGCCCTGTATTTAAGGTATAAACGATATTTTTGAGTGATAGATCACGATTCCTTTTTAGATAGTCCTTCAATCTGTCAATTATACCCTGAAGAGATGCTTGGGTTCGTGCAGAAAGAACTACAACCTCTTTTCCGCTTTCCACCTCCTCAGAACGATTATCAATATATTCTTGAATCAAGGCATGGGAATTGGTTCCAATCAATCCTAGTGAAGTTACTCCAACAGTCAGGGGAAATTTTGCATCAAATATACGTAATGTGTCATTAACATATACTGGTGAATCTACAAAGTCGATCAATGGGTTTGGTTCATTAAAGTTAATTGATGGAGGTAATTTTTTGTTCTTAATCGCAAGAATCGCTTTGATTACATTGGCAATCCCAGCTGCCCCATCAAGATGTCCAATGTTGGTTTTTAAAGAGCCTATGGGGACAGAATGTTTGAGATAGCCCAACTTGTTTAAAGCATTACTAATTCCAGCAATCTCAATGGGGTCACCAATCTTCGTGCCTGTGCCATGGGCTTCAAGATACGATAAACTCAGAGGGTCTATTCCTGCAACCTCGAATGCCTTTAAGATCACTTCTGCTTGACCATCTTCACTTGGTGCACTCATACCATTTGATCTATTACCATCACTATTCACTGCACACCCTTTGATTATCGCGTGAATATTATCCCTATCCTCTAAAGCTTTCTTTAAAGGTTTGAGTAAGACAACTCCACCACCTTCACCACCAATCGTACCATTTGCTTCTTTGTCAAAAGTTTTAGCTTTCTGATCTTTTGATGTGATAGGTAAGTGTTCTAAATTTTTTAACTGGGTCGGGATTAGACTTATATTGACCCCACCAACTAGCGCCATCTCTGATTCATCTAATAATATACTTTGACATGCATTATTGAGTGCTACTAAGGAAGATGAACAGGCAGTTCCGACAACATAAGCTGGTCCATAGAAATTATATGTATAAGCGACCCTGCCAACCCCTGCTACTGACAAACGATTAGTAAAAGCCATTGGTGAAAAACTGGCGTTCGATCTGCTGTACCAATTCTCAGCTTCAGCCACAAATACCCCAATATTTCGACCACTTAGCTTTTCAGGGTTATAGCCAGCATCTAAAAAGGCTTCTTCCACCAATTCCAGTAACAGCCTCTGTTGCGGGTCGATATATTTGCTCTCTTCTTGACTAATTAAAAAAATCTCTGGCTCAAAAAGAGTTATATTATCTATATATCCGCCTTTTACAGTCTCGGTTATATCCATACCAAAGATTGCCTTTAATTCTGCCCATCTTGATTCTGGAAATTCTCTAATCGAATCTTTACCCGCTATCAAATTATTCCAGAATTCGTCTAGATTATTTGCCTCTGGAAACCTGCCAGACATGCCAATAACTGCAATATCTTTTTCTTGATAAAAATTATTATCGATACCAAGATCTTTATGCAATATACTCACCCCTTAATTGTCAGTATAGAGACCTGTCTTCTGGTATATAGGTCTACTCACCATTTGACAGGTCTCTCAGGTATTTAGAATTCACTCAGGAAAAGCAAAGACTAATGCATCTTCATCTTCAAGTTCTTCTTCTTTAACCACTTCATCTGCTCCTAATAAGGTCGCCATTTCGCTAATAGTAGTATATTTGAATAACTCAGTCACTTTTAGGTTAGTATTAAACTCTTTGTTGATTAAACTGGTTAATCTCATGATCTTTAAAGAGTTACCACCAATTTCAAAGAACTTATCATTAACACCAATATTTTTGATTTGCAAAATCTCTGCCCAGAGAGTTACCAGTTTTTCCTCAATTTCGTTTCGAGGTGCCACATACTCCCCACTGGTGATAATATTTCCATCAGGTGCTGGTAGAGCACGGCGATCAACCTTACCATTAAAAGTTAGAGGTATCTCATTTATCTGAATAAAATAGGTTGGAATCATAAACTCTGGTAATTCTCTCAGTAAGTAGTCGCACAAATTTGCCACAGATAGATCTGTCTCAGAGATAATATATGCACAGAGATATTTGTTTCCTTCAGTATCAACCCGGTCAATTACCACTGTTTCACTAATCTCATCATGATTTCTCAACTGACTTTCAATCTCGCCTAATTCAATTCTAAACCCTCTAATCTTGACCTGTTGGTCGATCCTACCTAAGAACTCTAAATTTCCATCACCTAGCCACCTGGCTAAGTCCCCAGTACGGTAAATTCTTTCCCCCGGTCGATGAGGATTGTCGATAAACTTTTCTGCTGTAATATCTGGACGATTTTGATATCCACGGGCAAGACCAACACTATGCACACATAATTCTCCTATACCACCTATTGGAACCATATTCAGGTTTTTGTCTAAAATATAGACTTTAGTATTGTAAATTGGCTTACCAATAGGTACAGTATTATATTTTTCTAGCCCATCTTGATAGTGCCATAGACTAGTACAGACAGTTGTCTCAGTTGGCCCATAACCATTGATATAGTGAACTTTATCCTTCCATTTATATACCAATTCAAAATTAGTTGCCGATCCAGCAGTAATTACTGTTTTTAAAGAACTCAGATTATCTGGGTTAAGATTACTCAGATAAATAGGAGGTAAAGAAACTATGGTAAGCTGATGACGGTTAATATACTCTTCCATCTCCTGATAATCATTGATAACTTCTTTCGTTGGAATATATAGTGATCCTCCACATAAGAGAGCCATATAAATTTCCCAAACACTGGCATCAAAAGCACAGGAAGCAAACTGGATTACTCGCGCTCTCTCTGTAACTCCGAATTCCTCTTTAAATAATTGCTGGAGATTGGAGAGTCCAATATGTTCAATCATTACTCCTTTAGGCTTACCTGTGGTTCCAGATGTATAGATTATATAGACAAGATCAGTTGACTTATTAAAAGTCTCCAAATTGCCCGTCTTAGCAGTGAAAATCCTTTGATCTGTAATATCAATTACTTCACCACTAAAGCTAACTTTGCCCATCAACTCTGGTTGAGTTACAAGAAGCTTAGCATCACTATCTTCTAGTGTAAATTCGATTCTATTAACCGGATATTCATGATCAATCGGTAGATATGCACTTCCAGCTTTTAAAACTCCAAGGAAGGTTACAATCATTTCGATCGACCGATCTAATATGACACCAATTATCTGATCTGACTTAACACCTTTTTCTCTTAACAGTCTAGCTACTTGATTAGCTTTCTCATTTAACTCCCTGTACGTTATTTTCAGATCATCACCAAAGACCACTGCGATATTATCAGGAGTTTTTAAGACCTGTTCTTCAAAGAGCTGGCTGATAATTTTCTCCTGCTGATATTCTACTGTAGTATTGTTAAACTCAAATAACAACTTCTTTTTCTCTGTTCTTGAGATAACCGAAAGTCCAGAAACTTTGATCTCGGGACTGACTACAACAGTGTCGATTAGATATAAAATACCTTCTTTTATTCTTTTTATCGTTTCAGATGTAAATAGTTCTACATTATAACTTAAAGTCAGTACTAATCTGTCGGTATTCACTACACAAATACTAAAATCATAATTAGTCTGTTCAAAAACACTGTCAAATTTAATGCGAAAATCCAGACTATCATCTTTTACTGCCGAACTGACTGGATAGTTCTCAAAGACAATAATTGAGTCAAATAAATCCCCGACCTGATTATTCATCTTCTGAATCTCAGCCAATGAGATATATTCATAATCCCGAATCTCTATCAATTCCTCGTTCAGCTGGCTAAACAATTCCTTAAAGGTCATCTCTTTATCTGTCTTAATTAATACTGGTAATGTATTAATTAATAATCCGACTATCTCTTCTACATCAGGCAGATTAGCTGGTCGTCCAGAAACTGTCATACCAAAACAACTTATATTAGTGTTATTGTACTTCTGTAAAAGTACTCCCCAGATAGTCTGAATAAACACATTCACTGTAATCTGATTAGTTTTACAAAATTCCTCAATTACTCTTGTTCTTTCTGTTCCAAGATCTACCTCAACCCGTTTAGCCCTTGAGAAAGTCTGACCTTTCTCAGTTTTTTTGTCATATGGTAGAGGAGTAGGTTCTGTAAAATCATTCATATATGACTCCCAGAACTTTCTGGCCTTATTCATATCTTGCCTTTGCCACCATTCAAGATAAGCAGCAAACTGTGTGATCGGTTTGGCAGGTAATTGCATCCCTGTTAAGAGACAATTATAAATTGTCATAAAACGTCCCATTATTCGGGGTAAACTCCAGCCATCCAATAAAATATGGTGGAATGACCAGCATAACCAATATCTATCTTTAGATAAATTAACTATGGAGAGCCGATTTAATTTGCCTTGAGTAAAGTCAAAGCCCTTTGCTAGATCAGCTTCTTTATACTGGTTTATAGATTCTAACTCAGCTAAATCAGAATCTATAACCTCAATAAAGTTAATCTCAGCTTCTTTGTATTTTGCAACTATCTGTACAGGATTTTTCAGATTTTCCCAAAGAAAGCTGGTTCTAAAGATGTCATAATGGTTAATTACTTCCTGCCAGGCTTCTTTAAGTAACTCTATCCTAACTTCCCCTTCCATATAGAAAGATAATTGTTGATAATAACTTTTACTCTCCTCTTCAAAATTGTAAAAGAAATACATACCTTCTTGCATCGGTGTAAGTGGATATATCCTTGATTCATTAATATCTACAAGCTCTGCAATATAATCAAACTCTTCTACGCTCAGAGTATTTTCTAGATTTAAATCAGAAGGAGTGTAGGTTATATCTTTCTTGCTGACACAATGTTCAATTATCTCTTGCAAATACTTCCCATATAATTTATGTAACTTCCTCATCTTGTCTATATCAACTAATTTTTGATTATAGAGTAATGAAAACTGTAATTTACCATCAATAATCAGACCATTGATCTCAATCAGATAAGGATGTTCATTCTGACCATGGGTACTACTTCCCGATGACTCTGAGGCTCCTCTTAACAGTCTTCCTGTGACATCATTCTGGCTGAATTCATCTGCAAATTGACCAAGATAGTTAAAACAGACCTCTGATTTAAAGTTTTTCAGATATGGGTTATTCTTAAGATATCTAGCCAAACCAAAGTTGAGTCCTTTATTTGGAATCCTTCTCAGACTCTCTTTAACATATTTGATAGTATCTTCAATACCAGTCTGTTTTTCAAAATAAACTGGATATAGACTAGTAAACCAGCCCACTGTTCTCCCTAAATTAACTTCTGGAAAGATCTCTTCTCTTCCATGCCCTTCTGTATTCAACAATATCTGCTCCAGATCGAAGGCTTCGGAGAATGCTAAAGTCAGTCCAGATAGCAAGATATCATTAATTCCAGTATTATAGCCAGCAGATGTTTTAGTTAATAATTGCTCTGTCTGTATCTTGTCTAATTGAATCAGTAGTAAAGTGAAATCTTTAAAATAATTAGGTTCTCCCTGATTTTTAGAGATTGAAGTAATCTTCTCAAGGTCAATCTGGTTCCAATAACCAATCTCAATCTCTTCACTCTGAGCATAGTTGACTAACCTTTGACTCCACTCTTTGAAAGAGGTCGTTTTTAATGGAAGTTTCGTCTGAAGATTAGAATTATACTGGGTCTCTAAGTCTTCTAAGAGAATTCTCCATGACACACCATCTACTACCAGATGATGTATAGGTATTAATAATCTCTTATCATTCTTCCCAAGATCAAAGACTACACCTTGAATTAATAGGTCTGTTTCAACAGATAAATCTTCCTGAACTTTGATACTGATCTCTTGAAGTTTCTTCTGTTGTTCTTCATAGGTAAAATCTGATAAATCAAAGGTTTTTAGTTTGAAAACATTTTTGCCATTGCTAGAAATAGTCTGAACAGGCTTGTCTTCAAGGATTTGATAGTTCATCCTCAATATATCATGATGTTCAATCAATCTGTTGAAGGTTTGCTCTAATAATGCTAAATCGACATCTTCTCTTAAAGTAAACAGATTAGTCTGATTAAAATAGTGGTAGTGGATTAAATTTTGCTCAAAAAAGTAGTGTTGAATAGGAGTTAGCAATACCTCTCCAGTTATTTCTTCTTGAGAAATCTGATAACTCTCTTTTTGATAGTCCACATTCATCAATAAGTTGCTAATGGTTTTATGTTTAAAGATATCTTTGATGGTAAGTATTACATCTTCCTCGCGATTCTTATTCGCAATCTGGATTGCTTTAATGGAATCTCCGCCTAACTCAAAGAAGTTATCTGCTAGCCCAACTTGCTCGGTTCCTAAAACTTCTGCCCAGATTTTAGCCATTCTCTTTTCAATCTCAGTAACTGGAGCCAAATACTCAATGTCAGTCTTAGCAACTCCTTCTTGTTCTGGTAATTTTTTGTAGTTTAGCTTTCCATTAGTACTTAATGGTAGTTTCTCTAACCAGATGAAATAAGCTGGAATCATATACTCAGGCAAGATACTGACGAGATACTTTCTTAGCTCAGTAACTGATAATTCTGCATCTGATACGTAATATGCAGCAAGATATTTATTACCAGATTTATCAGCCCAGTCAATCACTGCTGTCTCTTTTATCTTCTCATGATTTAATAAGGCTTCTTCAATCTCACCTAATTCGATTCGTACACCCCTAATTTTTACTTGACGGTCTATTCTTCCTAAATATTCAATATTTCCATCAGATAACCATCTGACCAGGTCACCAGTCTTATAAAGTCTTTCCTCTGGACAGTATGGATTTGGAACGAATTTTTCACTCGTTAGCTCAGGTCGATATAAATAGCCTCGCGCCAGACCATCTCCAGAGATGCAAAGTTCACCAGGTATACCAATCGGTTGTACTTTGAGATTCTTATCTAAAACCAGAAGTTGAATATTATCAATTGGCTTACCAATTGGAATCAGTCTATGCTCTTCACCTGTAGAACAGTCAAAATAAGATACATCAATAGTCGCCTCAGTTGGACCATATAAGTTGTGAAGTTTAGTTTTATTTTCTGCATAGAGATATTTATTGTATTTATTGACAATTTGACTGTGTAATGCCTCACCACTAGCAAAGACCTGTTTAAGCGTACGTAACTTCTTCATATCAGATAAAATATCCAGATATTCTAAGAAGATATTTAACATAGAAGGTACAAAATGGATAGTAGTAACTTTATATTTTTCGATTGCTTCAACCAGTGCTTCAGGGTTTTTCTCATCATCAGGTGTCAGATAAGCAAGTTTCGACCCATGTAATGACCACCAGAACATCTCCCAGACCGATACATCAAAGACAAAAGGTGTTTTTTGTAAGATTACATCTCCCTCACCAATGGGGTATTCTTTCTGCATCCAATTTAGCCGGTTAATCAATGTCCAATGTTCGATCATAACTCCCTTTGGTTTACCAGTAGAACCTGAGGTATAGATTACATAAGCCATATCCCGGGAAGTATTTACAAGTTCAAGGTTTGTAACTTCACCCTGATATAGATCCCGATCTTCTAAGTTAAGTACTACACCTTCAAAATCAACCCAGCTCATAAATCTATCCTGTGTGAGCAAGATGTCAGTCTGGCTATTTTCCAGCATGTACTCGATACGGTCTTTAGGATATTGTGGATTTATCGGTAGATATGCTCCACCAGCTTTCTCAATGGCAAAGATTCCTATAGTCATCTCTAATGAACGTTCAACCATAATTGCTACAATGGTATCAGGTTTTACCCCCAACAGTCTTAATCTTCTAGCTAATTGATTGGTCTTTTCATTTAACTGACGATAAGTTAATTGTTGGTCATTATATTCAATTGCAATATTATCTGGCGTCCTCTTTACCTGTTTTTCAAATAATTGATATATTGTCATATCTTTTGGATAATCAGTCTGAGTATTATTGAACTCAACTAATAACTGTTCACGTTCTTCGAGAGAAATCATCTCAATGTCAGCGATTTTTATCTCTGGATTATCTAAGACAGTTTTGAGGATATTTGTCCAGTGAACCATCATTCTTTCGATAGTCTCAGATTTAAACAATTTGCAGGCATAGCGAACTGCAACAACTAAGCTCTCTTTGGCTTCATAACACTCTAAGGTCAGGTCAAATTGAGATGTATTCATCTTTGGCTCATATGGGGTAATCTGCAAGCCTTCAAAATTAAAGGCAAAGTCCCCAGCATTCTGAAGAATAAACATAACATCAAAGAGTGGATTTCTGCTTAAGTTCCTCTCTAAATTTAACTTATCTACCAACATCTCAAACTGATAATCCTGATTATCATAAGCCTGCAGACAATCCTGCTTAACCTCTTGTAAAAATTCTAAAAAACGCTTTTGATCAGCTGGATAATTTCTCATCGCCAAAGTATTGACAAAGACACCGACAATCTCCTCTAAATCTGCATGGCGTCTTCCAGCAATCGGAGAAGCGACCACAATGTCATCTTGACCAGAGTATTTTGCCAGCAACAGATTAAAGCTTGCCAATAAGGCCATATATAGAGTTACACCCTGTTCTGTAATTAATTGGTACAGTCGATCAGTTAACTCTTTATCTAGTTCAAATTTTACTAAGTCACCTTCATAGTCCATCTCTGATGGGCGCGGATAATCGGTTGGCATATTTAAGACAGGAATATCATTTTTAAACTGGGCCAGCCAGTACTCTTCCTGAGATTTTACAGATTTTAAAATCTCATTTTGCCATACAGAAAAGTCTTTATACTGTATTCGCAATTCTTTTAGTTGTTTACCTTGATAGAGATCAAAGATATCTCGGACAAATATCTCCATAGAGATCGCATCGGAAATTATATGATGCATGTTGAAAATAAATATATATTTATCAACACCTAGTTTTATAAGACCTACTCTAAGTAAAGGTACTTGATGTAAATCAAAAGGAGTGATCAGTTTAGCGACTATTTCATCTATCTTTTCTTCATCGTCAACTTCGAATTGCTCAAGATCAAATGACAGATGATCTACAATTCTCTGTACTGGTTCAACACCAACAAAATCTAAGTATGTTCTAAAAGCTTCATGGCGGTTCACAACCCCCTGAATAGCGTTTCTAAGCTTGTTAACATCTAAGTTACCCTTAATTGTGATACCACCAAAGATATTATAATTTGTCGCTTCACGATCAAACTGATTTAAGATTAATAATCTCTTTTGAGCTGCAGAAACTGGATAATAGTCTTGCTTAGGTTGCTTTGGAATCTCTTCACCCTCTGTAGAACCACCAACAGCTTCTAAAATCATGGCAAATAATTCTTCAACAGTTATTTCCTCAAAGAAGAGTTTGAGAGAAAGCTCAATCTTAAACATTTTCTTGATCTTACCAGCAAACTGCATTATATCTATTGAGTCTAAATCCAGATCCATAATCTTTTTATCAAGTGTCAGTTCATCATCACCAGTATAGACATCCTCTAAGAATAACTTTAAGGTGTCATAAAGCGATTCTTCACTAATATCAATATTTAATCCTTTCTCTTCGACAATATCTCTGAGCTTAAAGAATTTAAATTCAGCATAAACCTCTTTGATTTTTTCTGACAATATAGCTACCCAGATATTATCCAGTCTATGCTTTAAAATCAGGTCAAATGCTCTTACTCCATCAATATTTTTCAATCCAATCAAACCTGTACTGCTTTCTACACCTTTCGCTATGCCGATCTCACTCCAACCACCCCAGTTGATGGAAATATAATTTTTACCCAATTGTCTCTGGAGTAAGCTAAAAGAGTCCATAAAGGCATTAGCTGATGCGTATAAACCGTATCCCTGACCTCCCATACTGCTACTCAGTGAAGAGCACACTACAAAGAAGTCTAGAATTTGATCCCGTAATAATCTTTCGAGAACTAACGTACCATTGATTTTAGCCCTGATAACCTGAAGAAAATCATCTTTTTGAGCCGATTTGATTAAAGATAAATTTCCCGCTACCCCTGCAGCATGGATGACACCATCAATCTTTCCATAATCTTTTTTGACCTTCTCGATTATCTCTTTCATTCTAGCAAAATCTGCTACATCTCCAGATATTATCTCAACCTTTGTTCCTTTTTTCTGTAATTGTTCAATAATTTGAACTTTTTCCTCATTACCTTTAGCAGAAAACTTAGATCTATTGATTAAGATCAAATTGATTGGTTTAATCGAAGCCATATATTTACATAGTTCTAGAGCGATTCCACCCAGACCCCCAGTAACTATATACACACCATTGGTTCTGATTACAACGTTTTGCTTAACCGGGTTAAGCTGTACTCTATCCAGATATTGAATATAGCGTTGTCCTTGGCGATAGGCAATCTCAAAAATCTCACCTTGATTATGCTGTATCTCCTCAAATATCTTTTGGGAGATTTGACCCATCGTACTATCGCTTAAATCAACATCTACTATAAAAGCGCTATAATCCTTTTGCTCCTGATTTAAGACTTTCTGAAGTGGCCAAAGCATTCTATTTTCTGGATGAGTAAGCGAATCTTCAGCTAGCACTCGATGAGCATTAGTGGTTATGCAGTAAAGTTTTAATTTTCTGTAGTACTTGATTAACGCCTTATCTAAATAAAATTTACTATATGGGCCAGCCTCTAATCTTTCACTAAGTCCACTTAAATAATCCAATGAATTCTGCTGATTGGACAGATAACAGTTCATTAGGTTAATCACACCTGTTAACTCTCGATGTTCTTTAGCTACCATCTCAACCATTTGTGCAATATCTTTCTCAGAACCCAGTACAACAGTATATTGGTCTGGGTTTACTCTAGCAGTTGTCTCTCCACTGAAGATATCAATAACCTGACAGCCTGTCTCTACCAATTTTTCTTTCAGTTTTTGCCCTATTCCAAGAGTATCATGGACTACTAACCATGTACCTCTTGCAAACTCTGTGGTAGCATCTTTCTTTAAATCCTCTCTGGCCCATGTCAGAGTATTGATCAAATCACTAGTTTCAGCTAATTCTAGTTGTGCAGAGTCTCTTTCAACAATGATTTTACCTCCTCTTGACAACTTCGAGAAATAACTCTTGAGTAAAAAAGAGTAGCCAGGTAAACTAACCCGAACAAATTCCTGTCCTTCGTAAACCTGTTTAAAGTCTACTTCATGACCTGCTTTCATCAGATTAATTATTCCCGTATAGAAAGTGTAAATAAGGTTGTCTAAAGCTATAAAACCTATTCCTTCTTTTTTAACTAAAACATTTTCGAAAATCTCAGTCAATTCTTTCTTCCCAGAAATTAATATAAAATTGTTAATTCCTGTTTCTACGATATTATCTAAAAAGGCTGTTAAGCGATCTTCTGGTATCCCTAGCTTATCACCAGCATAACTTTTAATCTCTTCAATACATTCTTTAAAAGAGATCTCCTCAGATAAAAAGTTAGCTAGGTAATTTCCCGCACCAAATCCTATCACAGCATCAGGTGTTAGAGAATAACTTTCTAATAATCCAGCATATGCACAAAAATAGAGAGCATATTTGACTTTAGGATTTGCTAAGTCTTCTGGATTAGTCAGTTTATTTGCATACTGATCAAAATGTCTTTGGAAATTAGCTTCATTTGCATATAATTTTTCATATTCCAAAAAATCAACATCCATCAGGTCAGGTATAATCACACAAGATCTCAAAGTAGCATTCTTATTGCTAGTAAATACAGAATAGCTGTCACTCTCAGCTACATCCTCATGATAGGATTTTAATGTACTTAAAAGCTCGCTTACATCTTTGGCGATAGTCACAAATTTGTGTCGGTAATTTCTCCGTCCAGTATTTAATGTCACCGCTAGATCTTTGATATTGATCTGTTGATTAGTCATAAGATGATCTTTTAATTGTTGTACCATCTTATGTAAGGATTCAGTTGTACGTGCTGACAGAGTTACTATCTGAGGCTCACTTTTACTCTCTCTAGCAATAGATAAAACTTCTTCTACAATTATATGAACATTGGTTCCTGTCAGACCCAAAGATGTGACCCCAGCTCTCCTGACTGTATCACACTCCCAGTCAACCAGACTGTCATTTACATAAACTGGCGAATTTTCAAACTTGATGAGTGGATTTGGGTGTTCAAAATTTAGAGAAGCTGGTATCTTTTTATTCTTAAGAGCCAGAACCACTTTGATAATATTAGCAATACCTGCTGCTCCATCAAGATGTCCGATATTAGTCTTTAGAGAACCAATAGCGATTGTCTGTGGGGCATACCCAAGCTCGTTAAAAGCCTGGGTAATTCCCGCTATCTCAATCGGGTCACCAATATTTGTCCCTGTCCCGTGAGTTTCGATATAAGAAATTGTTTTCGGATCAATAACTGCTTTAGATATTGTGTCTAAAATAACATCTTTTTGCCCATCTTCCGAAGGTGCACTCATACTGTTAGAACGTCCACCATTACTATTTACAGCACTCCCTTTGATAATCGCATGAATGTTATCACCATCAGCCAAGGCATTTTTCAGTAATTTTAAATAGACTAATCCGCCACCTTCACCACCAATAGTTCCATTGGCATCTTTGTCAAAGGCTCTTACTTGTTGGTCTAACGAGGCAATTGGCAGTTTTTCTAAGTCTTTTGTCTCCAATGGGAATATATTAATGTTTGTTCCCCCGACTAACACCCCTTCTGCTTCACCAAACAATAAACTTTGACATCCCTGATGCAAAGCGACCACTGAAGATGAACAAGCAGTTCCTACAGTCGTTACTGGACCACAAAAATTATAAGTATACGCAACTCTACCTGCTCCTGAAGCAGATGAGAGGTTAGTAAAAACCATCGGTGAAAAAGAAGCAATAGCAGGGGTGTAGCGGTTTGGAGAATCCGCTATAAACACCCCGATTTTTTTCCCAGCAAGATCTTCCGGATTATATCCTGCATCTAAAACTGCTTCCTCTACCAGTTCGAGCAATAACCTTTGCTGAGGATCAAGAATTTTAGCCTCTTCTTTACTCAAACCATAAATCTCTGGCTCGAATAAAGTTACATTATCCAAATAACCGCATTTAATAAACTCGCTATTCTGCAAATCCTCACCTGTCATCTCCTCTAACTCTCTTACCCGGCTTTCGGAAATATTCCGGACTGATTCTCTAGAATTAATCAGATTCCTCCAGAAATCGCTTAAGGTATCTGCCTCAGGCATTCTAGTAGATATTCCGATAATGGCAATATCATCATCCTTAAACGTATTTTTTATCCTATCCTCTCTAACCATATTCCTCACCTCTTTATTTTTTAAGAGAAAGTAAATACCTTTGGCTTTTTTTTCTCCACAGGCTTTTGATTCTCTGTGAACTTATCTGCAAGTAACTTGATTGTATTGTATTTAAACAGATCAGTGACATTTAAATCTGTACCAAATTCTTTGTTTATCAGGTTGGTTAGACGGATTATTTTTAAAGAATCTCCACCAACTTCAAAGAACTTGTCATTGATACCTATTTTCTCAATCCCGACTATTTCTGTCCAGATTTTGGCAATCCGTCTCTCGGTTTCATTTTCAGGCTCTACATATTCGATCCCAGTGTTAAAATTGCCTTCAGGTTCAGGTAAAACCCTCCGGTCAACCTTGCCATTAGATGTCAATGGCATCTTATCAAGTAAGATAAAATAGGCAGGAATCATATGGTCTGGCAGACTCTTCGCTAGTTTTTCTCTAATGTCACTGACAGTTAGGTCTTTGTCATTCAGCACAATGTATGCACACAGATATTTACTACCTTTTTTGTCAACTCTGGCTAAAACGATGCACTCTTTAATACCTTTTATAGCTAGTAGGTGGTTTTCTATCTCATCCAACTCGATTCTATATCCTCTAATCTTGACCTGGAAGTCAATTCGTTCAATAAATTCTATATTGCCATCTGGAAGCCATTTGACCAGATCGCCCGTCCGATACATCCGGGTACCAAGTTTAAATGGATTTTCCACAAATTTCTCTGCTGTTAGCTCTAGTCTATTGAGATATCCTCGAGCCAAACCATCTCCAGAGATACATAACTCACCCGGTATACCCAAAGGTTGTAAGTTGTTATATTTGTCAACTATATAAACCTGGGTATTAGAAATAGGTTTACCAATTGGAATACTTTCCTGGAATTCCCGATCAATGATATAAGTTGTGGTGAAGGTCGTACTTTCTGTTGGCCCATATCCATTGACTACTGTTAAATCTTTGTAAGCCTCTCTGACACGATTGATGTGCCGTGGTGATAACACATCACCACCAACCAACAGCATTCTTAATCCAGCGAAAATATTGATATTTTCATCTAATAGCTGATTAAAGAATGGGGAAGTAAGCCAAATTATATTAATCTGGTACTCTCTTAACTTCTTCTCAAACCCATCAGCTGAGAACATGTCATCTTTATGAGCTAAATACAGCCCACCTCCATTTAAGAATGCCCCCCAGATTTCAAAAGTTGAAGCATCAAAGGCCAGAGAACCAGTCTGGAGGATGCGATCTGTTTCATTAATAATTAAAACGTTAGAGTTAGAAATTAATCTATTGACATTTTGGTGTTCAATCATAACTCCTTTGGCTTTACCAGTAGAGCCAGATGTGTACATGATATAGATCAGGTCAGTAGCTTTATTTACATCTTCTAAGTTGGTACTCTCTCCGATGTAAAGCTCTGATGTAGTTATGTCGATAATCTCTCCAGAATATTTAATTCTATCTACCATATCTTTTTGAGTTAATAAGAGTCTGGTTTTAGAATCTTCAAGCATAAAGTGGATTCTATCTTCTGGATAGTTGATATCAATTGGTAAATAAGCTCCTCCTGCTTTGATAATTGCCAAAATACCAATAATCATTTCTGGAGAACGATCAAGTAACAGACCGACAATATTATCTGGGCCAACTCCCCGTGCCCTTAACAGCCTGGCTAACTGATTTGCCTTCTCATTTAACTCTTTATAGGTGAATTTTTGATCATTATAGACCAGAGCCAAATTATCTGGAGTCTTTAAGACTTGCTCTTCGAATAGTCGATGGATTGTCTTCTCCTTCGGATAATCCACTGTTGTCTGATTGAACTGGCCTAAAATTAACTCTCTCTCTTCATCAGTAATTATGCTAATTCTGCTGAGTTCTTTTGTCGGTTCAGTTATCATCAGATCAAGCAAGCGTGAAAGATGTTTACTGATAGTTTCTACAGCCTCAACGTTCAAAGATGCTTTATTGTAGGTGTATCTAATAAAGAAATTATCAGAATTGCCAACAGAGACCGTCAAATCATAGTTGGTCATTTCAAAAATAGAGTCGATCTCTACAGTAAAGTCCATATCCTGACCAGAAGCTGTCCTACTAATCGGATAGTTTTCAAAAACAACAATCGAGTCAAAGAGTTTGTCCACATGAGCTGTATATTTTTGAATCTGTGCTAAAGAGAAATATTCAAAGTCTCTTAGCTCAACTAGCTCCATATTGATCTTAGTTAGCAGATCCTGTATCGTTTGCTTCTCGACAGATTTTATGATAATTGGCAATGTATTCATGAAGATACCTGCAATATTTTCAACATTCTTCAATTCGGCTGGTCTACCTGATACTGTCATCCCATAGCAACTTAAATCAGTGTTGTTATATTTTTGTAAGAGCAAACCCCAGGCTGCTTGAATGAGGGCATTACTAGTTATGCTATACTTCTTACAGAACTCATTAATTTTCTGGGTGATATCTTCAGCAAAAGTACATTCTTTGACACCGACTTCGACTATGTCAGCTTTAGGTTGTTTTTTGTTAACAAAAGGCAACAATGTAGGTTCAGTGAAATCCTGTAGATATTGCTTCCAAAAAGTCTCCGCTTTCTTGACAGGTCTAGTTTTTAACCAATCAAGATAGCTACCAAATTGAGCGACCGGTTCTGGTAGCAATGGTGTATCATTAACCAGCGCTTGGTAAGCCTTGAATAGATCACCGAGCACAATTGGTAAACTCCAACCATCCAGTAAAATATGGTGTAATGACCAGCATATCAGATATTTTTCTGGCGACAATTTAAGTAATGTCAGGCGATTTAATCTATCAGAGTTAAAATCAAACCTATTCGCTAAATCTTCTTTTTTGAAGTTTTCAAGGTACTGTGCCTGCTCAGGTGCATCCATATCGGCAATATTATGGAAGGAAAATTCTGCTTCTATCTCAGGC
Source organism: Halanaerobiales bacterium (assembly GCA_023128035.1). Next base: position 10,939 of record JAGMES010000018.1, on the reverse strand, counting down.
AGCACTATCTGAACTGGATTTTTAACCTTTTGCCAGACAAACTTAGTCCGTAAGATCTCATGTCTGTTCACTACCTCTTGCCATGCTCTGTTGAATTTAGCGACATCAACTTGCCCATTGAGGTAAAAACAGAATTGTTCATAATAGGCATTTCCCTCTTCGGTGATAATCGTATGATAAAGCATACCTTCCTGCATTGATGTTAATGGATATATCTTGACCTTCTCTAAATTTACAGTCTGTCCAATCGTTTCAAGGTCAGTTTCACTTAACGTATTTTCTACACCAAAATCTGAAGGTGTATATATTTTCTTTGTCTGCTTGACACAGAGTTCAATCAGCTCTTGCAATTTCTGTAGATAAGTAGTTTTTAATTTTTCCATTAATTGGGCATCAACAAATCTCTCATTATAACTTAGACTCATCTTTAGTAGACCATTAATTACTAGACAGTTGATGTCAATGATGAAGTTATGACGGTTATCGGGATGAATACTCTTAACTTCTAAGTCAGATCTTTTAAGAAAATTCTTAGCAGAATCCGTAAATTGTCCTAAATAGTTAAAGGAAATCTCAGGGTTTAGTAATTGTAATTTTTGATCTTTCTGGAGAAATCGTCCTATACCATAATTAATCCCTTTATTTGGTACTCTACGCAGACTTTCTTTAACATGGGTTAGAGTCTTCTCCAAAGTACTCTGGTTTGCAAAATATACAGGGAAGGCACTGGTAAACCAACCAACTGTCCTCGAAATATCCACTTGATCTATAATTTCTTCTCGACCATGCCCCTCTAGGTTAACCAGAAAATGATCAAACTGCAACCCTTCTGAGACTGCTAAAGTAAGTGCTGTGAGTAAGATATCATTAACATTTGTACCAAAAACCCAGTTAGCAGTAGTTAGTAAGAGCTCTGTCTCTTTGCTACTTAGCTCCAAAGTAAGTTTTTTATGATCTCTTAGATATCTTTCATTATCTAAAGGATTAGCTAAAAATAGCAGTTTGGTCTGATCGATATTATACCAGTATTTTAAGTTAAGTTCCTCTTTGGCATATTCAACTAAACAAGCACTCCATTCTTTAAAAGAAGTAGTCTTTAATGGTAATTTTATTTCTAGATTAGAAACATATAATTGTTCAATATCCTCCACCAAGATTCTCCACGATACTCCATCTACAACCAGATGATGGATCATTAGCATCAGTATTTTTTCATTACCAAGATCAAAGACTGTAGCTTTTAGCAAGAGATCTTCTTCCAGGATTAGTTCATTTTGTATCTCTTCACTAATTTGCAGTATTTTACTTTTCTTAATATCAGATAAGTCTTGACTCAAATCTATCAGTTCTAATTTAAACTTAATCTGATCCATGCGACGATTAAATTGAGCCACTCCATTATTAAATTTATATCCCATCCGTAAAGCATCATGATGAGAGATAATCTTGACAAAAACTCTCTCTAAAAGTTCTAAATCAACATCATCTGGTAACTTGAATAGATTGGTCTGATTCCAATATTCTCGCTTGACCAGATTCTGTGCAAAGAACCACTCTTGAATCGGTGTTAAGAAGACTTCACCCTCCACATCTGCCTGGGAAATATTTAATCCTTCTCCAGAATAATCTACATTTTTTAGTAATGCAGAGATTGTCCTATGTCTAAATAGCTCTTTTACCGTCAGATTGATCTTATGTTGTCTGGCTCTTGTCAGAATCTGAATCGCCTTAATTGAATCTCCACCCAACTCAAAGAAATTATCTTCAACACCAACCGGTTCAGCTCCCAGTACATCTGCCCAGATAGCTGCCAATACCTCTTCTTTCTCAGTAGTTGGTGCCATATAAGTATTACTACTGCTTAGCTCTGGTGCTGGTAAAGCCTTTCGATCGATTTTACCACTAGAAGTCAAAGGCATTTCTGGTAAATGGATGAAATAAGCTGGAATCATATATTCAGGCAAATAAACCTGTAGATACTCTATCAGTTCCGCATGAGCGAGTTTTCGGCAGCTGACTAGATATGCAACCAGATATTTATTTCCATTTTTATCTTCACGATCAATAACAATTACTTCTATAATCTCTTCATGCTGTAACAAGTGATTCTCAATTTCAGCCAACTCTATTCTAAATCCCCTGATCTTAACCTGATGGTCAATCCGCCCCAAGAATTCAATATTGCCATCTGGTAACCACCGGGCTAGATCACCAGTCTTATAAAGTCTACCAAAGGTTAGAGTATCAACAAATTTTTCTTTAGTAAGCTCAGGACGGTTGAGATATCCTCTGGCAAGACCAACAGTAGAGATACAAAGTTCGCCAGCTATTCCTATCGGAACTAAATTCATCTGTTCATCTAAGATATATGCCCTGGTATTTGTGATCGGTTGACCGATTGGAACAGTATGGTAATCTCCTCCTTCTGCCTTCCAGGCAGTAGCACAAATAGTCGTCTCAGTTGGTCCATAAGCATTAATATACTCCCTGTTCGAATTGTTCCATTTTTCAATCAAGTCAAAATTGGTGGCTGAGCCTCCAGTTAAGAGTTTTCTTAATGTCTGGACATTAGCTGGATTTAAATTGCTTAAATAAATAGGTGGTAAAAGAACAATGGTAATACCCTGTTCATTCAAAAAATCTTCAAATTTACGATAGTCTTTGATTACATCTGTTAAGACCAGATGTAGACTCGCTCCTGTTAGTAATGCCATATAGCAGTCTAGAACTGCTGCATCGAACGCACAGGTAGCAAACTGAAGAACTCTATCAGTCTCCAGAATGCCTAAGTAGCTAACAAAGAATTTCTGAAGGTTGACAATTCCGCGATGTTCTATCATTACACCTTTTGGTAGTCCAGTCGTTCCAGAAGTATAGATTAAGTAAGCTAAATCTCGACAATTATTAATGTTATCTAGAAATTTAACTTCTCCCAGATATAAATTAGGATCTTTTAGATCTATCATTTGACCAGAGAACTCTACAGAGTTCATTAATTTATCTTCAGTAAGCAATAGTTTAGCATTACTATCTTGCAGCATATATTCGATTCGAGCCTTAGGATACTCTGGATCGATTGGCAAATATGCTCCTCCCGCCTTTAATACACCAAGATAGCCAATTATCATTTCTACAGACCTTTCGACCATGATAGCAACAATCTCATTCGCCTTGATACCAGCAGCTCTTAATTTTGCAGCTAAGAGATTGGCTCGATCATCTAGCATTTGATAGGTCAGTTTTTCTTCACCAAAGACAACAGCTATATTATCAGGTACTCTTATAACCTGTTCCATGAAGAGCTGATGAATAGTTTTCTCTGCTGAATATTCTGCATAGGTCTGATTAAAATCGACTAACAATTGTTGTTTCTCTTCCTCGGTGATAAATTCTATTTCACTCAAGGCGAGTTCAGGGTTAGCTAAGACCGTCCAAATAATCCTCTCAAGGTGTATTGCTAACCGCGTAATAGTCTCCTTTTTATATAATCCTGTATTATATTCAAAATAGAAGTTCATTTCTTCATCCAGACCATTTTCATATACCGCAAGTGTCAAGTCAAATTTAGCAATATTATAGTCGAAATCGTAAAATCTGAATTTGAGATTATCAGTCGCAAAATCCAACTGGTTAGCATTCTGGACAATAAAGGTAACATCAAATAATGGATTTCTACTCAAATCTCTTGTTAAGTTCAGCTTGTCAATCAACATTTCAATCTGGAACTGTTGATTCTCAAAAGCGTCTAAGGAATTATCTTTAACTTCTTTTAAGAAATCAGCAAATGTCTTATCCTTAGTCGGATAATTTCTCATCGCCAATGTATTGACAAACATTCCTAAGACATTTTCCAGATCAGCATGATCACGACCAGCTATCGGTGAACCAATTATGATATCTTCTTGACCACTGTATCTAGATAAGAGAATATTATATGCTGCAAGCAAGAGCATATATAAAGTAACATTATTTCTAGAGGTAAATTCAGTTAGTTTCTTCATTAACTCAGAACTCAACTCATGTTTATAATAATCTCCAGCAAAAGTCATCTCTACTGGACGTGGATAATCTGTCGGCATATTAAGCACAGGGATTTCTCCACTAAATCTATCTAGCCAGTAACTTTCCTGCTCTTTCATCAGAGATGAGGTTAGCAACTGATTTTGCCAAGCTGAAAAATCCTTGTACTGAACTTCTAACTCAGAAAGTTCTCTACCATCATAAAGGGCAGTCAGATCATTAAAGAAGATATTCATAGATACACCATCTGAGATAATATGATGCACATCCAGCATAAGTAATTGCTTTTTATTAGATTGAACAATTTCTACTCTCATCAATGGTGCTTTAGCTAAATCAAATGATTGAATAAATTGCTTAATTCGCTCATTAATTTCTGCTTCATCTACTTTACTAACTTTTAATTTGAAGTCTACTTCAGGTAAAATTCTCTGCACTGCTTTACCATCAACCACATCAAAATATGTTCTCAAAGATTCATGGCGATCTATTAATGCTTTCAAAGCTTTTTCAAACCTTTCTATATCCAGTTCACCTTCTATCTCCATTATAAAAGGTATATTATAAGCAGTACTGTCTTCATCTTCTAACTGCCTTAATGCGTAGATTCTTTTTTGTGCAGAAGAAACATGATAATATTCACTCTCTTTAACAGGTTTTATTGAATTATAAGTTGATTCATCCAAACTACCAATCAATTCAACAATACCTCTAATTGTTGGACTTTCAAAAATTTCTTTTAATGGTACTTCAACATTAAATTCTTTTGCTATATTAGCTACCAATTGAATTCCTTTTAAAGAATGTCCTCCAAGAGCAAAGAAATCGTCTGTTACACCAACCTTTTTGACTCCCAAAATTTTAGACCAGATTAAAACCATTTTTTCTTCAATTTCATTTGACGGTGCTACATACTCTTCTAATGAAGTATTTACCCCATCTGGTATTGGTAAAGCTTTTCGATCTATTTTACCATGTGGTGTTAGTGGCATTTTGTTCAGTTCTATAAAATAAGCTGGAACCATATATATGGGTAATTTTTTAGCCAGATAATCTTTGATAGCTGAAATGGATATTTCTTTCTCAGTCACAATATAACCACATAAATATTTACTACCTGTTTCATCTACTAAGTCAATTACACTGGCCTCTTTAATACCCTCATAATCCATTAATTGATTTTCGATCTCTCCCAACTCAATCCTAAATCCTCTAATCTTAACTTGATTATCTATTCTACTTAAAAATTCTATATTACCATCTGGTAACCATCTAGCTAAGTCTCCTGTTCGATACATTCTTTCTCTTAAAACAAATGGATTTTGAATAAACTTTTTCGCTGTTAGCTCTGGTCGATTCAAATATCCTCTTGCCAATCCATCACCAGAAATACATAACTCTCCTCCAACTCCAATTGGTGAGAGCTTATTATTTTTATCAAGAATGTAAATCTCAGTATTAGCCAGTGGACTTCCAATTGGCACATTATCCACTTTTGAATCAATCCCGTTTATAAAATAATAAGTTGCATATACAGTACTTTCCGTTGGCCCATAAACATGGATAATCTTATCTTTGCCCATATATTCTAATGCTTTTTTTGCATGTTTTACTGAGATTCTTTCTCCTCCAAATAATACTTTTCTTACATTTTCAAAACAGGTGATATTTAGATCAAGCAGTGCATTAAACAAAGCTGTTGTAATAAATAGAACAGAGATTTCTTTTTCTTTTATTATTTTTGTAAGTTGTGATAACTCTAATAATGCATCTTTCTTAATTAATACAAGGGTAGCTCCATTTAACAATGCTCCGTAAATATCAAAGACTGATCCATCAAATGCATAATTAGAAAGTTGTAAGATCTTATCTTCTTTTTTAATATCGATGTAGTTAGTATTTTTTACGACTCGGACTACATTATATTGTATTGTTAAATTACCCTTTGGTTTACCTGTTGTACCTGAAGTATAGATTACATATGCAAGATTATTAGCAGTATGAATTTTTTCTAAGTTTGAATAATCACCTTTGTATATGTTTTTAGCATCAACATCTATTATTTCACCTGTAAAATCAATATTATCTGCCAAATTTCTGTGTGATACTAAAAATTCAATTTGACTATCTCTAAGCATATATTCAATTCTTGTCCGAGGATATTCAGGATCAATTGGTAGATAGGCTCCTCCTGCCTTTAAAATTCCCATAATACCAATCATCATCTCTGTTGAACGATTAAGCATCATACCTACAATAGTATCAGGACCAACCCCTTTATCTCTAAGATAACGAGCCAATTGATTAGAACGGTGGTTCAATTCTTGATAGCTTCGTTTCTCTTCACCAAAGATAATAGCTAGTTGTTCGGGATTTTTATTCACTTCCTCTTCAAATAGTTCAGATAATGTTTTGTCCTTTGGATAATCCATAGCAGTATCATTAAATTCATGAAGCAATCTTTCTTTCTCTTTTGCAGAAACAATCGAATATTTTTCTACTGAGTCTTCTGGACTTTGAAGAATATATAAAATCAAATTACGGAAGTTTTCTATAATAGACTCAATTAATAATGTCGGAAATCTTTTTGAATTTGATTGCATGTTTATAACTACATTTTCAGAACTTTGAAGTACACTGATTGACATATCATAATTGGTCATTTCAAATATTGAATCTAATTCCATTTCAAATTCACTATTGCTTTCTTTCACTGGATAATTCTCATAAGCGATAAACGAATCAAATAGTTCTGCATGATTACTTAAACTTTGTATTTCAGCCAATGAAATATATTCATAGTCTCTAATCTCAATCAGATTGTCATTTACTCTAGTCAATAAATCTATAAAGCTATCTTTATTATCTGTGGTTACTACAACAGGTATAGTATTGATAAAAATTCCCACAATCTCTTCTACCTTATCTAAATCTATTGGACGCCCTGATACTGTCATTCCAAAACAACTTTGATTGGTATTATTATATTTCTGTAATAATACTCCCCATGCGGTTTGAATCAACGCATTCAAAGTAATATTATAACTTTTACAAAATTCAACTAATTGACTAGTCTTTTCTTTATTAAATTCTATATTAAACTTCTTTTGTTCTGTGATAACAGACTTGTCATCTTTCTTCATAATATCAGGTAATAATGTTGGCTGTACTAAATCCTGTAAATACTTTTTCCAAAACTGTTTTCCCTTTTCTTTATCTTTATTTTTTAACCACTCAAGATAAGAATTAAACTGAACTGATTTTTTAGGGAATGGTAAATTCTTAACTAAACAGGTATAAATTTTGACAAAATCCTGTAATATAGTTTGACAACTCCATCCATCAAGCAAAATATGGTGAAATGTCCAACATAATAACAATTTTGTATCAGATAGTTTAATAATTGTAAGTCTATTTGGACTTTCTTGTGATAGATCAAATTTATTCTGCAAATCTTGCTTCTTAAATCTTTCAACAAATGCTTCCTGATCTTCTTTATCTAAATTGGAAATGTCGAAGTCCTCAATTTTAGCATTTATCTCTTCAGCAAAGACCTGAATTGGTCTATCAATATCTTTAAAGAAGAATTGAGCTTTTAAAACATCATACCGATTTATCATAATCTGCCATGCTTTTTTCAATTGTTCTACATCTATCTTTCCTTTAAAACAATAACATAGTTGCTCATAATAATAATTATTACTATCCTCATCATAAATATTATGAAACAACAGACCTTCCTGTATTGGTGTTAAAGGGTATATATCTGAATTTGCAACATCAATCACTTCTGATATTCTTTCAAAGTTCTCTTTGGAAATTACATTTTCCAATCCAAAATCAGATACTGTATATATCCGTTGCTCTTGACCTAAACAATGATCAACTGTCTCAATTAAATTATGCTGATAAAGATTTTTGATCTCTTCCATCGTTTTGTCAGAGAAATATTTCTGATTATATTTGATATTCATCTGTAATTTCCCATTTGAAACCACTCCATAAATATCTATCAAATACTGATGACTATTTTGCTTATGAAAAGCTTCTCCTGGTAATTCATTGCAATTGTATAATAAATTTTGTTCATCATTGGTACTTTCTTCCTGAACCTGACCAAATCCTATATCAAACTGACCCAAATAGTTAAAGGATATTACAGGATTTATCTGTTGTAGGTACTCATCATCTTGTAAATATCGTGCAATTCCGTAGTTTATTCCTTTTTCAGGAATCATACGCAAACTTTCTTTAACATATTTAATCGTCTGATCAACAGTTGCCTGTTTAACCAGATAAACCGGGTAGATACTGGTAAACCAGCTAATTGTCCGTGACAAATCAATATCTTCTAAAATCTCTTCTCGTCCATGACCCTCAAGATTTAACAGAATGCTTTTCGTACCTAATGGTTCTGATAATGCTGGTAATAAACTAGATAACAATATGTCATTCATCACAGTATTATATGACCAATGTGCTTTAGTAAGTAATTGTTGTGTCTGCTCTTGATTCAATTCAAATTGTAAAACTTTATGATCTTCTAGATAATTTTCTTTTACGTCTAACTCATAAAAAGTTTCAACTTTAGAAAGATCTATTGCTTTCCAATAATCTACATCAATCTCTTTGTTCACTGCATATTCAGCTAACTTTTCACTCCATTCTCTAAATGAAGTGGTCTTTAATGGCAACTCTTTATTAAGGTTAGAATGATATAATAATTCAATATCCTCTAAGAGAATTCTCCATGATATACCATCCATCACCAAATGATGAACTGCAATCAACAAACGTTGATCGTTTTCTCCTAAGTCAATTACTACTGCTCTAAATAATAAATCTTTTGTAATATCAAAACTCTGGATTTTTTCGCTTATCCCAAGAATTTTTTCTACCTGTTGTTCATAAGCATATCCACTTATATCTTCATATTGTAGTTTAAATGTCACATCTAAAGCTTTCCTATTATCTTGAATTATCTGATCTTCTTCAAAGTCATAAGCAATCCGCAGTGCATCATGGTGATTAATTACTTTTTGTAAGACTTTTTCTAATAATTCAAAATCCGCATCATGGTTAAGATTAAATATATTCACCATATTCCAGTGATCTTTGCGTTTCAAATTCTGATCAAAGAACCATTTCTGAGCTGGTGTTAACAATACATGACCTTCTACTTCTTTTTGACTAATTATTGCATTTGAAACTTCTAAATCTACATTATTAACCATGTTTTCTATTGTTTTGTGTTTAAATATTTCTTTTACAGTAAGTTTTAATTTCTGCTGATTTGCTCTAGCAATAATCTGGATAGCTTTTATGGAATCACCACCCAGTTCAAAGAAACTGTCTTTAATACTTACTCTCTCAACACCTAAAACCTGAGACCAAATATCTGCTAATATCTTTTCTTTTTCGCTTGTAGGTGCAACATATTCAGCTTTTCTTGCATTAAGATCAGGCTCAGGTAAAGCTTTAGTATCTACTTTTCCGTTCGGTGTCAATGGCATTTCTTCTAAACAGACTAAATGTGTTGGAACCATATATTCTGGTAATACTCTACTTAATTCTTCTTTAATATCAGAAGTCGTCATTTCTTTATTCAACACATAATATGCACATAAATATTTGTTACCCAATGAATCGTTTCTAACAATTACTTTGGCATCTTTAATATTTTCAATACTTTGTAATTGATTTTCAATCTCTCCAAGTTCTATTCTGAAACCTCTTATCTTCACCTGTTCATCAATCCGTCCCAGGAACTCTATATTACCATCTGGCAACCATCTTGCTAAATCTCCTGTTCTATACATCCTTTCTGTTGGAGCAAATGGGTTTTGGGTAAATTTTTCTGCTGTTAGCTCTGGTCGATTCAAATACCCTTTTGCCAGTCCATCTCCAGAAATACATAACTCTCCTCCCACTCCAATTGGCGAAAGATTATTATTTTTATCAAGAATGTAAATCTCAGTATTAGCCAATGGACTTCCAATAGGGATATTATCTACTTTAGGAGCAATCTCGTTTATATAATAATAAGTTGCATATACAGTACTTTCCGTTGGCCCATAAACATGGATAAGCTTATCTTTACCCATATATTCTAATGCTTTTTTAGCATGTTTTACTGAGATTCTTTCTCCACCAAATAATACTTTTCTTACATTTTCAAAACAGGTGATATTTAGATCAACTAATGCATTGAACAAAGCCGTTGTAATAAATAGAACAGAGATTTCTTTTTCTTTTATTACTTTTGTAAGTTGTGATAACTCTAATAATGCATCTTTCTTAATTAATACAAGAGTAGCTCCATTTAACAATGCTCCGTAAATATCAAAGACTGAACCATCAAAAGCATAATTGGAAAGTTGTAAGATCTTATCTTCTTTTTTAATATCGATATAGTTAGTATTTTTTACAACTCGAACTACATTATATTGCATTGTTAAATTACCTTTTGGTTTACCTGTTGTACCTGAAGTATAGATTACATATGCAAGATTATTAGATGTATGAACTCTTTCTAAGTTCGACGCATCACCTTTGTAAAGATTTTTATCATCAACATCTATTATTTCACCTGTAAAATCAAGATTATCTGTCAAATCTCTGTGTGATACTAAAAATTCAATTTGACTATCTTTAAGCATATATTCAATTCTTGACTGAGGATATTCAGGATCAATTGGTAAATATGCTCCTCCTGCTTTAACGATGGCCAATACCCCAATAATCATTTCTAAAGAACGATCCAGCATAATTCCTACCACCTGATCTGGACATATTCCTTTATTTCTTAATACTTTAGCTAATTGGTTAACCTTTTTATTTAACTCTCTATATGTCAAACTTTGTTCTTTAAAGACCACAGCAATATTCTCTGGTGTTTTTTCTACCTGTTCTTCAAACA
>JAGMES010000179.1 GCA_023128035.1 Halanaerobiales bacterium | reverse complement strand
GGGGGTCTTATCTCAAAAGATAAAAGAAGGTTTAAAAATAGGTATTAAGTTATGCTGAAGGTTTACTTGATGAATATAAACAACGATAAACCCTGAGATAAGGTTACTCCTATTTCAGGGTTTTTCATTAACGGAAGGTAAAGAAAAATATCATAAAAAAATATTATTACTTTATAAAAACTTAAAACTTGAAATTGATAGGAAGTTTGTTATATAATAAACATGACGTTAAATAATCTACCCTCACTTAGTGAGGGACTTTTGCCTTTCGAAAATGTTGTTTAAAAAAAAGGTTAAAGAGGAAGGGGGATTATGGATTATCAACTGAAATTCGAAAAAGATTTTGACTTGTTACGGACAGATGCGATGAAGTTTTTAAATAAAAAACATGATTATGTAAAAGCATATAATAAAGCTATTCAGGCAAACTTTATCGCTGAAAACTATTTAGGGGATAAAGAAAAAGTCATAGAAAGTAAGTTAATCATAGGTTTAGCTTATTTGGTGATTGATCAGATTAAGGGTCATAAAATGTTACAAAATCTGTATTTTGATAATTTGAGATATTTCAAATTAAATGATAGATTAAATTTGCGGATGAAAACTGCTTTGGCACGCGCTAAGAGGTTGAATGGAGAATATGATGAAGCTATAGGGATGATTCAAGAGATAATAAAATATGTTCAAGATAAACCTAGTATTGTGAAGAATGTTTATGAGAATCAAGATCAAGGAATAGTTGCATGCTTTAATGAAATAACTTGCAGTCTGATATATAAAAGTTGGCAATCTAAATATTTTTTAAGTGTAGAAAAAATTGAAAAGGAACTCATTGGGAAAACAGAAATTGAGAAAGAAGATATAGTTAAGAAAATGATATTAAGAGACGATGGTGAGCATACTGATGTCATTAATGAGGCTAAATCAAATGCAAAAGAAACAATGAAACGAAGTAAAGCACTTAACCCATCTGACGTACTTAATATTGTCACGTCAGCAAATTTAGCATGTGTTTTAATAGAAATAAAAGAATTGGATGAGGCTTATAAAATTTTTTCAAAATTAGCAAAGAATCCTTATGTTATAGAAAATTTTTTGGCTAGTGTTTTCAATGAGATAGCGTTAATTAAGACATATCAGAAAGAATATGGTATAGCAAAAGAATATTTAGATAGGGCATGGGAATGGTTGATGAGTAAAAATAACATAATGGAATTGAGTAGAAACTGCTATATTCAGGCATTAAATTACATAAAATTAGGAAATTTGGATTTGGGTTATGCTTGTGCAGATTTTGGATACAAACAAAACGGTGATTATAATTGTTTGGAATTGTTATATAAAATTTCTTTATTAAAATCAATAATTTCAAAGAGATTAGGAAATGAATCGGAATTTGTTTTTTATAGTTACCAACATCAAACATATAAAAATAATGTTAGAAGTGTGGGATAGTTTATATATGAGGTGGATAAAAAAAATTTCTTTATTAATAAATAGAGCAGGATTTTTGACCAGTTTCATGGAAATATAATATAATTAAGTAGTTAACTGGAGTGATATAGGATTATGGAAATTCGTGAAATGACCATAGATAATTATAAAGAGGTTTATGAACTTTGGAAAAGTACAGGTACTATTCAGCTTAAAAGTTCAGATGAACGTGAAGAAATTCAGAAAATGATCCAACATAATCCTGAGACGAGTTAGAAAAAAGATTTATCCAAATGGGTGTGATAAAAGTAAATCTTTTTGTTGTAGATACCAATGAGGAAGTTATTAGTTTTTATGAAAAATTAGGATATATTAAGCGCTTGGAATTAGTGCCTATGAGTAAAGCACTATTGGAGGAGTTTTGAGATACTATATATTTAAGAAAAAGGTGAGTGCTATGGTTTTGTTGCTGCATCCAGAAAAATTTATTAACCAAGATACTGTAACTAATCTTGATCTTAAGAGAAGAGTTTAACTCTTCTCTTATTTTTTTTACGCAAATAGGGAAATGTAGAACAAATGATAAAGGTTTTTATATGTTTAAAGCGAATTATAAAAAATATAATTAAGAGATAGGAGATGCTAAGATGTTAGAAAATGAAAATAAGCTTATTCAAAAAGCAAATTTTGCAGTGATCATTTTTGCATGGGTAGTTACAGGGATGGCATTGATAGTAAATATAGCGGTTAAAATGCCAATAAAACAATTGTGGATCGTTGGGGGATTTACTATCTTTTTATCTTTGCTACCAACAATTTTGTATTTAATGAAAAAGCCTCCAGTCATTATTAAATGGATAACTATAGTTGAAATTACGGTTTTTATCTACTATAACTTATTTTCTGGTGCTGGGGAGGCCAGATTCAGAGGACTTCTTTTGTTTTTTGAAGCAATTATCCTGATTGCACTATATTTAGAGAAAAAAACAGTCTTGGGTTATGCGATAAGTGTTGGAGTTTTAAACAATGTTTTATTTGTGGTAGCCTATGATCAGTTTTTTAATCCTGTAAGTGTTCGAACTATGTTCCAATTTAATGTAGCTTTTATTGGTTGTACCATTTTACTTTATTTTATTACTAAATGGGGGACAGATTTGTTCCAGATGGCTGATATCAAGCGTGAGGAGTTAAATCAACAGCTTTTGGATAAAGTACAGCATCTTGCGGTTTCAACTAAATACTTAACTATTGCAACAGAGGAGATTCAAGAATATGTAAGTCAGGTTAGCGATTCTAATCAAATTGTTACTCATTCGATTAATGAAGTAGCTTTTGGAGTAGAGGAAGAGGCGCGGACTGTAGAGCTTACACTTCAGAATACACAAAATATTATGGATATAATGTCAGGAATAAAAACCAGAGTTGAGCTAGTTGCTAATCAGGTGAAAAATACTGGAACAGCAGCAAAAGAAGGTCAAAATGATCTGAATAGCTTAGAAGAACATATGAATCGAATTGATTATAGTACAGATCAATCTGTTGTGATGATGAAACGTTTGGAGGAGCAATCTGAACAGATGGGTTCTATCTTAAAAATATTTACTGGTATTGTTACTCAGACCAATCTTTTGGCTTTGAATGCTTCTATTGAAGCAGCAAGAGCTGGCGATGTTGGACGAGGTTTTGCTGTGGTTGCTAGCGAAATTCGTAAATTGGCAGAAGAAGCAGACTCAGCGGCTAAAGATATTCATACTATTTTGGAGGAAATTCGTTCATATACTAATTTATCAGTAAAACATGTAACAGAGAGTAGTCAGATAGTTAAAGATGGTAAAAAAGTTACTTCAACTTCTGTTGATTCACTTCAATATATCTTAGGAGATGTACAGGAAATCTCAAATGAGGTAGGAAATATTACCGTTGATGTTGAGAAAATTAGTGAAGATATTATTGAATTGGAAAAGCGAATGGAAGAATTGGCTTCTATTACCCAACAATCTTATGGTTCTGCAGAAGAGGTGGCCTCAAGTGCAGAAGAACAAAATGAACGTTTAATTAAAATCCAGAAATATATTGAAGAACTACATAAACGTGCAGAAGAATTAAAGGAAATGGCGGATATCGTTTGACATAAATAGATGGGTATGGTACTATCTACTATAGGATATTATACTTTCATATAAAGCTTTGGTAAACTGAGTTCTAGTTTGCATGGGATAAAGTGATGGTTTTTATGTGTATATTAATTTGTGCATCAAAATTTGGGTGCGGAGGGATTAAATGAGACTGCATGGGACAATGAATATAAACGAACAAGGTCATCTTTTAATTGGTGGATGTGATACATCTGATTTAGCTCAGAAATTTGGTACACCATTATTAGTATTGGATGAAGCAGAAATTAGAAGAAAATGTCGTGAATATCGTTCTGCATTTAATGAAACAGGAATTGAGTCAGAAACATCCTATGCTTCCAAAGCTTTTCTAACCATGGCTTTATGTCGAATTTTGAAAGAAGAAGGTATGGGTTTGGATGTAGTTTCAGGCGGAGAACGCTTTATTGCTGAGTCAGCCAATTTTCCTATGGCAAAAGTTCATTTTCATGGTAATAATAAGACTCCGCAGGAACTTAACGATGCATTAGAATCTGGTATTGGACTTTTTGTTGTAGATAACTTACAAGAGTTACTTTTATTAAATCATTTAGCGTTGGAGAAGCAGATGGTCGCTGATGTACTTTTTAGAGTGACTCCTGGAATTGAAGCCCATACTCATGAATATATTCAAACTGGACAGATAGATTCAAAATTTGGGATGGGAATTTCTAACGGTGTAGCATTTAGGGTGATTCAAAAAGCTCAAGAATTATCTGGAATTCGAGTTTGTGGTTTACATTGTCATATTGGATCTCAGATTTATAATTTGGAGTCCTTTAAAAAAGCAGCAGAAATAATGATGGACTTTTCTGGTAAGGTTCGTGATGAATTAGGTATAGTGATAAAGGAATTGAATTTGGGAGGCGGTTTTGGAGTACCTTATATGGAAACAGAAGAAGAAGTTTCTGTAAAGGATTATGCTATTATTGTTGCAGATACTTTAAAAAGAAAAGCTGACGAATTAAATCTTCCGTTACCTAAGGTTATCAATGAACCAGGACGTTCGATTGTTGCTACTGCTGGTACAACTGTTTACACGATTGGTACTATAAAAGAGATTCCTGACATACGTACCTATGTTGCTGTAGACGGTGGAATGACTGATAATATTCGGCCTGCTTTATATGGAGCTAAATATGAGGCAGTCGTAGCGAATAAGGCTCTAGAAAAACCTGTTCAGACTGTAACTATTACTGGACGTTGTTGTGAGTCGGGAGATATGTTGATTCATGATCTTAAAATTCCTCAGATTGAATCCGGAGATTTATTGGCTGTAACTTGTACAGGAGCATACACTTACTCTATGTCTAGTAACTATAATGGTCTACCTAGAATGGCTATAGTTTTGGTAAATGAGGGACAGGCAGAAATTATAGTTCGAAGAGAAACTTATTCTGATCTAATAAAAAGGGATGTGATCCCTGAGCGGCTCATGGAGTTAACTAAACCTGACCTTTTCTAGTCAGGTTTGTTAACTCCATTTTTGCTTTCTATTAATTCAAGCTTAGCTTGGTGAATATGATCAGGATTATAGAGCAAATCCAGAGTGGTCATGGCTAGGGCTTTGGCAGCATTTTTTAGAGTATTGAGTCCATTTGTGGTAATGGTTGCCTGGGCAAATTCCCGTGAATGACATATGATCTCCTGACCACAGATCGTCAAATAAGGATGGATTGCAGGAACAATCTGGCTTACATTTCCCATATCAGTTGAACCACTGTCTTCGTGATATGGTCGAATCTCAGTGATTCCTAAACTGTTAAGATTTTTTTCGAAAAGTTTACCAACAATTTTATTTGAGATAAGATTGTCATTGGAGTTTTCAAATTTTCGAATCTTAAAAGTAGTTCCTGTCATAAGAGAAGCACCTTCGCAGATGTTCTTAAATTTTTCAACAACTTCATTGAGATATCTTCTTTCTTTGGCTCGAATATAAAATCTGGCTTGAGCACGTTCAGGTACAATATTGGGGGCTTTTCCACCTTCAGAAATAATTCCATGTATTCGTACATCATCTGTTAAGTGTTGGCGAAGGGCGTTGATTCCATTAAAGGTGAGAATGACAGCATCTAAGGCATTTATTCCAAGATGAGGAGAACCTGCTGCATGAGCTGTTTTACCATAAAAAGTAACTTCAAGAGCATCCAAAGCTAGGGTACTGGAGAGAATTTGATTTTCTGTGCTTGGGTGAAACATCATAGCAGTATCAATATCATCAAATTCATTCTCGTTTGCTAGATAAACTTTACCACCACCAGTCTCTTCTCCTGGAGTCCCAAAAATAACGATGGTTCCTGGTAACTCTGCATCTAATTCTCTGAGAGCCGCGCCTGCCCAGGCACTAGCGGTTCCAATCAGATTGTGACCACACCCATGTCCTATATCAGGCAAAGCATCATACTCACAGAAGAGAGCAACTTTTGGTTTCTCAGAGGTTCCCGTGAGGGTAGCCCGAAAGGCTGTTTTTTGACCAGCGAGGTTTCTCTTTATAGCATAACCATAGTTTTCGAGAGTTTCAGATAACCATTTAGCTGCCTTTTCTTCTTCAAATCCTAATTCAGGTTCATTATACATTTTATGAGCTAGTTGTGTGAATTTTTCGTATGAGTTATCAATCCAATTACAAACAGACCTTTTTAAGAGTTCTAGATTAGAAGACATATTTACAACCTCCTTTAGCGTTTATTTAATTTTATAATTGAATCATCTTTTTTATTCATATAAAGTTATTTTTTTGTGTAAATTTTATTATAAAAAACCAGCACAGAATAGGAATCTTTTTAAAAAAGAGATTCTGTGTTGGTTTTTTGATTTACTAGATATTGAATTTTTTTAGAGAACACGAGCAATCTCAATATCTCTTTCTTGAGATAAATCGACTATTACATTACCGATCTTAACAATTGGATGTGCTAAGTTATTTTGGTTTATAAAAACAATCTGCCCAATTTCTTGAGAGGTCAATTCCACCCATTCATTTTGATAATAAGTAGCAATACGCTTTAAGAAAGTGTTAACGAATTTAAAATCAAATTTATTATATTGAACTTCTTCTAATAGTTTAATGACAGTAAATGGATTGATGTTCTCTCTTGTTTTCCCGGAAAAAGTAATATGATCATAGTAGTTAGCGATGGCCAGAATTTTAGCAAATTCGTGTATTTGATTCCATTTAGCGCCAGTAGGAAAACCGTCACCCTGAACATTTTCATGATGCATGAGTACGCCCATACAAATATTTGTAGAAAATCCTTTTTCTTTTAAAATTCTATAACTTAAAATAGAATGTTTTTTATATTTTTTAGAAATATTAGGAGGTAATTTTTCCATGTTTAAAGTGTTGTATTCAAAATCAATACCCAATTCTGATTTGCCGATATCATGTAGAAGAGCAGCAAGAGTTAACTCTTCTTTCTTTTCTTCTGGGAAATCTAGTAAAGTGGCGAACATATTACATAGAATTGAGACATTAATACAATGGGTATAAAGACTCGGAATTGTTTCTTTCATTTTGCTCATATACTTTAAAATATCTTTTTGAGTACCAATTGAAGTTATAATGTTGGTGGTGATCTCTGTTAAATTTTCTTCTAACTTTTCTTTTGTATTATCTTCATTTGAAAACTGATCAAAAATATCTTTGACTTCTTGGGTTTTGTTCGTATATGTTTCTGAAAATTGGGTTAAAACTTCTGGATCAATAGTTTGAATATTCTTTGAAAAAACGGCATCTTCATCTTTAATTTTAATCACTTTTACATTATTAAGTTTTAATTTTTCAATAGATCGCTGATCGAGAGTATCACCTGTATTGACAAGAACACCTCCATAAGGTGAAAAAATATCCTCTACGATCTGCATCCCTACTTTTAAATTCTCAATCCGAATTTTCGACATGAAATTCACCCCATAGTAAAATAGTTCTTCAACGTTATAATTTCTATTTAATAAAGCAAAAATCCTGCTAAAGAGAGGTAAAAAAGTATTTGTAAGTGTTTTAATTTGTCTCTGCATCTTTTCGGTTTAAAAGTATTACATACTTTTTATAAAATTTATATAAATAAAATTTATATTGAAGCTTCCTTGCTAATATGGTAAAATGAAGATAAATTAACCGAAGGGAGAGGATGTTATGTTAAATTTCAAGGAATTTAATTTAGTGCGTTATTCAGAGGATGAGATTGTATTTAGTTCTCGCCGCGATCTTGTCAATGCTATACAAGAGTTTTCCAGTGGAAATGATATTGTAGTTACATATCGTGATGGAAATAAGCTTTGCTCAATTATTATAATGGCGAGTTGTCTGACTAAGTTTCGTAATGGAGATTTATTGTTGAGTGCAGAAGAAGAATTACAGGAATAAAACAGAATAAAAGAACTGAATTTAGTAACCTTTTTTAGAAACCGTTTTGAAAACCTCTTCTCCCAAGAGGAATTATTTTGGAGGTGGTAATGAATGACTTTGAACGCATTATTTATTATTTTTATTGCGATTCTTTCTAAATGGTATCGAATTGTACCCCCAAGTGAAGCACATTTAGTGGTAACACCACATAAAAGAATGGTATGCGCATCTGATGACTCTTTAAGGAAGAATGGTGGTAAGAGTACATATTTTGAAATTCCTAAATGGATTCCATTTATGGGCCGTGCTGTACGGATTATGGATATTACTATAAAAGAAATGATTATTCCCGGTCAGGAGCAACAAACTGTAAAGTAAGATATTGAAAAATATATACAAGTGTGA
>JAGMES010000178.1 GCA_023128035.1 Halanaerobiales bacterium | reverse complement strand
ATATAATCTTTAGTCTCCTTCAAGGTGAATCCCGTACATTCCAAGAATAGAGAGACCCGTTGTTTCATGGGAATTGTAACGCTCAGGTTAAGATTTCTATTGGACAGAGAAGGCAGACCTGCCAGGATTAAGGAAAAGTTACTTCCTTCGTCGTAAAAGCTTCTAAGCTCATCGATAAGATCAATAGACAGGCTGTGAGCCTCGTCAATAATAACACAGTTAAACTTACCCTGAACGTTCTCCTCATGGAAGAAATCAATAAAATTCTGATTAAAATCTGGAGTTTTAGATTTAATATCGTTCAGAATGGAAATCAGAAGTTCCTGGTTAAACTCTTTAAAAGTACCCCATAACTCATAAACCTTACCTTTTTCAGGCTATTTAGAAACATAGCATATTATTTCCCCTTTCAAAAAGGAAAGTCATTTTAAACAGCGAATAAGTTGAGTAGAATATAAATTGGCGGTGATCACATGAGTAACGTTGAAAACTTACTTCAAAAAATCCTTGAAAACCAGGTTAAGATGCAATCTGATATTAACGACCTCAAGACCAATCAAGAACGTTTTGAGAAAAAACTTGATGCTGTTGCTAATCAAGTTGCCGATCTAACCGAGTTCAAAGCAGAAACTACTGATATGCTTATCAAAATGGATGAGAAAATAGATCAGATCAAATTTGTAAAACATAAAGCGTTCAGAAATAAAGAAGATTTATTTAATTTAAAGCAAGCTTTCAAATATACAAGAAATCCGGAACAGGTCTAAGATTTTGTTGTTCTCCAGTAGTACAAAAAACCATAGAGATCGACGACATAGTTTCCTTATGAGGAATTGAAGCCCAGACAAATACGTCTGGGTTTTGCATTATCATATAAGATTAAGCGTAAAGAAAGTTGTGAAAGTTTTTTCTTTTTTTTCAGTTTTAGAGGATATTTGTCCTTAAAGGCGAGTTTTGTATAATATCAAATTTAAAATGGAGATGAAAAGATGAGAAAAATACAAAACTTGATTACAACCCTTATTCTTCTTCTAATACTTTTAGCTTTTAATAATTTAGCTTATGCTGACTTCTATGAAGATGAAACTTTCAAATTAGAAGGATTTATTGGGTGGGACATTTAGAACAAAAACAACGATATGTTTTCGATGAAATCGCTTCGTTTGAAGAAGATGATTTTTTTGATTTTTTTGTTGATCAGAATTCGATAGCTAAAGATAAAGGTTTTAGCTTTGAAGAATTCAAAAAAACATTTTATGGCAAATATAAACCATTGTTAATTAATGTACTGTTAAAAAAAATACTAGAAGAACTTTGTAACTAATTACAACTCCCTTGCACTCTATACTAAGAAGTAAGGGGTTAGTATTGCTCCAGAATAGCAAAACGGGCAGTGTATAAGCTGGTCGTTTTTTTAGCCACACAAAAGACCAGGCTAATAACCTGGTCTTTTGTTGTGCATCGAATACAAAATTTGAAATACACTTGTTCAATCTAATATCAAAACAGTCTTTATTTGCTTATTAGTTACTTCTAGTATTTTATCGTTTTTCTCAAATTTCATGAGACCACCCATTCTGCCCATATATTGCCATCCATTTTTTTCCATATAATCTATATACACATCAACATCATTTTCCCCAGTTTTTATTTTAGCAATATAATAAGGAGTAAAGTATAACTTAGAAATTTTAGAATGGAAAATATATAATTTTAAAAAAGAAATAATATTTATTACTATAAATATTATAATAAATAGAACGATAATTATTATTATTGCTTTTAATATATTTTTCACTTTACACACCCTCTCTTGATTAATTAAGCAGCGAAAACTCTAATAACGAATGGATGATGATCTGCAAAGGGAAAAACCATCTATAAAAACTAAATGGTTTTATTATAAAATAAATTTTAAAATCCGTCTATAATATACATTATATCGAATTTATAACTAGAACTATTATAAGCATTAATAATAGTTGTTAAAGATTTATTCTCAGTATCTGTAGTATGGTAAGTCATTAATAAATCAGGATTGTTATATCCTGTCACAATCATTGTATGATAACCTTCATACCACCACAATACTTTTTTCATTATTTGAATTACATCACCACTCCAAGCCTTATCATATACTTGATCCAATGAAATTAATAAATCAGCTGGTTCCCAACTCTCATGATCAAATGCGTTATAAGACCAATAATTATTAAATTCTTCTGCGCTTATCCAAGGACTAGGATCTGCTAGATTCCAATTATCATTCAAATCACTTACTGTATTTATATCCCACATAGGATTTGTTACTTTTGGACGGATATACCATCCCCCGGTAGTATCCATAGCAATACCACCTGCATTAAGGCATTGCGAAACAAAATTTGCACAATCTCCGCCTAGACCATTTAAGTCTGGATAGGTTGGAGTATTATAGTAATAATAATAATCTGTTGCATATTGGGCAGTATCCCAGCGGTCAAAATTACTAGTCGAAACCGAAAATATATTAAATGATTCTTTTTTACATTGTTCATATTCTTCAATTAGTTTTTCATCCCCTGCATATGGTAAAAATTTTCTGATATAATGCTCTAATAAATTTCTTTCGCTTATAGATAAACAATCAGTTTGTATTATTTCTATAATACTGTACATGACTTTTATTTTATCTTCTCTAATCACCGAAGTTGCTAAGTATAAATAATTATCATCTTCATTGAATCTGTTAATTATCTTTCCTACTTGTTTTTCTATTTCTTTTCCTGTTTTTAAGCGTTCTTCAAAGGCTTTATCTAGTATTAATTTTGTTCGAGCAAAACTTTCATTACTATCCCTTCCATAGAAATTATAACTTTTGATTGAATATTTGTCGTAAACCATTTCCATTATTTTTAATTTTTCGTTATTAGATAAGTCATCATCATTAATAATTTTTTTGATATATACTTGATAAATTTCTAAGTCACCCGAATTAATATTAATTAGAGTTTCTACACTTAAATACCTATCCAAATCTTCATTACTTGCACTTACCAAACTAGAAACAACAAAAATCAATAACAATACAAAAATAAAACTTTTTCTCAATTTGATACACCTCCATTTTTTTGACTACTTTATCATTTTTTCACCAAAAATTAATTTTTTCCTCCGAATTCAATGAACTTTCGTTCGTCAAATTTCTCCATATTTTCTCTTTTTATATCGACATCGATAAAAACTTGATATATAGTTGATATAAGTGATATAACTTTGATAAAACTATTAGGAGCGAGATGATGCCTAAGAAAGGTAACCAAAAAGCATGGGTAAAACATCCCCCAAATGTTCGCGGAATGTTGGATGAGATCAAGAAAACTGTAGATCAGTACTGGTCGCAGCAGATTGTGTATGAGGAATTGTGTCAAAGGATCAATTATTGGTACAACTACGAAGGAAGAAAAAAAGATTTTGATTTAAAGAGTAATATTGTTGTAAGATCTGGTTTTGAATTTAATGAGAAATTACCTTTAGGCTTTTTTGAATTTGATGACGATACTGATAGAAGTGTTTTGAAAAGTAAAGAATTACATGTCAACTCTGAGTTCGGGGGAAAATTAGTAATTAAAGAATATGGATTTGAACCAGCTTTTGATGGGGTCAAGCCATATTCACCAGAAGTATTTGTTGTTTCAAGAGCAAAAGTTAGGAAAGTACTAACGTTACAAAATACAGAATTCACAAAGGAATTTACTGATAATATATTCATTATCCCTATTCAATCTTTAAGACAACCTGTGCCAGATAATTATTCAAATGTTAAGGATTATAACAAAGCATTATTAGAGTACAACAAAGTGAACTCGTCCAGCTAAAGCTGAACATCGGGGCTTCAGTAGGGGATTCTACCCCCACTGAAGATTAAAAACAATTCCCACCACTTATAGAAGTGGGGGTCTTAACTCAAAAGATAAAAAGTCAGGAGCAGTGGAAAACTGCTCCTTTTAAATTTACCTTTTAGATAGCCACGGTGAACCGTGTTACCTGTAAGGGGTAATTTTTTGATATAAGACATAGAAGAAGAATCCTCTGAGTCAGAGGATTCTTCTTCATTTTCAGATAGAAAATATTTTTGAATGTGTTCGTCAAATGATTAGTTTAATTGTTAATTAGGGGTTTTAAATAAAAAAATGAAAAATAAAAAGGAATTTAAAGGGTTTTTGTTGAAATACATAAATGATTGTTTTTTAAAATTTGGCTAAAATAATAAAATTTTAAAAGAAAAACAAAGAAAAAGAGCGGTCAAAAAAAGTAATAAACAATTTTACAATTATATCTAAAATGAGGTTTTGTAAGACATTATTGTTTTTTATGGTAGTCATATTGCTTTTTAATCTAAATGTTGAAGCAAATGATTTTAAATTTCAGTTGGGTTTTTGTATCAATCAAGCAGAATATTTTCAAAAAATAGAAAGTTATATTTCTGTTGGATTAGCTGGGATTAAGTATCCTAGTTATGAATTAGAATTAGGGTATGGAATGGGAAGGGTGGTTTTCAATAAAAATGGTAGTGATCTTCCCATAATGCTAAACAGAGTTCAAGGAACGATTAGGTACTTTCTAAAAAATGAAAAACAAATTAATCCTTATATTGGAATTCAACTATCAAAAGCCACAGGATACTGGGAGGACCAATCTATTGGAGGAAGTTTAACAAGTACAGGAGTAAGTGGAGAAACAGGTTTTCAATATAACTTTACTCGATCATTTAATCTTCTTTGTACAACGGGATATGAAATTGTAGGTTCAGAAGTAAGAGAACAATTTTTAGATATTAGTGATATGGACGATCTTTTAGCGAAAGAAACGGTACATAAGCTTTATATAAATTTTGCTTTAAGGGTTTCATTCTAAAGCGGGGAGGGTGTAGTAGTTGAAAAAATTAATATTAATTTTTTTGATTTTAGCAATAATAGTTGGTTTAGGAGGTTGTTATAGTTTTACTTTAAAAAGGATTACTGAAACAAATTATGGTAGTTTAAATATAACATCTGAGCCTACAGGTGCAGATGTTTATATTAATGGAGAGTATAAAGGTCAGACGCCTTTATATATTGGTGGTGTTGTAACAGGATTAGAAAAAGGTGAATATACAATTCTTTTTGAAAAGGAAGGCTATGAAAGTATAGAGAAATCAATTATAGTGGATGAAGAAAAGGAATATTCAGTTCATAGTTCTTTACCTTATACCGTCTCAGGAAAAGTGACTTTTCAAGATGTTGGGGTTGAAGGAGTAGTTATTTTCTTTGGTGATGATTTAGAATCAGTAGTAACTGACTCTGATGGATATTGGAGTAAATCAGGATTGCAAGGTGAGAGAATTGTAACCGCCAAGAAAGAAGAATGGCTATTTAACCCAGTAGAATACAAAGTTGATAGTGCTAATGATAGTGTAAACCTTGTTGGTTTAAAGACGTACGAAAATGCTAAAATTTTAGATGCTGAGGATATCAAGGATTTAGACTCTGTTTCTGAAAACGGAAGTATTTTAACATTTAAAAAATCAGCTCCAATTATGCGAGAGATTACTGAAGATAACATTTTGTTGATCGGAGTAACTCCAGAAACTCCCTATGGATTACTTTGTAAAGTAACTAATGTTGAGTTGCAGAATAATAAGTATATTGTGGAAACAGAATCTGCTTCATTGAATGATTTGATAGAGGAAGGTACCTTGGAGGTTACTGGCAGGTTATTGCCCAGGGTTCTATTCAAACAGACTCTTTTCTAGATACACCTGGATTTATTCCGCAAGGAGGAGATCAAAGTGTATTTGATTGGTATTTTAAAATTGAAGAAGGTGAGTTTGTTCTTTATGAAAAAGGCCCTGCAAAAATTTATGTAAGTGGAGCATTATCATGTACTATAAACTATACCTTTAAAATCGAATAAAGTAGGGGAGTAAAGTATTTTGAGTTTATAACAGATACATCTAGTTATTTGAAATGGAAGTTACATTCAACGGGAGAAATATCTTTGTTTGAGAAGTCTGTTTTGCTATTTGAAAAAGAGCTACCTTCATTTTGGCTTTATGGAGTTCCTTTTACTCCAGTTATTTGTTTGCAAGTTGGAGCATCAGGTGATGTTTCAGCAGGTCTGGAAACATCTATTGCTGTAAGTCAAAATACACGAACAGGAGTAATTTATAGTGATAATAAATGGACACCTATTGGTAGTATAAATACTAGCCATGAATTTAAACCAATCGATCATGCTGAAGTAGGTCTAACTGTTAAAGCTTATGCAGGTCCAAATGTTAGCTTTCTTGTTTGTGGTTTAGCTGGACCAGGATTAGGTATAACTCCTTTTTTAGAATTAGATACAAAAGTTCAAACTTCTGAAGACCCATGGTGGGAATTGTTTCTTGGATGTGATGCCAATGTAGTAATTAATATGAAAAAATTTGGTGATAAAAATCCTCTTAATGGAAAGATTGAAGAATATCATAAGGTAAATGTACTGGGAGGGAAGAAGTTAATTGCAGATGTACTAGCATTACCAAATTCTCCAACAGATTTCAAGGCTACGTGTAATTCGCAAGATAAAATTATCCTTTCGTGGAAAGATCAATCAGCAATTGAAAGTGGGTTTATACTTGAAAGAGGAACAAGCGAAGGAGGACCGTATTCTTTTAAAAAAGAAATTTCTGCTTCCGATGGTATCGGTAAAACTATTACATATGAGGATGTTGGATTGTCTCCAGGAACCACCTATTATTATCGTTTAAGTGCTAAAAATGAAGATGGAATTTCACCATACCAGTACGTTTTTTGGACTACTCATGCTCAACCAGTACCACCAGCAGCACCCACTGGATTAATTGCTTCAAGTCTGGATTCAAATAAAATTCAGTTAAATTGGTCGGATCAGTCTGGTATTGAAGAAGGTTTTCGGATTAAAAGGAAAATTGGTATAGATGGCATATATGAACAAATACATGATACTCAACAATCAAATACTAACGCTTTTTTAGATACTACTGTAACTGGTGATACCCAATATTTTTATAGAGTATATGCTTACAACAATGTAGGGGGTTCAAGCTATTCTAATGAAATTTCAGTATTAACTATGAATCAACCAAAAGATTTAACAGTAAGTATAGAAAATTCATCTTTTATTCTTTTAGAATGGACAAATAATTCACACTATGAAACAAGTTATAAGATTGATAGAAAAATTGGAGTGGAAACGTGGGTTCCTCTGGCTACTATAGTTGTTGATAGAGATTATGACGATACTTTTAATAATAAAATTACATTTGGAAATTCAGGATTGTCTTCTGGTGTGACTTATCATTACAGAATTAGAGCTGCTAATGATAGTGGTTATTCTAGTTATTCTGATGATGTAAAAATTACGTTACCATATATAATTAATGCGCCTTCGAATTTAGTTGCAACTCCAGTTTCTTCATCAGTGATGGAGTTGAATTGGCAGGATAACTCAGATAATGAAGATGGATTCAAGGTTGATAGAAAAGAGGGGGATGATGGAGTCTATGAATTAGTAGCTACGGTTGGAGTAAATGAAGTTTTTGTGAGTGATTCTGGATTATCTTCAGATACTACATATTATTATCGAGTAAGGGCATATAGTACGAGTGAAGGATTTTCAGATTATTCGAATGAAGTAAGTGCTACTACTCTATCTGAATTTGTAGTTAGTTCAGATAATAGTTTAATTGATGGGGGATATGGTCATTCTCTAGGGTTAAAAAGTGATGGTACGGTATGGGCATGGGGTAGGAATTATGAGGGTCAGTTGGGAGATGGAACTAATTATAGAAAGAATATTCCAGTGCAGGTAGAAGGATTGTTGTTGAACTAACGGTTAGAATTGTACTGTTCTAGTTATGAGTATTAGAAAACAAAATAATAATTGTATGATTATTTAAGATTAGTGGATAAATATTGAAAAATATTTCGTAAACCTTTTTTCTTAAAATTATGACAATAAGATTTTGATAGTGTTTGTGTCAAATTAAAAAATCGTGGAAATGAGAGATACTGCTAATGGAGATATGATAAGATTATCAATAATTTAACGACATTTCAGGAGGTGAATTTCAGAGAGAATTCCCTCTCCTCTATAGGTGGGAGTGGAAGTATTAGAATAATTTCAAAACTTCAGTGGGAGTTCATCTTCTTTTAGGTGCAATCTCCTTCTGAAGTCGTTAAACATATAGAAAACCTTACAACAAAGAAGAAACTTTCATTGTAACAATAATCTGAGGTTTGGCGTAGCGAATCATTGACATGGAGCGCTGTGCATGGTAGCCTATTTTTGAGCCTTACCTTAGCTTGGCTCTAAGGCATAACCATGCACAGAGAGGCTCCATGTCAATGGTAAACTGGCATGTATAGCGAAATCTATCTCATAATAAAACTGACTTTTGTAATTTATCTTTTGAGTTAAGACCC
>JAGMES010000177.1 GCA_023128035.1 Halanaerobiales bacterium | reverse complement strand
TTTGTGCGGATGATGCTTCATAATAGTCTGCAGGCTCTACTTTTTCTATTTTCTCATAGGATGTTTTTGTAGCATTTTGAATATATTCGCTTATTCCTTTTATAGTTGGTCTTTTAAATATCTCACTTAATGATACTTCTACATCCAGTTCTTTATGCATTTTAGCTGCCAATATTGTTGCCTTTAAAGAATGGCCTCCAAGCTCAAAGAAGTTATCATTGATGCCTGCCTTTTCTATTCCCAATACGTCTTTCCACATTTCTACTAACTTTTCTTCTGTTTCATTTCGAGGAGTTTCGTATTCAGTTCCTACCACGATGTTACCTTCAGGTTCTGGAAGTGCTTTTCGATCAATCTTGCCATTTGCAGTTAATGGTATTTCATCTAGTTGTACAAAATAAGATGGGATCATATATTCTGGTAAAATTTTTAGTAGGAATTCTCTCAATTTCCCTACTGTAACTTCCTGCTCTGTGACTACATAAGCACAAAGATATTTTGATCCATTTTTATCTTCACTATCTACCACTATTGCTTCTTTGATTGGATTATAATTTAACAATTGATTTTCTATCTCTCCAAGTTCTATTCTAAAACCTCTTATCTTTACCTGCCGATCAATTCTACCAAGATACTCTATATTTCCATCAGGTAAGCGTTTAGCATAATCGCCTGAACAATATAGTCGCTCCTCAGAATCATTGATCTTAAATGGATTTTTGATAAATTTCTTCTCTGTCAACTCAGGGCGATTTAAATATCCTCGCGCCACTCCTGCACCTGTAACACATAACTCACCTGGTACTCCACATGGTAAAAGATGTTTGTGTTTATCCAGAATATATACCTTCAATGTTGGAATTGGTGTACCAACATTACTTATTTTTATTTCAATATCTTCATCAAAAATCTCTTTAAATGTCACATGTACAGTGGTCTCTGTGATTCCATACATATTGATTAATCTTGTCTTGGGATACCTTTCCTTCCAGGCTTTTAACATTACTGGTTTTAGTGCCTCTCCTCCAAATATAATATATCTTACTTTCAATTCTTTTTCAGAAGATTTCGTGTGTGCGCGCATCTCACTATTGCTCAAATTGTAAAAAGAAGTTGGTGTTTGATTAACTACTGTTACTTTTTCTTTTAGCAATATTTCTAAATAATCATCTGGATTTTGTGCAATTAGTTTTGGAATAACAACCAATTTGCCACCATACAATAATGCTCCAAATATCTCCCATACTGAAAAATCAAAACATTGAGAATGGAACATAGTCCAAACATCTTCCTCATTAAAATCAAATTGGAATTGGTCATTAAATAAGAGACGAACCAGATTTCTATGTTCAATCATTACCCCTTTAGGTGTACCTGTTGAGCCAGATGTATAAATTATATATGCTAGATGATGAGATTGATTGATCACATCCAGATTCGAACTATCACCTGTATAAATACTTTCATCTTGTACATCTAATATTTTTCCTGCAAAATCTACATTGCTTAGATATCCTCTTTCTGTTAACAATAAATCAATCTCGCTATCTTTAACCATATATTCGATTCTATTCTCAGGATATGTAGGATCAATTGGCAAATAAGCCCCACCTGCTTTCAAAATACCCATTATCCCAATGATTAGTTCAAGAGAACGGTTTAACATAATTCCCACAATTGTATCTGCCTTTACACCTTTATTTCGTAATCTCCAAGCTAATTGATTAGCTTTCTCATTCAGCGTTTTATAAGATAACTCTTGATCTTCAAAAACTACAGCTAACTTATCTGGAGTTTTAGCTACCTGTCTTTCAAATATTTGTTGGATTATGATAAACTCTGGATAATCTACATCTGTGTTATTAAATTCATATAGAACCTGGTCTTTTTCTTCTTTGTTAAGCATCTCAATTTCACTTAATTTAATATCTGCATCACCTGCTACTGCTATGAGTATATTTCTAAAATGAGCTAACATTCTTTCAATAGTTTCTCTTTTATATAGTCTGGTACTGTATTCAAAATTTAAGATTATTTCATCATCTATTTCAGTTGCTGATATTGTTAAATCAAATTTGGATGTTTTATAATCGAAATTATATGGTTTTAATTCTAAATTATCAATTCTTAATTCTCCATTATAAAAGTTTTGCCAAGGCCAATTTTGGCCAAGCATATTTTGCATCGCAAACATTACATCAAAGAGTGGGTTTCTACTCATATCCCTACTTAAATCTAATTGCTCAACTAACTCTTCAAATTGATAATCCTGATTTCCATATGCTTCTAAAGCATTTTTTCTTACTTGTTGTAAGAATTCTTTATATGTCTCATTTCCATCTGGATTGTTTCTCATAGCAAGTGTATTGACAAACATTCCAATAATTTTCTCTAAGTCTGGATGTGGCCTACCCGCTATCGGGCTACCTACTATAATATCTTCCTGTCCACTATATTTAGACAATAAGATATTAACGCCAGATAAAAGTACCATATACATTGTACTGTTCATTTCTTTTGCAATTGTTTTTAACTCCTCTGTAAGTTCCTTATCTAATGTACATCTAATATTATCTCCTTCAATACTTTGCATAGTTGGTCTTGGATAGTCAGTTGGCATATTTAATACTGGGATCGCGTTATAAAACGCTTCATCACTAAATTTATTTATCCAATACGCTTCCTGCTTTTTCATAATATCTGATCTTAATAATGTATTTTGCCATTCTGCATAATCCTTGTATTGAATTCTTAGCACATCTAATTCTTTACCCTCATAAAGCCTTGTGAACTCGCTTACAAGTAGTCCCATGGATATACCATCTGATATGATGTGGTGCATATCAAACATAAGTATTGATTTATTTTCTTCTACTTCTATCACACCTACTCTAAATAAAGGTGCTTTACTCAAATCAAATGGTCTTATAAATTCATTTACTGCTTCTTCGATAGTTTTCTCTGTTTTTTCTATGTACTCTAAAGTAAAGGCGCAATTAAACTCTGCCTCTACGTGCGCGAAAGAATTTACTCTTTGGACTATCTTCTCTTTTATTGTTTCAAAAGATGTTCTTAAGGTTTCATGTCTTCTGATAAGTTGATAGAAAGCATTTTTTACTTTCTCTAAATTGAGTTCTCCTTTAACCTCTAGTACACCTGGCATGTTATACCCTATGCTTTGTAAATCAAACTGTTGCAACATATACATTCTCTTTTGTGCTGAGGATGCTTCATAATAATCTGCGGAATCTACTTTTTCTATTGCTTCATATGCAATTTTAATTGCACTTTGTATATAATCACTTATTCCTTTAATTGTTGGTGTTCTGAATATTTCACTTAATGGCACTTCTACATTTAATTCTTTGAGTATTTTTCCTGTAAGTACTGTTGCCTTTAAAGAATGACCTCCAAGTTCAAAGAAATCATCGTTTATGCCAACTTTTTCTACTCCTAATATCTCACTCCAGATTTTAACTAGCTTTTCTTCTGTTTGATTTCGTGGTGCTTCATACTCTGTTCCTATTACTATATTACCATCTGGTTTAGGAAGTGCCTTTCTATCTATTTTGCCATTTGGAGTCAATGGCATTTTATCTAGTTGTACAAAATATGATGGGATCATATATTTTAGTAATTTCTTTAGCAAAAACTCTCTTAACTCCTTTGGAGTTAATTCTCCTACGGTTACTTCCTTATCTGCTACTATGTATGCACATAAAAATTTAGAGTTATTTTTATCTACTCTCGCTATTACAATTGCTTCTTTTATTGCTTTATGATTTAATATTTGACTTTCAATTTCTCCTAATTCTATTCTATAACCACGTATTTTAACCTGATTATCTATTCGGCCTAAAAACTCAATATTTCCATCTGGTAACCACTTTGCTAAATCTCCAGTTCGATACATTCTAGCTCCCAATATAAATGGGTTCTGTATAAATTTTTCCGTTGTAAGATTAGGATTATTTAAATATCCCTTCGCGATTCCTTCACCGGATATATATATTTCCCCAGATACACCTACAGGAAGAATCTCTAGATTTTTGCCCAATATATATACTATTTCATTTGCTATTGGTTTTCCTATAGGAATAGTATTTAATGAGTTCAATTTTTCAGGTGCAATTAAATACGAGGTTGTATCAACACAGCATTCCGTTGGCCCGTAGATATTTGTTATATAGAACTTACAATCTTTGAATCTTTTAAAGAAGTTTTTCACTACTTGACTGGAAAGTTCCTCGCCACCAATGATAAAATGCTTTACATTCAGATCATTGTCTTCAGATCCAACTATGTTTAGCAAAAGGTTAATATGTGTCGGCGTACCATCAGAAATATCTATATAATTTTTTCTATAAAATCTCAATAACCTTTTCCCTTCAATCCTTGCGTCTTCAGGTACAATACATAACTTATGTCCTAATAAAAGCGATGCAAATATTTGCTTTACAGATGCATCGAAGAAATAAGGTGCAACCAATGCAACATTTAAATACGATCCATATCTTTCATAAATAATTTTTGCTAAACCTGTCACCAGGCTTATAACACTTTTATGTTCAATCATAACACCTTTTTGCTTTCCTGTAGAACCAGAAGTATATATTGCATATGCTAAATCAAAGGAAGTATTTGTTGGCTCCAAGTTTGAACAATTTCCGGTAAATATTTCTTCGTCCTCGAGATTTATGGTTTCTACAGTGGAGGTCAATTCGTTATTGAGAAATTTTTTCTGTGTAAGTAAAATTTCTGATTGACTATTTTTTAACATATATTCTATTCTATCTTTTGGAAACTTTGAACCAATAGGTAAATAGGCGCCTCCAGCCTTCAAGATACCCATTATACCAAATATCATTTCTAGTGAACGCTCTACTAATATTCCTACATAGCTATTTGATTTTACTCCATTTTTTCTTAAGGTTCTTGCTAATCTATTTGCCTTTTCATTTAACTCTCTATAGGTTAATTGTTTATCCTCATATACTACAGCTATATTATCTGGTCTCTTTTCTACCTGTTCTTCAAACAACTGACTTAATGTCTTTTCCTTCGGAAAATTTGTTTTAGTATCATTAAATTGATATAGTATCTTATATTTTTCTTCTTCTGTAAGCATATCTATTTCACTTAATTTAATATCTGTATCAATTGTTACTGCTTTAAGTATATTTGTAAAGTAAGATATCATTCTTTCTACAGTTTCTCTTTTATATAATTTGGTACTGTAGTCAAAATTAAAAGTTATTTCACTATCAGCCTCTGTGGACACAACTTCACTGGCTGAGATTGTTAAATCAAACTTTGCTATTTTATTTTTAAAATCATATTGTTTTAATTCTAAATCTTCAATTTTTATTTCACCATTATAAAAGTTTTGCATCTCAATATTTTGCAGCACAAACATTACATCAAAAAGTGGATTTCTACTCGTATTCCTTCTTAAGTCTAATTTATCTACAAGCTCTTCAAATTGATATTCCTGATGTTCATATGCTTCTAACGCATTTTCTTTTACTTCCATCAAAAATTCTTTAAACGTCTTTTTACTTTCAGGATAATTTCTCATCGCGAGCGTATTGACAAACATTCCAATAATATTCTCCAGATCAAAATGCGGTCTACCTGCAATTGGACTTCCAATTATGATATCTTCTTGACTACTATATTTGGACAATAAAATATTTACTGTTGATAAAAGTACCATATACATTGTACTATCAGTTTCTTTAGCTATTTTTTGTATATCTTTTGTCAGTTCCTTATCTAATCTAAAGTTTATTGAATCTCCTTCATGACTTTTTACAATTGGGCGTGCAAAGTCTGTTGGCATATTTAAAACTAGCACTTGCCCATCATTCCGAGTTAGATCCCTAAATCTATTTAGCCAATACTTTTCATGTTCTTTCATAACATCTGATCTCAATAATTTATTCTGCCATGCTGTAAAGTCCTTGTACTGAATTCTTAAGTTATCTAATTCTTTACCTTCATAAAAGCTTGCAAATTCGTTTACAAGTATTCCCATGGATACACCATCTGATATAATATGGTGCATATCATACATGAGTATAGATTTATTTTCTTCTACTTCTATCACACCTACTCTAAATAAAAATGCTTTAGTCAAATCAAATGGTCTTATAAATTCATTTAATATTTCTTCGATAGTTTTGTCTGTTTTTTCTAAGAGTTCTACTTTAAATTCTGTTTCTACGTCCGCGAAAGAATTTATTCTTTGAACAATCTTATCTTCTATTGTTTCAAAAGATGTTCTTAAGGTTTCATGTCTTCTTATAAGTTCATAGAAAGCTTTTTTTACTTTATCTATATTGAGTCTTCCTTTAACCTCTAGTACTCCTGGCATGTTATACCCTGTGCTTTGTAGATCGAACTGTTGCAGCATAAACATTCTCTTTTGTGCTGAGGAGGCTTCATAATAGTCTGCAAAATCTACTTTTTCTATTACTTCATATGCAATTTTGGTTGCACTTTTTATATAGCTACTTATTCCTTTAATTGTTGGTGTTCTAAACATTTCGCTTAATGGCACTTCTACATTCAATACTTTATGTATTTTTCCTACCAATTTTGTTGCCTTTAAAGAGTGTCCTCCTAGTTCAAAGAAGTTATCGCCGGTGCCTATTTTATCCATTCCCAATAATTCTTTCCAAAATTCTACTAACTTTTCTTCTATTTTATTTTGTGGAGCTTCGTATTCAGTTCCTATCATTATATTACCTTCAGGTACTGGAAGTCCTTTTCGATCGATCTTTCCATTTGCAGTTAATGGCATTTGATCTAATTGTACAAAACATGATGGGATCATATATTCTGGTAAACTTGTTAATAAAAATGCTCTCAACTCCTTCGGAGTGAAGTCCCCTACCGTTACTTCTTCTTCTGAGACAACATATGCACATAAATATTTCGCTCCATTTTTATCTTCTCGATCTACTACTATTGCTTTCTTAATTGAATCACAATTTAATAATTGGCTTTCGACCTCTCCAAGTTCGATTCTAAATCCACGTATCTTCACTTGATGATCGATTCTTCCCACAAATTTGATAATCCCAGAAGGTAATAAACGCGCCATGTCTCCAGTTTTGTACATTTTCATACCAACTATAAAAGGATTCGGTACAAATTTTTCTATTGTTAAATCTTCTCCATTTAGATAGCCCTCTGCTAAGCCTTCTCCCGAGATACACAATTCTCCCACAACGCCCTGAGGCACAGGATTTGAGTATTGATCCAATATATATATTTGTGTATTAGCTAAAGGCTTACCTATTGGAACATTTTTACCTACTGGTGCAGTTTGACCATATTTATAGAAAGTTGCGCAGATTGTAGCTTCTGTAGGACCATAACCGTTTATGATTTGCATATTCTCATTTAATTTCAGATAGTCTTCCAATATATAATCTTTAATTGGCTCTACTCCTACCAGCATTTTGTTAAGTTTGACTTCTTCATTACTTAATCGCTCATAAACCTCTTTTAATATAGTTGGAGGGATATAAGCAAAGGTTATCGCTTTATCGACAATAGTTCTAACCAAATTATAAATATCTAGTATCATTTCATTGTTATAAAGCACCAGAGTGGCTCCAAAAACAAGAGGTATGGAGATTTCACATATACTTACGTCAAAGGAAATATTAGTCAAACTTAGACAATTATCTTTTTGCCCCAGATTCTCTCCAAAACTATTATACATATTAAATAGAAAATTATTTAGCGCTTTGTGAGATACCATAACCCCTTTAGGCTTTCCAGTTGAACCAGAAGTATAGATGATATACGCTAAACCTTGCGAATTCTTAATAGGTTCTAAGTTTGAGCCTGCTTTTAGATATATTTGTTCATCCTCTAATGCAATAACTTGACCTCTAAATGGAACTTCATTTACCAAATACTCATGTGTCAATAAAATATTTGCACCGCTATCTTTCAACATATAGCCAACCCGTTCTTTAGGATAATTAGGATTTATGGGTAGATAAGCACCACCTGCTTTAAGTATTCCAAATATACCGACCATCATCTCCAGAGAACGGTCTACTAAGATTCCTACAATACTGTCTGATTTTACTCCCATTTCTCTTAAGGTTCTAGCTAAGCTATTTGCTTTTTCATTTAGTTCTCTATAGCTTAGCGTCATTTCTCCTGAGTGAGTACACGATACTACTGCGATATTATCTGGTATTTTCTCTACTTTTTCTTCAAATAACTCATGTAATGTTTTATTTCTTGGGTAATCTGCATAGGTGTTATTAAATTCATATAAAATCTGATCCTTTTCTTCTTTGGTAAGCATATCTATCTCTGATAACTTTTCATCAGGCTTTTCTAAAATATAGGAAAGTATATTACAAAAATGTTCTGATATTCTCATTATTAATTGTTCATCGAATCTCGATGTATTATATATAAATTGGATATTTATACAGTCATTC
>JAGMES010000176.1 GCA_023128035.1 Halanaerobiales bacterium | reverse complement strand
TAATTAAGCTATGTTGCACTAGTATATATATTATCCTTGCTCACGGATGAAGGATTATGAAATTTTTTCTCCAATATTATAGAGAAGGAGAAATAGTATTTTCGAAAGGAGTATTGAGAATGACTCAACCTTTGCGACAGACGATATTGGAAATGCTATCTGAGTCAGATAAATATTTATCAGGACAAGAGTTATCCGAGAAACTTAAGGTTTCAAGGACGACTATTTGGAAACATATTCGGTCATTACGGGAAAAGGGTTACCAGATTGATTCTGCTTCTAATCTTGGATATCGTTTACTGAATACCCCAGAAAGAATGATTCCAGAAGAAATTTTGCGTAATTTAAAGACAAATCAATTGGGGAAGGAAATTGTTTTCTTTGATGAAGTTGATTCGACTAATACACAGGCTAAGAAAAATGCTGTAGATTCTATAGAAGGCACTATATTTGTAGCTGAAGCCCAGAAATCTGGAAGGGGTCGATTAGGGCGTCAGTGGAGTTCATTGCCTGGAAAAGGAATCTGGTGTTCTGTGTTGTTAAAACCATCATTACGTCCAATGGTTGCAGGAAAGTTTCCTCTTCTTACAGCAGTTGCTCTTCATGAAGCATTACTTGCGTTTGGAGTCGATGCTAGAATTAAATGGCCAAATGATTTGTTGATTGATAGTAAAAAAGTTTGTGGTATTTTGGTTGAGATGGGAGCGGAATTAGATCAGATTAATTATTTGGTTATTGGTTTTGGTTTAAATGTCAAACAAACACTGAATGATTTTCCTCCAGAAATTCAATCCATCGCAACCTCCTTAGAGATGATATTGAACCAAAAAGTTGATCGGGTTCAGCTGCTTTGTAAGATTCTTTTCCAATTGGAGAAACATTATCAGCAATTTTTACAGGAAGGATTTGAACCTATTCGAAAGCTTTGGAAGGAGTATACTTGTACTCTTGGTAATAGTGTAAAAGTTTCTCGTTGGAACCAGCCACCGATTTATGGAAAAGCTTTGGATATAAATCCTGATGGATCTTTGCTTCTTGAGTTGTCAAATGGTCAGCTCTGTGATATACTTTCCGGGGAGATTGAATATGGAATGAAAAGAGGCGAGGATTTATGATTTTGGTTATTGATGTGGGAAATACTAATACTGTAATGGGAGTATACCAAGGTGAAAATTTGGTAAGCCATTGGCGTGTATCCAGCTCCCGAAATAAAACTGTTGATGAATATGGAATTCTTTTTAAAAATTTATTATCAAATAGTGAAATTGATCCAGCGAAGATTGATCGAATTTTGATTTCCAGTGTTGTGCCTCCATTGGTAACGACTTTAGAAAAAGTGAGTGAAAAGTATTTTGGTCTGTTTCCTGATGTAATTGGGCCTGGAACTAAAACTGGAATTAATATAAAGACAGATAATCCACGGGAAGTGGGAGCTGATAGAATTGTAAATGCAGTAGCTGCATATTACTTATATGGTGGTCCTTTGATTATTGTTGATTTTGGAACAGCTACGACTTTTTGTGCGTTGAATTCAAAAGGTGATTATTTGGGTGGAGCGATTTTGCCTGGAATTGGAATTGCTAGTGAAGCTCTTTTTGCTAGAGCATCTAAGTTACCGCGGATTGAATTAGTTAAACCAGAAAAGGTAATTGGTAAGAATACTATTACTAGCATGCAGGCTGGTATTATATATGGATATGTTGGACAAGTTGATGGAATTATTACCAGAATGCAAAAAGAATTGGGAGAGAAAGCTACAGTTGTAGCAACTGGTGGATTAGCCCTATTAATGGATTCTGAAACAGAGGCAATTGATGTTGTAAATCCGTTTTTAACTCTTCAAGGTTTAATGATTATTGATAAAATGAATCCTTACCATAATGAGTAGAGGGGGGATTTCTTTGAAAATAGGAACCGTAGTAATTGATAATCCTGTGATTTTGGCTCCAATGGCTGGAGTAACCGATCTACCTTTTCGTCAGATTGTTAAAGAAATGGGATGTGAATTAGTTTATACAGAGATGGTTAGTGCAAAAGGGCTGATATATGAAAATGAGCGTACAGAGCTTCTTCTAGATTTTAAGAAAGATGGAATTCCTGTAGCTATTCAGCTTTTTGGGTCGGAACCAGAAATTATGGCGGAAGCCAGTAAAATTGTAGCTGAGAGAGAACCCGCTATTATTGATATTAATATGGGGTGTCCTACACCTAAAATCGTTAATAATGGTGATGGTTCTGCTTTAATGAAAAATCCCACTTTAGCCGGTGAAATTGTTGCAGCCATGAGCGAGGCTGTGGATATTCCTATTACCGTTAAAATCCGCAAAGGATGGGATGAACAAAATATCAATGCAGTAGAGATTGCTCAAATTTGTGCAGCTAATGGTGCTAAAGCGATTGCAGTACATGGACGAACACGAGAACAATTTTATTCAGGGAAAGCAGATTGGCAGATCATTAAAGCTGTGAAAGAGTCTATTGAAGTTCCTGTAATCGGAAATGGGGATATTTTTTCAATTGAGGATGCTAGAGAGATGTTTAAAGAGACAAATTGTGATGGGGTGATGATAGGGCGTGGTTGCCAGGGTAATCCTTGGATTTTTCGTCAGATTACTACTTATCTAAAAACAGGTGAAATTTTGCCACCACTTTCAGCCAGGGAGAAAATTATGATGGGAATTGACCATTTTCAACGACATATTGTTTATAAAGGGGAAATTGCTGGAGTTCCTCAAATGCGAAAACACTTATCCTGCTATTTAAAAGGTTTATCCAATTGCACGAAGGTAAAAGAGGAAGTTTTTCGCCTTCAAACTGTGGATGAAATTTTAAGGACTTTAGATGATTATTTACAGGAGTTAGAAGGAATATATGACAAAGAAGAAGACTTTTCCTAGTTGTGAGGGAATGTCTTCTTCTTTGTTTCATATTCTTTTTAAGATTAGCTCACCAGTTTTATCCATTGCATGAGCTCCTAATAAGAGGATAAGATCTCCTGATTTGACTATTTGCTTGACTTTAGTAAAGAAAGGCTGAATTTTGGGGTTATGTTCATATTTTATTTTTGATTCATTTAAAATATGTAAAAAGGCTTCTTCTTCTTCTGGATGAACTAAATCATCTTTTTTGACTAATTCAGAGCAATTAGTAATCATTAGCCGAACATTTCGTAAGCAGTTAATCCAAGTGGCGATAGTTTTAGCATTATCTCTATTAATTTGTATTCCGCGATTACCTCTGATAGCGTTAATAATAAAAAGGTTTTTATATGATAAATTTTTTATGGTTTCAAATACAGCAGAATAACTGCCTGGGTTATGAGCACAGTCATCAATGATGGTAAAATCTTTATCATAGAGGATTTGAAAACGGCGCCAAACTTCTTTGAAAGTAGATATCTTTTGGATTTCGTTGTTGCTGAGACCCAGTAAAAGTCCTGCTCCACAAGCGCACAAAGTATTATAAAGATTATGGGTTCCTGGGAGTTTTATTTCAATTAATGTTTGGGTGGGTTGTACAAGATTTTTGAGACCTTTGATAGGTTTTTTAATAACTAGTTCAAATTTTGTTTTTAAATTGTCCTTTTTTATATTATCAATGTAGATCATATTTTTATCTTGTATTCCATAGGTGATTACCTGAGCGTCTATATCTTTTGAAATGAACTCAGCATGGGGGTCATCTCCATTAATTAAGGCAATGGCTTTTTTCTTCAATTGTTTAAAGAGAGTTTTTTTTGTACGAATATATGTTTCAAAGTTTTGATGAAAATCAAAATGATCACGGGTCAGGTTGGTCAATATAGCTAGATCGAAGTCTATTCCATGGGTTCTTTTGAGTTTAATTCCATGGGAAGAGACTTCCATAGAAACTGCTTTTAGATTTGCATCTACCATCTCGCGTAGATATTTTTCTAGTTCGACTGCATTTGGAGTAGTGAGTTTCGCTTTCTTTTTTTGTAATCCTGTATCAATATCCACAGTGCCGATTAATCCACAACCGATTTTGTTTTGATTAAGCAGATGATATAATAATGA
Source organism: Halanaerobiales bacterium (assembly GCA_023128035.1). The sequence goes on along the minus strand of JAGMES010000176.1, from coordinate 4,439 downwards.
CGAAGTTGTTGTTTTCCCGTTTGTTCCTGTGATCCCGATTGTGGTTATTTTATTTGATGGTTCTCCATAAAGGGAAGCAGCCAATTCAGCTAAAGCAATTCTTCCATCAGTTACTTGAATAAATGGTACAGTGGATTTAATATTTATGGGTTTTTCGGTTATAATCAAAGAAGCTCCTCTTTTTAGAGCATCTTCAATAAATTCATGACCATCTTTTTTTAATCCCTGAATTGCTACAAAGGCAAATCCAGGTTTTACATCCCTTGAATCACAGGTAACTCCTAGAAAATTGTTAAAAATCTCCAATGGTTTTGCCCCCTTACTTACTTTCCTACTTTTAATTATTATTTGGTATCTTAAGTAGTATTATTATAGTACTTGTATATATTATTTTAGTATTAATTTCCATTAAAATATTGTATTCTACATATTAATTTGTTACAATGATACTGTACACAATATCGTGCACATAAAAAGTATCTTTTATGGATACTTTACCATTGTGAGGTGATAAATTGGAACTCATTCGTATTGGAGACAAAGTTATTAGTAAAGATAAAATTTCTCGAATGATTACTAAAATATTGAATCTTCGTAGTCAAGGGTTCTCACAGGCTGATTGTGCTAGAGAGTTGGAAGTAGAGAGAACTTTTATTTCTCGGTTAGAGAGCTTGGGTGAAATCTATAAAGGTGAACGAATTGCTCTGGTAGGTTTTCCTATAGCGAATAGGGATGAGATAAGGGAAATGGCATTTAATTTAGGTGTGGAATTTATTTTGCTAATGTCAGAAGAGGAACGATGGTCTTTTGTGCAAAAAGAGGGAATAGATATTTTTAATCAATTGATGGAGATTTTAGTAAATTTAAAAGATTATGATTTGATAATTTTTCTTGGTTCTGATATGCGTATTGATCTTATAGATACCTTATTAAATGGGAAAGTTATTGGGATTGAGATTGGAAGATCCCCAATTACTGAAGATATTTATGTTGAAGTTTCTAAGCTTGAAGAGATGATTAAACAGTTTTTAAAATAGAGGAGGTGTTATGAATGAAGAAGGTTATTAGTATTAGCCTTGGTTCTTCCAAACGAGATCATGTAGTAGAGACGGAAATATTGGGTGAAAAATTTATAATTCAGCGTCTTGGTACTGATGGAGATATGGATAAAGCAATAAAGCTTTTTCAAGATTTAGATGGCAAAGTAGATGCTTTTGGTTTAGGAGGTATAGATTTATATATATATGCTGGTGATAAGCGTTATACTTTTCGTGATGCTAAAAAAATGATTCGTTTGATTGATAAAACTCCTGTAGTTGATGGAAGCGGATTGAAAAATACGTTAGAACGGAAGGTTGTTAAGTACCTTGGGAATGAGTATGATTTAGATCTTCAAGGTAAAAAAGTGTTGATGACTTGTGCGGTAGATAGATTTGGTATGGCAGAGGCTTTGGTAGAAGAAGGTTGTGATGTTACTTTTGGGGATGTGATTTTTGCTTTAGGTCTTCCGGTGCCTTTGAAATCTTTGAAAGGGTTGAGGAGGCTGGCTCGGGTATTATGTCCTTTTTTAACTAAACTACCTTTTAAAATGTTATATCCTACAGGTCATAAACAAAACTTAGTCAAAAATCGTTTTAAGAAATTTTATGAAGAGGCAGATATTATTGCTGGTGATTTTCATTACATAAAAAAATATTTACCTGAAAATATTCAAGGAAAAGTTATTTTAACAAATACTGTGACAACTCGAGATATTGAAATGTTACGTGAACGAGGAGTTTGGATTTTGATTACTACTACACCTGATTTTAATGGTCGATCTTTTGGAACAAATGTGATGGAAGGGGTACTAGTTACTTTATCTAGTAAAAAACCTTCAGAATTAACATCTGCAGATTATGAAGAACTTTTGGAGGAAATGGTTTTTGTCCCTAGGATTGAGATTTTAAATTCTTTAGAAAAAAATCGCCATTAATCTTATTTGTACAGCATACGTGGTGGGTGTTTTGAACTTGACAAATTTTACAGATTAAATTATAATGAATTATTAATAAAAGAGATATAATTAGTGTCAGAAATTATTCTGGCACTAATTTTCTAGTAAAGGTTTTTAGTGTTATAACTTATTGTTTCAATGACAAATTTAAAATAAAGGAGACGATTGTGATGGAGGAAGCGGTTATTTTAACGCATGAGGGTTTTGAAAAATTAGAAAATGAACTGCAACATTTAAAGTCTGTGCGTCGGCGAGAGATAGCGAAACGTATTAAACTGGCTAGAGAATTTGGTGACATTAGCGAAAATTCCGAATTTGATGAAGCTAAAAACGAACAAGCATTCGTTGAAGGTAGGATTAGAGAAATAGAACAGTTATTACGTAATGCTGAAATAGTTGAAGATGAGTATGATAGCGATTCTGTAAGTCTTGGTAAAGATGTGACTCTTAGGGATTTAGATACTGATCAAGAGGTTACATATCATTTAGTTGGGTCTGTTGAAGCTGATCCTTTGAATTGTAAGATTTCTAATGAGTCACCTTTAGGGAAAGCTATTTTGGGTAAGAAAGTTGGAGATATAGTAGATATTCATGCTCCTATCGGGATTATTAAATATGAAATTTTAGGAATATCTTAAATTGACTTTGTCAAGGGGGAGTTATAATGGAACAGCAACTTGATTTAAATGAATTAATGTTACAGCGACGAAAAAAATTAGACGAATTACGTGAAAAAAATATTCGCCCATATGCTGATAAATTTAATTATACTCATCATAGTATTGAAATTAAAGAAGGTTTTGATGAAATCGAAGGCAAGGAAGTTAGTGTTGCTGGTCGATTAATGCTAATTCGAGGTCAAGGAAAAGCTAGTTTTGCTGAGCTAACAGATATGAGTGGAAGGATTCAAATATATGTTAGAAAAAATATAATTGGTGAAGAATTATATGAGCTGTTTATAAAAATGGATATTGGTGATGTTATAGGTGTAACTGGGGAAGTATTTAAAACGAAAACAGGAGAAGTGACTATTAGGGCGTTCTCTTTAGAATTGTTGAGTAAATCTTTGCGACCTCTTCCAGAAAAATATCACGGACTAAAAGATAAAGAGACTCGTTATCGTCAAAGATATTTGGATTTGATTGTAAATCCTGAGGTTAAAGAGACTTTTGTTACTCGGAGTAAAATTATCCGTTCAATTCGTAATTATTTAGATGATCGTAATTTTTTAGAAGTTGAAACTCCTATGATGCATCCTATTGCAGGTGGGGCTACTGCCCGTCCTTTTATTACTCATCATAATGCATTAGATATTGATCTTTATTTACGTATTGCTCCAGAATTGTACTTAAAGCGTTTGATTGTTGGAGGGTTTGAGCGAGTTTATGAGATTAATCGTAGCTTTAGAAATGAAGGTATGTCTTATAAACATAATCCAGAGTTTACTATGTGCGAACTATATCAAGCCCATGCTAACTATCATGATATGATGGAATTGACTGAGAATTTGTTTGCTCATGTAGCCATAGAAGTACTTGGAACCACAAAGATCTCTTACCAAGGCCAAGAAATTGATTTAACGCCACCTTGGCGGAGATTGTCTATGGTTGATGCTGTGAAAGAATATGCTGGTGTAGATTTTACTCAGATTGAATCTGATGAAGAAGCTCGTAAGGTGGCTAAAGATTTAGGGGTTGAAGTTAAACCCAACACAACATGGGGCAAAATAGTCAACGAAGTTTTTGAAGCTAAAGGAGAGGAACACTTAATTCAACCTGTATTTATTACAGATCATCCTGTTGATATTTCTCCATTAGCGAAACGTCGTGAAGATGATACTCGTTTGACTTATCGTTTTGAAGGATTTGTTTTTGGTCGAGAAATGTGTAATGCATTTTCTGAGTTAAATGATCCAATAGATCAAAAGGAACGATTTATGGCACAAGTGGTTCAGCGGGAAGCTGGAGATGACGAAGCACAGATGATGGATGATGATTTTGTTCGTGCATTGGAATATGGTATGCCTCCAACAGGCGGTTTGGGGATAGGCATTGATCGGATGATTATGTTATTAACTGATTCACCTTCGATTCGTGATGTGATTTTGTTTCCAACAATGCGACCTGAAAAATAGTTGTGAAGATATAATTAGCCAGATGGAATATTCTATCTGGCTTTATTGATAAAAATGAATGAAGAGTTATTGTTGATCTTCGTTTGAATGCAAAACATTTATTTAAATACACAACTTTCGCAGTTTGGTGCAAGGTCGTGTTTAATGGCGTATATAGAAAAAGCTCCTAAAAAAAGTCAGCTTTGCATAGCTTTATATTTTAGAGAAAGCTTAATTTAGTACTGATACTTTCTGTTGGTAGTTAATTTTTTGAAATAAGACCCCTACTTCTATAAGTAGGGGTCTTAATCTTCAGTGGGGGTAGAATCC
>JAGMES010000175.1 GCA_023128035.1 Halanaerobiales bacterium | reverse complement strand
CTACATTAAATAGTTCTGGTAGAAGCACCAGTTCTGCTCCTTTCTCTTTTGCTTCTCTAAGAAAGCCTACGGCTTTTTCCATATTTTTTGTAACATCTCCTGGTTCACAGTCCATCTGAATACAGGCCACCTTTAACACGTAAATGCCCCCTTTTTATGATTATAATAAGGCAAAAAAAAGCCTTCAATAACTTTATCAATACAGTGATAACTAGCACGGGTCACTGACCCTTGAATTACAATAGGAATCTCATTTTTTTAGCTATGATTGATATATTTTCTCGTATAAAAATTTCCCTAAAGTTTCATCATATTGATTGCACACTTCAAAAAAATCTTCTGCCTTAATTATCTTTTGATGATAATTTTTAAATAACTCTCTTACAATTTGCAAAAACAAACTCTCTCCTACCAAATTCTCTAAATCTCTGAATAGAATAAAAGCTGTATCATGTGCTAATGCTCCATTCCAATCCCATTTTTCATTTTCAAGTTTTTTAACTCGTTGCATAATGATTAAATTACGTCCTTCCAACGCTGCTTTATAATATCTTTCTAAAGAATTCCCACTTTTAATATTGAGATAATCAGTAAATTTTTTATCAGCCCACATAGATAAACCAATCGTTAACCATTTTGGATAAGTATTATCATCATTAAGATACATGCCAAAATACATATGAGCAATCTCGTGAGCTATAATATATTTAGAAAACCATTCTAATTTATCGGTTAATTTATTAAAATCATGGATAAATAAAATATTGCTACTAGCATATCCACCAAGTAAACTTTTTCTGCCAGAAACTATATTGAGTATTTTTTGTGGATAAAAATCAAAATAAGAATAATAAAAATCAATGCTTTCCTTTGCAATATCCAATAATTCTTTGGCTCGAAATTTTTCATTTTTAAAGACTTCATCTTTGCGATACCATGATTTTATTAAAATATTTTTTGTTTTTGAAGTATAATAATCCAAATTACTTCCTAAGATAATCCCAAAAGTAGGAATTCCTTTAACAAAATATATCGAAGTTTTTTTATCTCCTTCTAAAATAGATTCTTTTAAAAAACCACTTGTAATCTCTTTATAATTAATTGGTAAAGTTATCTTAACTTCATAATCTGAATGATAATAATTATCCCACTCCATAAATAATTCATTCTGGTATTCTGACATCAATATTAATCGTGGATAGGCTCCTATATTACCATAAAAACTATCATTCAAATTTATCAGACCTTCACTAAAAACTGACCGAGCTTCAAACAAAACTGAAATTTCTCCTTCATCTTCTGGTTTTAACAAAGTATCCAACTGTACTTTATAATAAACATATTTTCCTATCTTATTTTGTTCAGTAACCTCTTTTGAAAAAGTAATAAAAGGCAAATTTTTTTTATGCTTATCATAAACTTCTACTATTCTCATAAATCCAACATCTTTATCAAAATTATAAAGCATCTGATTATATTTTACGCGATTTATATCTAATCTTAAGTAGATTTCATTTATATTTAAAGATGTTTTATTTAGAAATTTGATTAGACATTTTCCAAAAAAAAATTTCTGGCTGGTTCAAACACTATATCTATCTCATATTTGGTCATTACCTACCTCCAATTAGATTATAATTTAGTCCAGCCACATTTTTGAGGGATTTGTTCCACCCTTAAACCAGTTCGTGATGAGATACCTATAGTTGGCTCCAAACCAGGGATCAGAACTCGTACAGCAGGTATATTTACTTCCTCTCTAGTTATATCTACATAAACTATTTCATACCCTACATCATCAACTAATTTAATACACTCAGTCAAATTTATTGCTAAATCTTTCTCACCATTATAAGAAATTTTACTTATATTTGTATAATTTTTATTATCAGTTATTATATGTTGAATTAAATCTACAGACTTTTCATAAATTAACTGAAAAAGTGGCAGTTTAGAATCTCTAACCCTGTCAGGATAATACCTGTTTTGAGTAATTTGAGTAACCCGTAACTGCGCTGCTTCGACAATTGCTCTTAACAATGCTACTTCGGGGTCGAGATGTGTTCCACTTCCATATGAAAAAGCCGGGCCAGCTATCTTACAACAATCCAACACCACCATCACAGAAGGAATCCTAATATCAGTAGTCATATCCTTAATATTAACCTTAACATTCTTATCCTCTAATTGTGTTAAAACCTTTAACAAATACTTGTTTTGAATATTATCCAATTTCAAAGTAGGAGCAACACTTTTTGTCTTCCACAATATCGAAATTGCATCTTTTTCAACAACTTCATATATAGCATGTAAAATAGCTTCATATAAAGAATTACCTGCTGCCAACCCATTAGTATCATGAGGCAAAATTTTCTTAATATCGGTATCAATCGGACGATATGGAAAATATACAAAATTAGCTGGAACCAATACCTTAGAGTTTTTGGTTAATGAATACCCTTCTACCCATTCTAAAATAGAATCATCAGTTATGTTCCAGTCTTCTGGTAGAATAAAGTCCAAAGGTCTAATAGCATGAGTTAAACGATTAAATGATGATACAATCAGTTTTTCATTTCTTTGAACTTTTGCTGAGTATCTTTCTATTGCTTCAAAAATTGCGCTACACTTTGCCTGTTCTAATGTAACTCCTTTACCTGCATGTGGCATTGAATACTCTGGACTATCCTCATCTACCTTCTTTGAAAAAGATATATATACCGGTAAACCCAAACAATCAACTGGGTCAGTTCTTAAAACTTTACAAATAATCCTGCCTTCCCCAATCAAGTTCTTAACATTTTTCAAAGTCTCATCAGGAGTACACACTCTAAAATCAGTTTCAATAAAATTTACGGTTTTAAGATTATTGGAGACATCATCATACAAAGTCTTCAAATATATTTCACCTCACTTGAGTTTATCTAATGATTTTTAAAACATCTAAATCTTCTGCATCCATATAAAACTTAATTTCTTCTTTTATCAATTCCTTATTACAAATATTCGCTGAATAATTATTATAAAAATTTCGATACTTACATCCACCCATACAAATCGGAAGCACTTCACACTGATTGCATTTATCCCAAATATTCCAAAGGTTTTCAATGTAAATCTGCTTATAGTTTAACTTATAATTTTCAATATGACCAATTGAATATTCATTTTGACCTGCCATTCCATCACATTTATAGATAAACCCCTCCGGGTCTATTACAAAAGCATTTGTTTTAGAAATCATCTTACAAGAATAATCTAACCTTGTATTTATCTTAAAACCCAAATCTTTAACAGTTTTTTTAAACTCAAATAACTCCTGATAACTACTATCCTCATATAAAAAATATTTATGGGGATTTTTAGCACTATCTTCATCCCAGGGTAAGATTGGAACTAAAGTAATACTAAGACTATTAGCTTTAGGAATATTATCTAATACTCTCATAATATATTTATGGTTTATTCGATTTACATCAAAACGAATTGCTAGCGAAATTTCAGGATGAAACTCACAAGTTTTTCTGATATTTTCGTAAACCTGGAGATGATATTGAGTATCAAAATTCTCAATATCATGAATAGTTATTTGTATTCCAGAAATTGTACTATCTTTTTTAAACTTTTTTATGAAATCCTCATCTAACAAATATCCGTTTGTTGTTAAACTACTAACTAGCTCTATATCTTTTGATGTAAAAGAATTGATGTACTTTTTTAAATTTAGTATTTTATCAATCTCCAATAAGGGTTCTCCTCCATAAAAATTGATAACTATTCGCTCTATATTATTTGTTACATTTGACAATATCCAACTACCAATAGCTTCTGAAGTTACCTCTTCTCTTTTTTTATTTCGATACGTCTTCTGAAAACAATAATCACAATCTAAATTGCAATCTAGAGTTGGTAAATATATTATTGATAAAGACTTAGAGGAAAATCTTTGTTTATTAAAAGTATAATCTAAGATAACTTTTTCATCAAAATTCTTATTAATTAAAAAACCTCGTTGTTTAAGTTGATAACATTCTTTTTCGTTTAATAAATCAAGATGATCATACAACTTTTTTGTAATCATCGAAAACTTTTTAGTCAATGTATTATATAAAAGATAAAAATCTTCTTTGTCTACCATTAAGTTAAATCTACTTCTTTTTAACATAATCTCAACTCCATAATTATATGAATAGAAGGGAAGATAGGTAATTATTAGATTTTAGAGCAAGCCTGTATCACAACAGGTTTCCATATCAGGGCCAATACCCTCTATACGAAGTGCTGCCTTATCTAATTCTTCAAAAACTTCTTTTTTAGTCAAATCCAAATCATTTAAAGTAGCTTCATTATTTTCTTCCTCTGGGCCTTTTACATTTGCAACCTCTTCATTTAACTCTTTTGGATCTTTTGCCATTCTATTCACCTCCTTTTTTAAAAAATTCTTCAAATCTTTAATATCTTCCCTTCAAAAACTAACTTTGTTGGTTTATCAACCGATAAATACACCTCTACTACGTATCTTTTTATTTGCCACATCATAAATTTTCTTAAATAAATCAGGATGATTGCTCAAAAGATAAATAGAAACATACATAGCTAACTGAATTTCAAATTGAATTATTTCACAATTACCGCTATTATCAGCATAGCATTTGCCACCACAAATATATCTGGCCCAACAGTCTTTGCAGTTTTCACGATTTTGAACAGTATTTTCTAAAAACCTCGTTTGATTAATCTTATTCTCCTTTGTAGAACCAATTTTCCACTGCCTGCAATTTGCCAGTTCACCACAGGGATAGATTTCACAATCACTTGTAACATAAATAGAAGTTGTCCCTGCATCACAATTGTATGCAACAGTCCGACCACTCGATACTTTTCTTAAAAGACTTAAAATATGTCTAATCGGCAGGATTACTCCTTCTTCTGCTTTTTCAAGAAAGTACAACCATAATCTATAGATAGCCTCTTTTGTAACAGTAATTCTCTCCTCAGACCACTGAGTTTGTGTTTTTTCAAGATCTATAAAAATTGTATCTGGATTAAACTTTTGATGGTGTTTTACGATATTCACAAGTTCATCTTTCACTGGATTTTTACCAACTATAGCTCGTAATCCAAATTTTAAGGTTTTGGGACGATTATTTAGATAAGCAATATTTTTAGTAATACTCTCATAACTACCTTTACCATTAGAAAACTTTCTAGTTTGGTTATGGATTCTTTCCGTACCATCTAAACTTACAACTATACTGGAAAAATATCTATATAAAAAAGAAACTATTTCTTTTTTATTAAGCAAAAGACCATTAGTACCAATGGTATAATGAAAATTTTTAAAATTCATTTCCTCTAATTTATTAACAGTATATTTTATTAAATCAAAATTCTCCAAAGGCTCTCGACCGAGAAAATTTATATATACATTAGCACTTAATAAAGAAGAATTTTTAAGAAAAAAAATAATCTCATCTATTTGATTTTCATTCATTTCAGATAATTTAGTTGGTTTATTACTACTATCCAAATAGCAATAAGTACACCTTAAAGAACATTTCTCACTTATATGCAGGTATAGTGAATTAACCAGAAATTTTTCTATATCAACTCTTAATTTTCTATCTGGAACTATTGATCTGTTTATCAACTCTTTTAAAAATCTCTCTTCTCCGTAAATCCCTCTTCTAACATCTATAATGATAGATTTATCATTTACTTTAAATCTATAAATTTCTGGGAGTAATAGTTCCATGTTTAGCATACTCTACACCTTTTCCTTTTCTCATATTTAAAAACTACATTCACTAATTTGGTATTATTGTTATATTCTCTGTTTTTGAATTACTTCCTTTATTTTTAAATATAAATCCTTTATGTTCGTTCATAACTCCTTTAACTCTTAAAACCCGAGCCAGTTCACACTTTCCCTTCTATCTCAGCAACAAATATTTCATTGAGTTAGTGAAATGATGAGCGAAACAATCCGTTGTGTGCTCGTACTTCAGCCATCGTTAATGGGGCCATGCCAGGGTAAATGGTCACATCATCAGGGAATTTGTTTACCTTTTCAATCACGCTCCTACATATCGCCAGTTGATCACCACCCTCGAAATCTGTTCGCAAAGACTGTATCATCCGTGAAAACAACTTTTTCGATCAATTATTCTTCATCAATAGGAATGATTCCTCCATCAACTACTTCTACTTGGTAACCTCTGGATTCCAGATACCTGCACAATAACCAATTTCTAAAGATTCTCCAGCAATTTTGTAGTTGTAATCTGCATTAATTGCCGGATTTACTAATAAGATCATCTACAATTCACTCCTATTAGTAGACCAGTAGCTGTACAACTACTGGTCTTGTGGATTTTAATACGCATCAAAACAACCGTAAACACTTACCAGTTCAGCTTCTTCAGTGGAGAATTCTTTCAATAAAGAATCACTCACGTTATTCAATAAGAATGCTACATCAGCACTAGCTAAGTCAAACTCAGTTACGATAGAATCAAAATCGTTTACATAACGTCTTTTAAAGTTCTCATCATTCAGTAAATTAACCAGAAACGATATTCATTCCAAAGAGAGCGGCAATGATCCCATACGCCTTAGTTATCGTTCCAGCACAAAATAGTAATCCAAGCATCGTGTTAGAAATCATAAAGACCACTTTCGCTACAGCCATTAATAACAGACTAAGGATAAATGAACGTTTTCGCCCTAAAAGGTCAGCAAATGCACCTGTTGGGATCTCAAATAGGAAGATCGTGAACATAGTGATCGCTAAAATAATATTAAAATAAAATGCTGTCAACCCTTTACTTACGACATATGGCAAAAAAATTTTCGATTCGTTTAACTTCCACTTTCTACTGGTTCGATTTTCTCATTTCCATAAGTGATCCATAACCTACATTCTTGAAGATAATCTCTAATTAGTTGATTTATTTCATCTAATTTTAAATTTTTTACTTGATTCAAGTATTCAACTAAAACAAAGGTTTCATGACCTGTTAGAATATGAGTTGCCAAAAAATTATTCATTCCTAAATTGGTATCAATTCAGATTAAAAATTGCCCGATAAAAATCTGTTTACTACGGTCAAATTCTAAACAATCAATCTCTTGTTCTGTCGCCTCATCAATCACGTGATTGATTAATGGAACTGTAAATCTGAAGTCAATGAATGTCCTACAATAATTCCCTTTAGGACATCTTTTAACCTTTGAATCTGATCCAATGAAATACACCCTGTTTTATTCAAAATAGGATCAATAATGATCAGATAATCATTCATTGAATCAAACTCCCTATATTCTAACTTCCGATAATTTAAAATTTTGCATAGTTTCCTTTTACCACCTCCATGGTATCATTAATATATCATAAATGTCGTACTTGAATTTGTTTGTTTAATCTGACAATATCTTCAGTGGTTAGTGTATCTCGTCGAAAAGATTCCAGTATCCTTGAAGATATTTCGTTACTACTCAGGCATTCCATTATTGGGATGCCTGAGTAGTAACGAAAATAGTATACCTCCTAGAATTCATAATCTTGCCAGACTAGTAAAACTTACATATTTAGATTCCGAAATTCCAACAGACTTACTTGATATATTACATGAACTAAATCCACTTAATATTGCTACACGATACCCTGATCAGGAATTCGAACTCATGGAAGATTGCGATTATTCTTCTGAATTACTCGATAATACAAGGAGGCTGTTCGAATGGATAAAAACAAAACTATGATTGACAAACTTATTACTAATTTCATTGAAGCATTGAAAAGAAATATTTCTGTTGATAAAATAATTTTATATGGGTCATGGGCAAAAGGTAATACCCATGAATATAGTGATATTGATTTAGCAGTTTTTTCACCTAACTTTGGTCACAGTAGGTTGAAAGAATTACAATTTCTATCTAAAGTTGCTTGGAATATTGATGCTTCTATTGAAGCTATTCCATATTCTTCAGATAAATTGAGTATAAATGATCCTGCAACTTTTGTTTACGAAATTCTTCATACTGGAATAACTGTCTATGATGAAACTTCCAAGCATTAATTTGCTGGAAGTTTTTTGTTTTGATCAAATCTACATATAACCAAAAAACTTTATCAATCAACTTACTTATAAAGACTATTGGCAATCTTGTTAAAATTACTTTTAAAAATACATTAACTCCATTAAGCTATTTTATTTGCCATTTTTAAATGAATACTTAATCATACACCTTAATTCTATATATTTCATCACGCAGGTTGAAGCATAGCATGAAATATTCTTCTTCTGAAATTTTTAATGTTCGGGACTCCATAGCCTATTCTTTTAATCAACTTGATCTTGTTATTTATCCCTTCTGCAAATCCATTAGGGATGTACAAATAATAATTTCCACGATTCCATTATATGGACAGACTTAACAGATGCTAGAGTATGTGAATTGTTAGAAAAAGAAGGAATTAAAGTATCTC
>JAGMES010000174.1 GCA_023128035.1 Halanaerobiales bacterium | reverse complement strand
TATGGTTTAAGTGAGCAGGCTGTAATTAATCAAGTACTTATAGCGCTAATAACATACTGCATGATCAAAATCCTGAAGATGAAAGTTGCTTTTAAAGGAGAACTTCTTGAGCTCTATAGATTATTGAAAACTTGCCTTTCTGATAATTTTTCTGACTTCCTTAAAAAACTTTTTAGACCAAAAAGACCGTCTAAAGGCCGACGAAGGCAGGTGATGTCAGGCGATCTAGATCAATTTTACGATCTGACATATGATCCGTTATTCCTTTAATTAAATAATTGTAAAAATGTGAGTTAAGGACTATCTTAAGTTATAGTTCGGTTTAATTTTTTAGTTCTAGACCAATTGGCAAAATTATTATATTTTTATATTTACTAGTCGTTAAATAACGGGATAAATTCAACTTGACAACTGGATGAAATTTTTTATGCAACGCTAGCGATTTTGGGTGTATAATTATATTTATGGAGCTCGTTCAAATCCAGCATGTCGCATTGTGAAAAAGCAACTTTTTTTTCATTATTTGCATTTTTCTTTAAAGCAATTTGAATCATTTCAGGTGAAATATCCGATCCCGTAACATTAAACCCATTTTCAGCCAGAGCAAGTGCAACAGTACCTGTTCCACACGCTATTTCAAGAATATTTGGATTATTTTCAAAATTATCATGAATAAATCCTAGTATTAATTCAATGTATCTGTTATTTATTTGATTAAACATTTTGTCATACAATTTACTTAACCCCGAATACAATTGACACCATTCCTTCCTTTTTAAATTAAGTTATTTATTTACTTTTCTTAAAATCAATCTTATAGATATATTATCATTATATCTATTTTTATGCAAATTATTAGACATTCAGAATTCTTTTTTTATTTAAAATATCTTCACTTTACTCTTTATTTCTCGGTTTTTCACCCCTACTTTGCAAGATTAATTTTTATATTAAATCTTCTATTACAAGAATAAAGACAATATATATTTTACAATTTAATAAAATAACAAATTAAGCTTTATCTGAAGACAGATTTCTATATAAAAAGCATCCAGATACCTGGATGCTTTTTATATAGAAAATAATTTTTGTCCTATTTATTTTGGAACCATGGTCATATATTTTACAAAATTATAAGTAGTATAAATCCCTGCTACTAAAAAAATAAGTTCTTCCATTATCCCGCCTGTTTTAATTGATAAAGGAAATGATAACTTCTTATTCCATGGATAAAAAAATTTAATTCCTCCCATTGTCATAAAATCCGCGACTAAGTGGCTCACATATCCCATAAAAAAGCCAATGTACATCTCTGGGATATTATACTTCATCACGATTAGATAAACAACCGAAGAAAAACATAGCAAGCCCAACAGACTATGAGTAAACCCTCGATGGTGAGATAATCCTGTTATAATTAAAGTTACTCCTAAAATTATCGAAAGCCGATTATTCAATTTCGTGCTTTGATAAAGAAACCCAAAGCCAATGATCAAATATATTAGAACCCTAAAAAATTTATTGTTAATGGGAAGTATTTTTTGATTTAGTTTACTCTTTGGGTGATCTATGTCTGGAATCAGTGCTCCAAAAATAGAACAACCGATTATAATCAATCCCGCTTCAATCGGGCAGTTCATTGCAGTTACCACGCCTACTGAAGTTCCTATCATCATATGAGTTTTACCCATCATTTTATCAGCTCCAAACTAAAGTTATAGAACATATGTGCTATTCTATTATACTTGTTGGACTTATTAATGTCAACAATACTGAAATAATTCTTCAGCATTATATAAAAAACTGGTCAATTAATAAATTATTCGACCAGTTTTCATGACAAAATTCACTATTCATCAAGTTTTAAGTTTATCTCTCCAATACCAGTTTTAACTATGATGTACATATATATATCTGACTTACCAAAAACCTCATTAGTATATACATTGCCGTTCTTCACAAGACCTTCATTGTTTATGTCACCTATCCCTTTAGTTGCTTCAATATACACTCCTACATTACTTGGGAGTATTAAAGTTATCTTACCAACTCCTCCATTAATATTAGCTCGTAGATCCCTTTTCCAATCTCCTACAAGAGAAATTCTAGTTTCTCCTGCCCCTACTGAAATGTCTATTTTACCTAAATTTAAACTACCTAAATTTAAATCATTTTTTCCAGCGCCAAAAGAAATATTTAAATCCATGGGTATATCATTATTTAAGCATAAATTCCAATCACTTTTTTTAAAAATATGCACCCCAGATATACTATCCTCATCATGCTTAATGGTTAGTTGGCCTTTCTCTTGGCTAACCTTATATTCTACTACTGGTTTTAACGATTTTGAATTATAAGAAAAATTTGCTCTCAATAATTTATCTTCTTCCCCATTAATCTTCAAACTTCCACCTGCAAATTTAATTGTAACCTCAACTGTCTTAGCATTTTCAATCTCTACAACTTTTATTTCAGTTATAGTTCTGCTACACCCGTTTATCAGCAATAAAACTAACATCAAAATAAACAACAAACTACTCTTTTTCATAATACTCATCATTCTATCTCCCTTCATATTTAAAACTTATAGAGTGAAATTCTTGGGATCAAAAACTTTAGCGGAGTTTTAACTTGTAGATGTATGACGTTTAAATAAATATATAGAATTAAAACATTATTCTGAAAATATAATTTTCTTTTATTATACTATTTATTATCATGAATGTCAATTAATTCTGGAACCAGATTCACCATATTACAAGCAGCATAAGTTAAAGAACAAAAAAACTCCTATAATTTTTCATAGGAATTTTTTACATTAAAGAAAACTTTTTATTTAATTTCTGTTCACAAGATATTGCATGAAAATTACTTTTGATCTTTAAGTAATTGATATGAGGTCATCCTTAATAGCTGTATCTATTTTCTGGAGGCTATAATACATATTTCAAAAACACAAGTTCGCAAATATTTAATTATATTTAAAGCCAAAAAATCTATTCTTATGCCCATCAGCTCTGTCCAGCTTTACAGCTATTAATGAATTAGAATCAAAATACGTATAATCAACTTCTGTTACTTCATCCACATTTAGAGTTACAAAATACTGACCTTTTCCTACTTTTTTTAGCATTAAATCAACATATTTTAATGTACGAGCTTTCACCGTTATATCTGGTTTACAATACGAACCATCATGTATTAATATATTAATAGAATTCTCATATTCTAATTGGGTTAAAAACCAAGTCAAATCGAAAATATTTATTTTCATGTATAGCCTACCATGAGATTTTTCATCTTCTATCTTGCATTTAATCTTTATTCTACCAGATGTATCTTTTATACCTGTTCTATTATCAAATTCAAATTCTAAAATTCCCTCCTCGTCATAAGTTTTTTCTAAAAGACTCTTAAAGGTATTTTGGATTTTTATAAGATAATCATTATACACATTAAATTCATCTTCCAGCAAATTTGTCCTGTGTATTAATTTACCAGTATACGTATTTATACGTTTATTTATTTCATTCTTCTTGTCATATAAATCAATCTTAGCAGAACATGTTGCAAGAGCTTTGTTCTTTCGATTAATCTTATTAGTTATATGCGTAATATCATTTATTAATTTATCATTTTCAAGAAATTTAGAAGCTTCATTTATCTCATCATATAAATGAATTTTTTCAGAATATAAATTTTCTAGTTCATCAGTGATCATCTCAACTTTTGATTGAAAATATTTCCCCCTATTATCAATCATAAAATTGTAGTATTCAGAGATTTCTTCATAGCTTTTCACTATACTCTCAGGAAAATAATCTAATAGTTGACTATAAAATATTTCAACATCTTTAAAAGCTTTTATTTCTTCAACTTTTCTATTTAAATCAGTGATATTACGTTTATATTGCTCAACGATGTGTTCTCTTTTATAAATAGATTTTTGAACTTCATTTAGTTTTAACTTCAAATTAGCATAATTATCTGTTTCAGATTTATAGTTTTCCGATATATCCAATTTATCTAACATTGAATTCAATTGTTTTATTTCCTTTTCCAGCTTATTCTTAGTAATTTTTAGAGAATCAATTTCATCTGCCATTGATTTGATGATTTTTAATTCATTTTTTAATTCTACTATCGGTTTCTTTAAATCATTTAAAATCTTTTCCGATTCAAATGGCAGCCTAAATAAGTACGATAAATAAGAATACTGCGATACTGCCTTTCTATTAGGAATAATAATATCATTAAAACCATATTTCTCATTTCTTATTATAAGTTCTTTCAACGAACTAAAATCAGGAGTTTTTTCTGACTTATTCGAGCATATAATCATATTGATAAAATCTTTATAATCATTTTGTAATCTTACTTTCCATTTTTTCATATCCATAGTGAATGTACCATTATCAAGTACATATCCTTTATTTTTATCAATAACACGGCGTCCAAGATACATCTTTTTATTGTTTATCGTAATTTCAATACATAAAAATATATCCCTTACAATAATCTCTTTACTTGCCGAAATATCATCTGGTATGGAAGAACCTAATATATATCTAAGGCATTCTACTAGAGTCGTTTTTCCAACACCATTTGTTTCTTCATTATTATCTCTTTTTTCGCCTACAACTATATTCAATCCATTTTCATTAAATCTATACTTTTTTATAAATTCTTTATCCCTGTGTCCATATATTATTAATCGATTAATAATCATTATTCACACCTCATAATAAAATTCTTATTTATTTTTATTTTTCCAACTGAAAACAAAAATAATAATGAAAGATACAATATTCTTTCAACATTAAGATTGAGGGTTATATTACGTCTTGCAGAATATCTATCGAATAACTCATCAATATGAATTTTATCATCTACAATTTCATATAGTTCTTTCGAGACTAACAATACGTTTTCATCTAAAGATCTATATTTAGTTAGTTTAAAAAAATCCATAGCATCACCCTATATCACCCTATTTTTTTTCATTGAAAATATCACATTCATGAATACTCCAAAACACCAGTATTCGAATATACGTTTTCAATCGAGTATTTGAATACTCTACTTTATTCTTATATCTCTCAAATATACTATCTATAATAGCTTCAAAAATTTCTGTGCCCGTATCATACTTATTAAAAACTTTATTATATTCCGCCACAATAACTTCTGGCAATATTGTTTTTTTATCAAAATCAATATATTCACCAGAATCCATAACTTCTCCAATAATTGGAAAAAATTCGCTTAGTTTATCAAAATTCTTCTGTAAGGTTAGGGAGCAGTTCATATTTTTAAACTTTGATCTAATATCATTCATATTCAATTCATTATCCGGATTACTTTCTCCTGTTTCTACAAATTTATGAAAATTAACTATAAAATCTCTAAAACTATCATTATCAATCTCAACAAATTCTTCTGTATTCTTTTTAGATATTCTATTCAAAGGAAAAGAAATTGATCCATTTATCGCCGCCCTACGACTAACTTGTGGATATACCCCCCACATTTCTTTATCTTGAAACCATCTATGGTAAGTCACTGAAACTTCTCTATTATTGAAATCTATCTTGCTAATATTGAAGCAAGGTGTGGAATATCCATCTACCAAATGCCCTCCAACTGTTAAATGATGTATATCATTAGTATTATTTGTATCAAATTCAATTTTGGCTTGGTGATAGTGTCCAGACAAGTAAAAATCCACATCATAATCTGCCAATAAATTTTTAAATTTCTCCCTTTCTTCAGGTAACAAACATCCAACCCCGTGATGTCCAAAAGCTATATTCACTTTTTTTGAATCATCAATATCATTATCTCCAATTTCCTTCAATAGTTTATCTAGATCAACTAATAACTTACCATCTTCACCATTCAAACCAGAAGTCAAACATGTATTTATATTAATCAAATTATATCTTTCAGTTTTAACAACTTCATGAAGTTTATTACTAACCTTTTGATCTTTAAGTTTTTCATAAAAAGATTTATATTTATCAAACCCTTTTAGTAAAGTTTTATAAGAAGGATTAGATAATTCATTTAATTCTTTTATTGGATTATTACTATTTTGAATTAATTTGACTATACTTTCTCTAATTCCACCTCTTTTTAAGTCATGATTACCAGGTGTCAAGTACACACTGTTTATATCTACATTTAAAACTTTGCAGATATTATTTATCATCTCAAGTAGTTCTTTTGTATATCCTTTATTTTGATAAGCTAGATCTCCAGTAATAAAGACACAATCCACTTCATATTCTAATTCAATTAAGTATTTAATTAAGCTTTTACGCATTCTTTTTGTATCATAGTTATTGTAACTACAATGTATATCTGATATATGCAACCATTTTAAATCCATATTTATTTCACCTCAATTTAATCTAGTACCCAAATATAGCAAATATACAGAAACAGCTATATATTTTTCTTCATTTAGATGTGAACATCTACAGTTTCTTATGATCGGTTCGCCATAACACTTCAGAAAATAACTTAATTATATATATTCTTCTTCGAAAGTTTTTGTATTCCTCCTGTAAAACAAATTTAAATTATTATAATGTTATTTTGAATATCTCCAAAAATATCTCTAGATTTATAAAAGTTGTTAGAGACCTCAAAAACACAGGCTTAGAATTACCTCTTACTTTAGCTGTTAGTCTTAGACATGATGAATTGTTAGGATACGAGTGATCTCATTGTACTTGAGGGCTTTAACTTTTACATTTTATTGAATTCATGAAAAATAGATGCTTTCCCAATTCCTTATCTATTTTTCTCAATCCCCTGATAAATCACCTTTACAGGCAACTCCAGTCTCTTGACTCAACCTCCGACAATCCTCATACTCTGAAGCTATATTCACCATCTCTCCCTTAAAATAACATGCCTTAGCTTTCACCTTTCCCCATGGAGTTAGAACTTCTATTATCTCTCGTGGTAAAAATCTCTTCTCCACCCAACTAATCCTGAATCCAATGGATGTAGTCTCTTTTTTATTTGTCTTCCGTTAAATCTCAATTCATTCATTTTAAAATCAGTGGATGCACTTGATTGTTATACTTTTGGTGCTATATAATAAAGATAATCTACAATAATTAAGGAGAATCTAATATAAACAAGCGCATTATAAAAGCAAAAGAAGCATGGGAAAATTTTATAAATCGTAATATAATTCCGAAGGATATAGATCAAGATATAGTTAACTCGTGGATTAGATGTAAAAAGTCAGGTCTAGACTATGAAAAAGGCCACAATTTGAAAGTTAGTTCTTATACACTCAATAAAATTATTGAAACCCATAATGAACGACCTTTTTAATATTGTTAACAATTCGAATTATGGAGTCATTTTAACAGATTAAAATGGCGTTTTGATTGAAGTAATGGGAAATAAAAATATATTAGATAAAAGCAAAAAATTAAACTTTTTAAAAGGTCATAAATGGTCAAAAGACAATGTTGGAACAAATGCCATTGGAACATGCCTTTACTTAAATAAGCCAATTCAAACTTTAGGTGCTGAACACTATTGTAAAGAACAACATAGTTGGATCTGTTCTGCAGCCCCCATACATGATAACAAAGGTAACATTATTGGTGTAATAAATTTATCTGGAGATTTCTATGATTTCCATACTCATACTTTAGCCATAGTAGTCGCAGCAGCAAATGCAATACAAAATCAATTAGCAATCATTGAACATAAAAAGTGGATCGAGGTAGCCTATAATTCAATAGAGAGCGGAATTTTAGTCATCGGGAAAAATTACCGTATTAAAGATTTTAATGAAAAAATCTGCACACTTTTGCAAATATCAAAAAATGAACTCTTAAATATTGATGTTAAAAAAATGCTAAAAGAAATAATAGTTAATTGCAATATTTTCGATAACAGTAATGTCATTAAATATAGAGAAATTGGATTACATGTTGGAAAAAATCGTATTGAATGTAGTTTAAAAATATCTCCTGTTGTAAAGAATAATCATCATTTAGGAGTTGTACTTGTTGCCAGAAAGTTAGATAGCATACGTTCAGACGTTACAAAAATCGCAGGATATTCTTCAACTTATACATTTGATAATATCATTACAAAAAATCATAATATGCTATCTTTAATTAATACAGCAAAAAAAATTGCTATGAATGATTGCCCTGTATTAATTCAAGGAGAAAGTGGTACCGGCAAAGAATTATTTGCTCATTCACTTCATAATGCTAGTCCACGACATAAAGGTCCTTTTATAGCAATAAATTGTGCAGCACTTCCTAAAGATCTAGTAGAAAGTGAACTTTTTGGATATGAAAGAGGTGCTTTTACAGGAGCTGCAAAAGAAGGTAATCCAGGTAAATTTGAGCTAGCCAATCGAGGAACAATATTTTTAGATGAAATTGGTGAACTACCTCTTGATATACAAGCCAAATTACTTAGAGTACTCGATAATTATGAAATAACTAGACTTGGAGGAAAAAACAAAAGAAAATTAGATATAAGAATAATTACAGCTACAAATAGAAATTTATCTGAAGAAGTACTAATAAAAAATTTTAGGCAAGATTTATTCTATGATTAGCCCACAAAAAGCCTGA
>JAGMES010000173.1 GCA_023128035.1 Halanaerobiales bacterium | reverse complement strand
CCCACTTATAGAAGTGGGGTCTTATCTCAAAAAATAAAAGGTTGGAACTTTTGTTCCAACCTTTTTAAGACTACAGTTATTTATTTTAGCCTGACACCTTCTTCTGTCAATTCAATAATTCTTTCTTTATAAAGCCCACCTATAGCCTTTTTGAAGGTTTTTTTACTCATATGCAGCATATCTTTAATCAATTCTGGTGAACTTTTATCATTAAGAGGTAGGAAATTGTTGTTTTCCTTTAACTTATCTATAATTATTTCTTTTGATTCATCTACGCCTTCTCTACCAGTTTTTCGGATACTAACATCTATTTTTTTATCTTCCCTGATCTTTTTTACATATCCGATAACACTATCCCCTATTTTCAAATCTTGATACATATCATTTTTATAAATCATACCTATATATTTATTATTTATAATCGTTTTCACACCTAAATCGGTAAATTCATAGATTAAGAGGTTTACCGTCTCTTCTTCTTTTAGATCAATTATCTCTTCTTCAATAAATTTATGTATTTTTGTTGAAGCGGTTATTCTCTTTGTGATTTTATCAAGATAAACTCTGACTATATATTTTTGACCTCTCATAATTTTCTGAGGTTGTTCATTGTATGGTAAGAATAAATCTTTATCTAATCCCCAATCTAAATACGCTCCATATCGATTCACATCTTTTACTTCTAAATATGCAACTTCTTCTACTTTTACTTTTGGAATTAAAGTTGTCGCTAATATCCCCTCTTTTGTGGTATATAAAAATACATTTAAAGTATCACCTATTTGAACCCCTTCAGGAACATATTTTTTCAGTAAAAGAATTTCTCCCAATTCTGATTTAAAATAAACTCCTGAATATGTCTCTTTCGTCACCTCTAATTCATTAAAATCACCGATCTTCAGCATTTGTTTACCCCTTTTCTAGTTTTTCTTATTTTATGTCATACTCTTACATGCTTATACCTGATAAATATATCATAATAACGGCATAGAAACAATAAGGTTTCTACTTTAATTTAAGTAAAAAGCCGTGCAAAGCACGGCTTAATAAGATTATTTATTCATAAGTTGTAACTGATAAATGACAATAAAGAGGGTCTTCAGAAAACTCTTCAACAACTACATAATAAATACCTGGCAAAAGATATTTATTTATACGTGAATAACAATCGTAATCTATATCATCATTATATCCAATTTGGTTATAATCTTCATCATACAGTGTTAAAACTGTATCACACCCTTGATAGTAATAACTGGTTTCAAAGGTGTAATTACCTTCACTAATAATCTCGACTACAATTTCATCTGTAAATCCAGCTGTTTCACTAATATCCATTTCCAATATACTTGTTTTAATAAGAGGTACAGCTTCTGGATCAGTTGTAAAAGTAAATGCACCATTTATCGAGCCATCTCCCTGACCTGAAAGCGATATAGCCATAGAATAATAACCATAATATTTATAAGCTTCTGCATAATAAATATCCCATTCATATTCTTTTCCTGGTATAAGATTTTCCTCTATATATTGGATACTTTCTTTATTATAGAAATTAACATCCCATACTGGATATTCATCAGTTGTTCCCCCCACATATAACTCATAATATATCTCATCTGCCATAATAGGACTCAAGTACCAGGTGAAAATTGGATTTAAAGATACATTCATTTCTCTATTAATAGGAGTTTCCAATGTAACATTAAATTTCTCAATCGGCTCAGTCCAGACAGCCTCTGACTTCATGCTCATTCCATCATCATCATATGCTGCTATTTTATAGTAAACTTTTCTGCCAACATTTAATGCAGGATCAAAATCATTATACCAGGGGTAAAATACATCAGCAATCTCCTCAAAAGGACCTATTGGGGAGAAGGATCTAAATACTTTATATCCAATCGCAGAATTTCCATCCTGATCATAACTATCGTCCCAGTCAAGTATCACTGCAATCGTTGAATCTTCTGGAGCAGAACAAATATTAAATTCTTTTCCGTTTATTAAAAGTATATTTGGATCTTCCGATTTGTTTAATCTTTCAAAAATTTGACCACGGTTTTCTCTATATAAGCCTAAACTCTCTCCGAAAGTAACCGCCATACATCCCCACCACTCTGGGGTTTCTGGAATAAAACCAAAACCAATTGCATTTTCAAATATTACTGGAATCTTCAATCTTGCTACATTATCATTTACATCATAGACCAGAATATCGATAAAACTCTCCCCATTTGCATAAAGAGCAGTATTTATAGTGAAACTAACAAGCTCGGTATCCTCTCCCACTATATCAGGTTCGAAGTCACCATGACCAATTCTGGCAACGATAAATTTTATTGCATTATCACCATTTACACTAACATTAATATCTACCTCACCAGATAAAATATCACCATTAACCACAGCATCTACATTTATAGTTGGAGGGATTACAGAATAAATATCGCTGAAAATCTCTCTCTGGATTATAGTAACAGAAATTTCACGGTTTTCGCAAGCTATGACATCTTGATATTTAGAACCAGCATAACCCTCTTTTGAGGAGTTTATCTCATATATATCAGGATTCACTTCTATAGAGAAATACCCATCTGCATCAGTCAAAATAGTATATGAATCAATCTCACCTATGATATTAATGGTAGCATATTCTACTCCTGATCCTCCTTGAGAATCTACTACATAGCCTTTAATGGATGTTGGTATTTCTTGAACAAATGCTACTTCTGCAGTTTCTCCAACAGTAACATTCACTTCTTCTTCAAATTTATATCCCCAAGCATTTGTAATAACTATATATATTCCACTTTCAAGATTGTAGATATTAGCATAACCATCTTCATTGGCTTTTACATTTTTAACTGTCTGGCCATTTTCATCTGTAACCAAAACGTCAACTCCAGATGCAGGATATCCACCTACTTCAACATAAACCTCAATATTTCCATACTTATTTAACACATTGCTATGTAATAAATTAACCAGATTAATTATTCCATAACCACTTTTCTCATCAAATCCATCGTCTTCAATATCCATAGCACTTGACTCTAATCTAGTCTTAATCTCAGAAACAGTTAGGCTTGGTTCTTCTCCCAAAAGAAGAGCAATAGCACCTGTTACATGAGGAGTAGCCATAGAAGTCCCATTCCAACTTTCATAGCTTTCACCAGGAATAGCTGAATAAATAGCGACTCCAGGAGCTGATACAGAGATATGACGTCCCATTGTTGAAAAATCAGCAATTTCTCCTCGACCATCGACAGCCCCTACTGAGATTACACCAGTGCAGGCTGCTGGATATTCAACTTCATTCTTACCACTGTTACCCATAGCAACAACAACCGCCACATTATTAACAATTGCATAATCAATAGCAGCCTGTAAAACCTGAGAATATCCTTTACCACCAAGACTTAGGTTTATTACATTAGCTCCATTATTAACAGCCCAGATGATACCGTCAGCAACACTATAATCTGTACCAAAACCATTTTCGTCTAAAACCCTAACAGGTAAGATATAACTTAATGGTGCAATACCTGCCATGTTATTTGCATTAATATTAGCTGCAGCAATACCAGCCACGTGAGTGCCATGACCATCCTCATCCCATGCAGCATCATAACCTTCTAGATCATTGAAAGCATTATAACCCGGTAATACCCTTCCACCTTCATCAAAGGTTCCATCAAATTCAGGATGTGTATAATCCACACCAGTATCCACAATTCCTATTGTTATACTATTACCTTTATTTATAGCAATATCAAAAGCATTATGTAAGCCTATTGAGATTGGACCCCATTGCCGTGAGTAGTATTCACTATCAGTTAAATCGAAATATTTTGCATAAATATAAACAGGTTCTACATAGTCTATATTTGCATATAATTTCATTATTTGCATAGATTTTACAAGACTACCTTTTAGTGATACATCAATGTTAACTTTATAAACTTTTAGTTCTTTATTTTCCGCAATAATTTTACCGTTAAAATCTTTAAGAATCTTATTCAATACTTCTTTATTCGTAGTTTTTATCACCACTTGACCAGGAACGTGCTTTGCTAAAGTGCTGTCTTTAACTGGAACTGTGGAGTCACCTTGATGATCTTTTTCTCCTCCTACCTGATCAACAATTTTTGTCGATGAAAACAAACTACAGCCTGAAATCATCAACATAACTACAAAAAAACCAACTACAATTGATAATGTTCTCTTATTCAACATTCCTTTTCAACCTCCTATTCAAAATTAGTTCTAAATCTAAACCAACCATTAATAGATCCAATATCCTGACCGCTAGTTGAAACAGCAAAAGAGTACTGGCTATAAATTGTAAATGCTTCAGCATAAACTATATCCCATTCATATTCCTTATCATCCTCAAGAGGGATACCATTATAATCTACTAAAATAGAATCATCTACCCATCCTTCCATACTTCTAAATCCATCAGTAACTCCTTGAGCTATCAAATAGTATGACTGGTTTTCACCAACTAACTGACTATTTCTCCACTCAAATGTGGGAGTTGGAGTTGTTATAATTGCCTCTTTTGCAGGTGATATTAGCGAAACATTAA
Organism: Halanaerobiales bacterium; assembly: GCA_023128035.1. The sequence continues at coordinate 4,051 of JAGMES010000173.1, read as the reverse complement.
AAGGTTCAAGTGGAATAGTATAAACTGGATCACTTAATTCGCTCTCAATTCCTTTATTGTAAGCGGAAACTCGATAATAAACTTCCTGTCCTGGTTCAAGAACTGCAGAAGTGTCTACAAAGAAACTACCAAATGTTGTAGCAATCAATTCATAATATCCATTTTCAAAGAAACTCCGATAAATTTTATAGCCCTCTGCATCGAAGTCCCAATCCCATTCAAGAGTAGTTGCGATCGTTGTATCATAGTCTTTAGCAAATTCTAAAATCTTACTCAAACCCTTATTATTTTTAATCCCATTATCTGATAAGATTATCTCTTCTTCACTAAACAATTTTAGTGATTGTCCGAAAGTAAAGGCCACCAACTCAAATATTTCAGGCCTAGTCAACTCTATATTTTCTTCACTATTTTCAATTATTATTGGTATGTAAGTTTCAACATAGTTATAATTCACATCATACATGTTTATTTTAATGAAATTAGCGCCATTTGGTAACAAATTAGTATCAATTTCTACTTCACAGTAATTGGTATCAGTAAAACTATAATCTGGTTGATATCCATTATGACCCACACGAATATCTATAATTTTAATACCAATATCTGATATTCCCTCAATTTGGAAAAGAATTAGTCCAGATAACGTTTCTTCTAAATTAAAAACTTTAATCGTAGGAGATTCACTAGACCAATCATGATAAAATTCTTCTCTCAAAGGAATATCTAAATTATCATAACTATGTTTATCTAGATATAAATCTTGAACTTTACTTGTGGCATATCCATCTTTAGTAATGTTCAGTTGATATATTCTTGGGTACACATTAAATGAAAAACTTCCATTCCCATCTGATGTAGAAGTAAATATTTTTCCAGTTTCATCAGATAAGGTAAAGGTAGCTCCTTGAATTCCAACACCACCTCTACTATCTACAACAAATCCTGCAATCGATACTTGAGCACCATCTTTAATAATAATTTCGTGACTCACTATATCAACAGCGCCAAAAGAATCTTTAACTTCGAGGATTACAGTGTAATTGCCAGGATTATCATAGATATATGTAACTTGATCACCAATTTTCTTTCCTATAGCGTAATCTATCTCCCATACTCCGTCTCCATTAAAATCCCATCGTGCAGCCAGATTTTGTCCATCCTCTGCATCATTACTACTCGAAGCATCAAATGTAACTGTCTCCCCAATATATACATCATTAGAACTGAAAGTAAATGTTGCATGAGGAGCAGTATTAGCATTTGACCTCACAGAAATAATTTTTGAATATCGATCTGTTTCATTCATAGAATCCCTTACTTCCAAAATCACTGAAAACTCGCTTTCAGATTGATAGGTATAAGTAACGGAATCAATAACTCTTTTTCCATTACTATAATCTATCTCCCATTCTCCATCTCCATTAAAATCCCATCTTGCAGCCAGATTGAGTCCATCCTCTGCATCATTACTACCCGAAGCATTAAAAGATACATCTTGATTAACCTCCGGTTCCAATGGATCAAAGACAAAATTTGCAGTAGGTAATGAGTTCAAAATTTTTGTTGGTGATCCACAACCAATTAATCCGATAACTGTCAAAAGACTAATTAATAATAAAAATTTTTTCCGCACCTTTTCTCCTCCTTTTAAGAATATTTTACCAATTTTTTACTTACACTTTAATCAATTCTACGCAATAAATGATAAAATGTATTAATATATTTAAACTCAATTAACACTTACTGTTAATTGTTCGACACTAAATTTAATTTCCCTTTATAATTATAAAATTTTTCTAATATTAAAATACATAGTTAATTTTACTAAATCAAATTCCATAAAAAAAATGCCAATAAGGATTAAATCTAATCCTTACTGGCCTTAATTAATTATTTGTTCATCAAAATGCAATAATAATTCCACCTTCGTTTGCATAAACACTACTTAATGCTGCCGTTTCAACAATAATAATATCTTTAAAATTATATCTTTTTAAGACTTCTTCCTTAAATTTTTCTGCCTTCTCTAGACAATTGCAATGAGCAATCCCTAAGATTTTTTCATCTAATTTTTCCCCTTTTTCTCCAATCACTTCTATAAGCCTTTTTAAAGCTTTCTTAGAACTTCTAATATTTTCAACAAGTTCAATAGCCCCATCATTTGCTCTCATAATCGGCTTAATGGATAACATAGAAGCAATCTTTCCTTTGAAAGCACTTATCCTACCTGCTTTGATTAAAGTATCCAAGGATTCTAAAACAAAATAAGTTTTCAATTCTTTTATATAAGATTTTACTTTATCTACAATTATTAGGGGATCTAAATTTTTATTTCCAAGCTCTGAAATCTTCAAACTTACCAAAGTCTCACCTACAGAAGCACTTAAAGAGTCAAAAACATGTATAAACTTATGACCAACAGTATCTAAAAACATATTTTTGGCTAAAATTGCACTATTATAAGTACCACTCAATTTTGACGACAAGGTAACAACAAATACACTTTCCATACCAGCGAATTTTTTCATAAAATCATGAGGAGATGGACTTGCTGTTTTAATTAAATCTTTACTTTCTTTGATTTTGTTTAGAAAATTTTTAATATCAAGTTTCTCATCATCTTTAAAAGATTCATCATCAATTTGGATCGTTAAGGGAACTTTATTAATGTGCAAACGTTCCATTAAATCTTTATTCGTATCACAACTACTATCAGCTACAATTTTAAACATCATTTTATTACTCCTTCCATTTCTCTCTAACTGTATTATTTGATAATCAAACTCAATTTCCTTCTAATAAAAAGAAAATTAATAAATATTTTTTCCTCTTATAAAAAAAGACCTCGAAAATTCGAAGTCTCTTTAAAGTCTAAAGAAAATATATTATCTGATTACCCATCTGCATTAATCTGTGTAATAAGTTCTTTTAAAACTTCATCAGCTTTATCATTATCAATCTGACATGTACCTGCAGCAACATGTCCACCACCATTATATTTAAGCATCAATTCCCCAATATTAGTCTTCGAAGTCTTATCAAAAATTGATTTACCAACAGCAAAAACAGTATTTTGTTTTTTAAGACCCCACATTCTATGTATAGAAATATTACATTTTGGGAAGAGTACATAAATCATAAAACGATTTCCACTATAAATAACTTCTTCATTTTGCAAATTTAACACAACTAAATTTTTATAAACTGTTGAGCATCTCTTAATCTGCTCTTTAAATTTCTCTTGTTGTTCAAAGAAAAGCTCAGTTCTTTCGCGTACATCAGGTAGTTCCAAAATTTCTTCAATAGTATGGTTTTTACAGTAATCAATCAAATTCATCATTAAATTATAGTTAGAAATTCTAAATGTTCTAAAACGTCCTAAACCTGTTCTAGCATCCATGACAAAATTGAGTAATGCCCAACCTTCTGGATTAATGATATCCTCTTTTGTAAATTGAGCTGAATCACCTTTATCTACAGCCAGCATCATTTCTTCAGAAATATTTGCGAATCTTTCTTTCCCACCAAAATAATTATATACTACTCGCGCAGCTGATGGCGCTTCAGGATCAATAAAATGATTCTCTCTTGGACCAACATTTCGAATTGTTTCACTTAAATGGTGATCAAATGATAAATATGCATCTTTTACATATGGTAAATTGGTAGTAATATCATTTGCAGTAATCTCAATTTTTCCATCTTGAACATCTTTTGGATGTACAAATTTAATGTCATCAATCATATCTAACTCTTTTAATAAAACTGCACAAACAAGTCCATCAAAATCGCTTCGGGTTATTAATCTATATTTGCCCTGGGCAGTCAAAATACACACCTCCAAAGTTATTTAGTTCATGATACAAGCAGTAAGTTACTTGAATTACAATCTCACCTGCCACTTAAAACATAGACAAACGTCTATGTCAAGATTTTTCCCTGTTCTTAGTGTCCAATTTCACCTTTTAATGGCTACTTTTGTTTGCTATAACACTCCAAGGGCGTAAATTCCCGACTGGCCATCACATATACAGACTTTTTTTATTTA
>JAGMES010000172.1 GCA_023128035.1 Halanaerobiales bacterium | reverse complement strand
GGGGGTCTTAACTCAAAAGATAAACAAAAAGGATGGCGCAAATAAAACCGCATTATAGATCTCTCTCAACGGCTTTTTTGGCCATCCTTTTGTTTTTTAATAAAGACTATAATGGTGCATTTCTTGAGAAATAGCTTTTAAACTATTCTCAATTGGTAATTCAATAGTAAATGTAGTTCCTTTATCTTGTTCACTATCTACAGAAATTTTCCCAGAATGCTGGTGAATAATTTTAAAACAAATAGAGAGTCCTAATCCAGTACCAACACCAACACCTTTCGTAGTAAAGCCTGGATCAAATATTTTAACAATATTCTTTTTAGGAATTCCAACACCAGTATCACGAATTTGAATAAATACATTATCTGCATCTGACCAGGTTTTTATGTATATATCGCCTTTTTCTTTAATTGCTTGAGCAGCATTTACAATAAGGTTCATAAATACCTGATTTAACTGATTTGGAAAACACTTAACCATCGGAATATCCCCATAATCTTTATGAATTTTAATGCGATGTTTTACTAAATTATGAGATAAAAGCAACACACTATCAATTCCCTCATGTAAACATGCAATTTTAAAATCAGATTCATCTAAGCGAGAAAAGTTCTTTAAATTATGAACTATTTTAATAATCCGATCACATGCCAAAACATTTGTATCATTTGCTTTCTCAAGCTTACCAATTAACCGTCTAGCTTTATCGTTATTTTCCATATCCATATCTGCTTTAAGAAAATTAATAACCATTTCAATAATATTTGTATTGCTATTGATCGCTCCTAAAGGTGTATTGATCTCATGAGCAACACCTGCGGTTAACTGTCCTAAAGATGCCATCTTCTCTGACTGCACAAGTTGAATTTGAGTATCCTGCAGTTGTTCCATTGCATTCTCTAAATCCTCATTTAAAGCTATCAACTCCTCAGTTTGGGCAGCCAACTCTTCTGTTTGGGCTTCTAATTCCTGATTCTTCTCTTCCAATCTATATTGCTTTTCTTGCAGTAATCTTACGAAATGACCTGTACTTTCCATTATCATATTAGTTGCTTCTGTAAGATCTTCTACTTCTTTTACTGATTTATCAAATGTTATGCGCTGGGTAATATCCCCTTCCACTCTAGCAACCATACGTATTTTTTTATTCAAAGCCTCTAGAGGACGAGTAATTCCAATAGTCATAATTCTAGTAAGTGCTAAACTAAAAATATAACCCAACATACTTAAAAGTATAATCATTCCAACAATACCTGCAAAAACCGTCTGGAGAATAACAGGGTCACTCTTTGCTTTAAAAATTCCTACTTTATTGCCCATTTGATCAAAAATCGGAGTATAAGCAGTTATAATAAACGGATTCTTACTATCACGAATTACTTTAACTTCTAAAGGTTTTAAATCCCGCACTAAAGGAGGAATCTTATGTTGAACTAAAATTTTACCATGATTGTCTAAAATACTCATCATATTACCGTTAATATCTTTTATTATAGAAAATTGAAGAGGTTTAAATTCCCATAATTTAGAAAAAACTTCCCTTAATCTCGCTTCAACACTTCTATACGGTTCACCTTTGAAATCCTCAATGGAACAGATTGATGTAAGTATTCTTGCGTCAATTGTCAACGCAGAAGCTTTTCCAACAATCTCAACCAATATAGATATACCCTCTAAAAAACCATAGTAGACAAAAGCAATCTGTGCAACTGCTAGTAATAAAAAAATAAACAGAATAACAATACTAATAATTCGTCGGATCTTTTTCTTCAAAGTTCGTTTGTTCTTCTTCGGCTTTTCCTCATATCCGTGTATCATATTCCAATTTCACCTTTCCGAATCAACTCAATTAAAAGATTGACCACTTCCCCATCTAGCTTATTATCAGCTACTTCTTCTTGTAAAATTCTAATACATTCCTCAATAGGTAACTTAGCTCGATATGGACGTTCTGAATAAAGAGCATCAAAAATATCAACAACAGTAACAATTCTAACTTCAAGTGAAATTTGATCTGCTTTTAAGCCATCAGGATACCCTGAGCCATCTAATTTTTCATGATGAGAACGTACGATTGGTCTGGTTTTACCCAGACTATTTAAAGGTTGACAGATCTCTTCCCCAATAACTGAATGACTTTTGATTACTTCAAACTCTTCCGCTGTCAGTTTATCTGGTTTATTTAGAATTTTTTCGGGTATTCCAATTTTACCTATATCATGTATGAGTGCAGCAGTTTCGAGAACTTTCAATTGTTCAGGATTAAAGTTTAATCTTTGGCCCATTTTTACAGCTAATTCTTTGACTCGTTCAATATGCCCTTCAGTATACTTATCCTTTGCTTCTATTGCCCGTGCCAAAGAAATAATAACATTTTCAATATTTTCTTTCTCCTGTTCATACTCTTCTTTTAGCAAACTATACAGACGATCAATTTCATCTTTCGATACTTTTAGCTCTGTAATCTTTTCTCTGAGATCATCAACAAGCGTTTTCTTTTCTAAACCATTATAAACTATTTTTACCAATTCTTGATTATTCCATGGTTTTTCTATATAGAAATATAGTCCTATCTCATTGATTGCTTTAATCGCATTTTCCTTATCAGCATATCCAGTTAAAAGAATCAAGGTAGCATCCTTGTGAATTTTCTTAACTTCTCTTAGAAACTCTAATCCATTCATACTTGGCATCAGAAAATCTGAGATAACAAGATCAATCTGATTTTCCCTAACTATCTCTAAACCCTTATTAGGATCATTCGCAGTATAAATACATAGATCAGTTGTGAGTTCTAAATATGTAGAAATGCTTTCGGTAATCATCTCTTCATCATCGACAATTAAAATACATTTTGCCTCTCTGCTCATTTGTAAAACCACCTATTCTCTTAAAATATCCTATCAAAACATACTTCTACACTAAGCACCATTTTCCTTTCTTCTCACCAAAAAATTCCATATGATTTGACAAAATTTTTAGCAAAAAAACAGGGCTGGAATCGGCCCTGGTTATAGATTCGTCTTTTAGTTGTCTAAAAAATCATTTAAATCATCTAACAATGAATTTAGATTTATCTTTGTAAATTTTGCCACATCACCGATGCGGAAATTTGCCATACTACCTCACCCAAATACTATAATTCGGCGTTCTTCAAAAACTTCCTCAATCCCAGAATTCTCAAAGACTACATCCCCAATTAAATCTTGAGCTTCAATCAAGAAAAATACCTCCCTTCATCTATATTTGCTTATAGTTTTTGATTAATATATCAAAAATAATCTGTAGACTTTTATACATATTCTATAATATGTGGTAGATTTAAAAAGTGTTTTTGATTAAGCCGAAATAATAACTACGTTATTATTTCTGAAATGTCGTTAAACTACTTTACCCGGATTCAAAATATTTTTTGGATCAAACGCAAGTTTAATCCGCTGCAATAATCCAAACCCAGTTTCGCCCATTGACTCCACTAAGAATGGCTTTTTCGCATACCCGATTCCATGTTCACCAGACACTTTACCACCAAGTTCTCTTGCTTTCTCATACATGCAGTCAAAAACTTTTTTCAATTTCTTCTCCCATACATCTTCAGAAAGATCATCTTTCAAAACATAGATATGCAGGTTTCCATCTCCAGCATGGCCAAAACCTTTAATTCGAATATCAAATTTCTCTTGAAGACCTTCTGAAAACTTAACGAATTCTGCAATTTTTTCGCGAGGTACAACTACATCACATTCGTCCATTTCTGTTGTTGATGCCTTGATTGCTTCAAGAAATGCACCTCTTGCAGACCAAATTGATTCTTGTCTTTCCTGCGTATCAGAAATCAATACATCAATTGCTCCTGCTTCCAAACAAATGTGTGCCACTTTTTCGTATGCTACTTCAATTTCTTCTTTACTGTTTCCATCAAAAGTGAGCAATAAATATGCATCAGCAGAGTTATCCGGGAATTTACTTCCTAAAAATTCTTCCGAAGCCAAAATTACATCTCTAACCATATACTCAATAGCTGTAGGAATGGTTTTCGATTTAATAATTTTTGGTACAGTTTCAATAGCTAACTCCAAACTTAGGAACGGTACCAACAAGCTAATAGTTTTCTTTGGTAATGGTAATAATTTCAAAATTGCTTTTGTTACAATGGCCAGTGTTCCTTCTGAACCCACAATCATATCTTTTAAGCTATATCCAGAACTATTCTTAACAATCTTGCCACCAACTTCCATAACCTCGCCATTTGGTAAAACAATTTCCAAACCTCTAACATAATCCCTTGTTACACCATACTTAACTGCGCGCATCCCACCAGCATTTGTATTAATATTTCCTGCAATTGTAGCACTTTTTTCACCTGGATCTGGTGGATAAAAGAAATCATGATCTTCAACAAATTGTGAAATTTCCATTAACAATACACCTGGTTCAACAGTTAGAGTGAGATTTTCTTCATCTAACTCAAGGATTCGATTCATTTTGCTTAAATTGATCATAATCCCGCCATAAATTGCAACTGATGCTCCAACAAGTCCAGTTCCCTGTCCTCTCGGAACTACTGGAATATTGTTTTCATAGGCATATTTCATGATTTTTGAAACCTGTTCTGTTGATGTTACTTCTACTAAAACTTCTGGGTATTTATGAATTCCAGCTAGCTCATCATGACTAAAATCTTCATTTATTTCTTCACCTGTAAATACAGCATCTTTTCCACACACTGAAATCAAAAAATCTACATCTTTCTGATCGATCTTTTTATAATTATATTCCATTCTTATACCTCCTCACTCATTGCATTACGCTATTTAAAAATACGCTTCCATTATCTTTAATCTTTTCAATCAGTTTTGGTATAATATCATAGATATCTCCGATTAATCCATAATGCGCTACATCGAAAATAGATGCTTTCTCATCTTTATTTATTGCAATAATACAGTCGGAGTTATTCATACCTGCAACAAACTGAATCGCTCCAGAAACACCACATGTTATAATCAATTTTGGTTTAACAGTTCTACCACTCAACCCAATTTGTTTTCTTGCATCTGCCCAACCTGCTTCAATCAATGGCCTTGTGGTCGCAACCATTCCATCTACTAATTCTGCCAGTTCATTAATCATTTTTAAATCTTCTTCTTTTTTGATGGCTCTACCAGCCACTACAATCACTTCTGCATCTTCAATACTTTGAACTTTTTCTTTTTCTTTTACTTCCAATACCATAATTTTAGAAGCTAATTTTTCTTTTGCTATATCACAGACTGTAATCTTTCCTGATGGTTCAGAATTTCTTTCCGGTGCAGAAAAGATTTTATATCTAGCTGTCGCAAACTGAGGTCTGTGATTTGGAGTATAAATATGCGCCATAATGTTTCCACCAAATGCAGGTCTGATCTGGTCAAGGTCAGTATTTTCTTGAATATTGAGAATCGTACAGTCAGCCGTTAAACCAGTTCTAAATCTAGCAGCAACTCTTGGAGCTAATGATCTACCTACAGTTGTCCCACCTACCAGCATGATTGACGGTTTTACTTTGCTAATAAAATCTTCCATACCAGCAGTATATGGCTCAATTCTAAAATCTTTTAATTCCTCATCATCATATACGAAAACTTCATCTACACCATAGTATAATAATTCATTCGCCTTTTTAGTAATATCATGTCCTAAAAATAAACAATATACTGGATAATTTACTTTTTGAGCCATTTCTCTTGCTTTACCAATTAACTCCAATGTTACAGGGTGAATATCTCCGTCAACATGGTCAACATAAACTGCAATACCCTTCCATGCATCTTTATCTATTTTCACGACTTCTTCTTCAACAAATTCAAATACACCTTCCGGACCTTTTTTGACACATATTTTACACATCTTACATGCTGCATTTATTGAAAGTGTTTGATCATTATATTCAATCGCAGAAAACGGACAAAGACTTATTAATTCTTCTGGATTGGATACTACTTTATCTTGATGAATGATTAATTTTGCCATATTGTCCCTCCTAAATATGCTTCATTTCTTTCATTTTATTGAATAACCGTTCTGCAAGATCATCCCCCGAACCTGTCCACATCTCTTGTTCAGTATTTGATTCTGGAGGGAATATTCTTAACACCTGTGTTGGAGACCCATTTAAACCATATTGCTTTTCATCTTGATCTTCAAGATCTTTTAAGCTATAAAAAGGAATTTCTCTGTCTTCGGTTGCTAATTTTTTCTTAAATGAAGGTAATCTTGGTTGAAAAATTCCTTTTTCGACAGTAATAAGGCATGGGAACTCGATTTCAGCAACTTCAAGAGTCGTTGGCATCTCCATTTCTACAACCATTGATTTTTCTTTAGTTTCAATAATTTTTGTTACATTTGCAATATGAGGAATTTGAAGAAACTCCGCAATTTCAGGGCCAACTTGCGCTGTATCACCATCAGTCGTCATCTTACCACAAATTATAATATCAGGATCTCCCATTTTTCTAACACCCTGTGATAAAGTATAAGCTGTAGCCAGCACATCTGCACCCGCAAATTTTCGGTCTGTAAATAAAGCTCCCCCATCTACTCCCATCATAAAGGCCTCTCGAATCACATCAGCAGCTTGTGGAGGACCCATACTAATTACCTGAACTTCAGCATCATGACTTTCCTTTAACCGTAAAGCTGTTTCAAGAGCATATAAATCATAAGGGTTCATTTTTGAATCAATACCGTCTCTTTTGAGTACACCTGTTTTTTCATCTACTTCAACTTCATTTGTTCCTGGAACCTGTTTAATACATACGAAAATTTTCAAGAAATTCACCTCTTTTATATTTTTAATAATGGTCAGGTGGTCTGACCAGTTTGAATAAAAAAATTATACTTCTAACAAATCTTCAGACCAGACTAGATGATCTTCCATAGCCTTTTGAGCCAGCATCTCATCCCCGCTACGAATTGCTTCATAAATTCGCCTATGCTGACGAATCAATGCACTATTTTTATTTTCATTTTTGACTATCCTGGTCATAGCATTTGCCAGATACATATCAATAACTTCAGAAATTGAATTCAAAAATTTATATACTAACTCATTTCCAGTAGCTTTTGCTAAAGCATAATGAAATTCTCGGTCAGCCATTCTGCTCATCTCTGCATTTCCGCGGTTTTCTTCTAGCATTATAACCCATTTTTTTAATTCTTCTAAGTCCTCTTGAGTTGCTCGCCAAGCCGCAAATCTAGCTCCACTGATCTCTATCATTTTTCTGATCTCAATAAGTTCTTTCCCCACATTCTCTTCCAACATAAAGTGCAATGACAGTGGTTTTAGAAAATTATCATCATTATTCTCTTTGATAAATGTGCCTTCTCCATGACGACTCTCAATCAAACCAATCATCTCTAGTGCACTAAAAGCTTCCCTGATAGAAGCTCTGCTAACTTTTAACTCTTCTGTTAATGTTCTCTCAGAAGGAAGTTTATCGCCTTTTTTTAATTTTCCATCATAAATCATCTCTTTTATTTGATCAATAATCTGCTCATAAACCTTTTTATCTTTAATCGGGTTAAATCTCATTTCAATCGCTCCCTACTCAAATTCAACTCATTTTCTAATATAATGATTAGCCCACAAAAAGTATTTTAGTCGCACTCCCGTACCATATATAGTACTGAAAACGCCTATTCAGAACTATATATGGTACAGGAGCTTTTGTGCGACTACTTTTTGTGGGTTAATCATATAATACCATAGTTCTATTTCAGAATCAATTTTTCCTTCATAGTTCCATTAATAACAATGCCTAATTTTTTTTATTTCACTTTTTTTTGCAATACCATTATAATTGATCCCAAAATTACAAAGAAAGTACCCACGATCATATTCAATTCTATCGTCTCTTTTAGAATTAGAAAAGCTAACAAAGACGCTATAACTGGTTTGAAAAAAAAGATAACCGCTCCTTTACTGGCATCAATCAAACTTAAGCCATGCAAAAAAGTCACATAGGCCAAACCTGTTACGACAATCCCAAGATATAGGATTGGCCAAATTGTTGATTGATTTAATCCCTTTAAAATCGGCTCACCTTTTATAAGAAGAATACAGAAGAGCGCTAAATTTCCAATAAAAAATGATCCTACATTGGTTATCATTCCACCTAGTCTTTTTACCACCTTTTTGCTCAAAACAGTATATAAACCAAAAAACAAAGCAGCACCGACAGCAGTAAAAATACCTACGAAATTTATATCCGAAACCGAATTAAAAATATTCATCACTAAACTTAGACCGAAAATTCCAATTATCAAGCCCAATACTGTTCTTAAGGAAATCTTTTCTTTTAAAATAATATTCGCAAAAATTACAACAAAGATTGGATTTGAACTAACAATGATAGCAGTCAAAGAAGCCGGAATCATTGTAACAGCCTTCTGAAGTAAAACCATAGCAAGAACTATATTACAAAAACCCAATATTGCTAACCATCCTATATCCCTTAATGTTAAAGTGAATTTCTCTTTTCTAACCCGTGCACGGATTTCAAATACTCCAAAGGGGAGAAGAATTAAAAATCCTATAGTAAATCTAAGAAAAGTCACTTGCAAAGGAGACATCTGTGATGCAACAAGTTTTCCACCTAATTCCATAGAACTAAACGCAAAAATAGTAAAGGTTAGATAGATTATTGCTTTGATTTGATTAGTCATAATATTTCCTCCTAAACTAATATGTGTTTTCATCTAATAATATATTAAAAATAAAAATCGTC
>JAGMES010000171.1 GCA_023128035.1 Halanaerobiales bacterium | reverse complement strand
ACAACTCCATTTTCGTCCATTCTTAGACCTAAAGGCATACTGTTATCAAGAACCTCAATCTGATATGGAGCAAATCCACCATCTACATCTATCCAATCTCGATACTGAACTCCTACCCGACCTTCTGCAAATTCTTGATTCTTAATCTCAGGTAACTCAGCTACAATTACTTCAAATTCATAACTCTGTACCTTATCTCCAACCTGACCGATTAACTCTAACTGATAGGTATCTGTTTCCATCTCCTCAGTAGTTGTCAAAATACATTCTAAAGTATAGTTCGGTACTATATCCAGATCGCTATTAACAAACTGACAGGTCATACCTACAGCAACACCCTTGATAGTAAAGTCAATCGCATCACTAAATCCAGTTATCGCAAAGCTTACCTTCAATTCCTCACCACGATTGATAAGTAGTTTACGTGGATACAGACTAACAGAATACTTTTTCTCTTTAACCAATAACTCTACTGGATCACTACTTAAACCACCAGTTTCTACTGTTAGATATCCACTCTTTGCATCTTCTGAGATCACAAACTCAATCCGGTTATAGCTCCAGCTTAATACCTCTAACTTTTCACCATTCAAATAGAGGTCACCATTATTTCCAAAACCCTGACCATAAACAATCATTGTTTCAGTAGTCAGACCAAATGGCGTATTAAATGTTTCAATCTGTGGTTTAACATCACCAACAAAACATAGTAGGTAAGTACCAGGTTGTACGATAATTCCTGCTGGGATTTCCTCAGCTTGAACAGGAATCTCATCTTCAAACTCATTGATTCCTTCTAAGATTCCACAAATCATTTCCACATAAAACAATGCTATTTTTAATATCATAACAAAGAAATTTAACTTAAAAACAAACCCCACTATTTTCTATAGAAAATTTAGTGGGGTTTGTCATCAATCTGACATGCTTAAAGCCGATTTTATAAATCTAATTGATTCTCAAATTCAGGATATTCTATAATTTGCTGTTCAGTTTCATTCCAAATCCAAAATTGATTTTTCAACTCTTCTTCTGAAAACTTATGTGTTACAATCACCAAACTATCATTTTGATCTCTAGTAAAATCAATTGGTACTTTTATTGTCCACATTAAAGATCTTCTATTTTCATCGATTGGAGATAGTAATTTACACCCATCAGACGTAAACGTAAATATATAGTAATAACATTTTTGAATAACTTCTGTCTCATCAGAAAAACCAATTAAAAAATTATCATCTATTCCATCTTTATTTACATCAATATGTGGATCCATTCTTTTAAAATAAGTTACCTGTTTATACTTTTCACTTAAATTATACCATTCATGAACAATATACTCTTTCTTCTCACTATCAAACTCTTGATATAAAACTATCTGTCCTATACTTGTTACTGCATAGTATTTATAGCTAACTCCTATAGTTTCTACTCTGAAGATTTCTATATCTTTATATTTATTACGAAGATATTTTGTAATCAGTGGATATTTCTCATCTATAGTTTTTTTCTTAGATGGTGCATTTTTTAAAGTTCCAGTATAAAAATCTTCTCTTTCTAAAACAAGTTTATCATTCTTAAAAGTATAGAAGCGCATGTATGTTCCTTCTGATACTTTACTTGTAACAATAAATTCATCATCATAATCTCTATCATAATCTAAAATTTCAAATCTCTTTGCAGATGTAAGTTTGTTATCTTTAATATCCTTTGGATAAATCATATATGAATTTTCTCTATTCCAAATAAATATCCATGCCTGATATTTTTTTTGACCATCTTTACCTTTACTTTGAGTAAATACTACAAACTCTCGATTACCTTTATGATTTAGATCTGTAGAACAAAAATAATAAATAAATCCAGGAAATTTAATGCTTTCCCATATTTTTTTTACTCCACCTTTGTATTTTTCAAAAATAAAGATTTTACTAAACTGTTCTTCACCCTCTTGAGGATAAGGAGTAGTAGTATCTACAAAAGCATATTTTTCATAATCACCAAAGGTTCCTTCTTCATCAAAATCAGAAATCTCATTCCAACTATAATATCCCTCATATTCCTTCCATATAAAATTTTCTATCTCTTTTTCATAAAAGTTAACATCAGTAAAATACTCTTTTCCATTAACTACAAATGACAAACTAAGAAACATTCCAAAAATTAAAAATATTATCAAAAGCGTTTTTATTCTTTTCATTAATCGATTCCTACCTTTCTTAAATAATTTAACTCTTTTTCACGAACTTCACCTGGGTACGATGCTCCACCATTATATTTCTCTAGAATTTTATTCCACACTTGAATCCATTTCTCTGGATGTAAATTCCTCAAATTAAATAACGGCCTTATTTTATAAGCATTTAAACCCAATAACATTTTTTCTGTAACTAAAAAACGTATACCGTACTCCAATGCTACCTCTGGATTATCAATTAATCTAGATAAATCATCACCGTTTTCTCTATAATATCCTGCTATATATGCTGATGATACTAAAACTTGCAAATGTCCATAACTTGCTGCAAGATACTCTTGTCTTATAAAAGGTTTAATGATTTGTTCTTCATACTTCCTCATTGACATCTCTGGATCATAATAACCATGTTCTATTATGTTATATCCATCTTTTGTAATGAGATCAACCCATTTTAGTGTTTCTTCTGCTCCATATTTAATTAAATACTCTAAAACTTTTTTTGCCATTAAATTCTCACTATTAATATCTAACAAATTCTTTTCGCTTAATCTTTCCAGAATAGTATCAAAGTCATTTTTCAAATCAATTATATATTCGGCATTGCTTTGTTGTTCCCATATCTCTGGTGAATAACTACTACTCTTTGAATTTGGATTCAAAGATATTTCAACCGAATCATTTAATTTGTATGTTTTTCCAATATTGTTCCATACATAATCAATCCGTGTGGGATCATATAATTCCTTAATTTTGGATGTCATTTGATTGTAATAATTACTATACCATGAATCAGCCATATCAGCTCCAAAATCAACAAATATTTCTAAATATATCTCTACATATAATCTTTCTTCTCCAGTAACTTCTTTCCGATTTAAACCTTCATTAAATATTTTAATAAATTTATTTTTCATGTTTAAAACTGTTGGATCAACAAATTCAGTTGGCCATGTATCAGGACTATGATCTTCTGACTCAGCATTTGGATTATACACATTGCCAATATTGTTCCATATATACTCAAACTTAGTAGGATCATCTATATCATTCATACCTCCTTCATACCAATAATGAACTATTTCATAGCCGTAATTTAGTAATATTTCTAAATATTTTTTTACTTTTTTAATCCTTTCTTCTTTTATTAATATCTGATTATTTAATATTTGTTCTACCCTATATTTAGAACTTCTAAGTATTGTATCATTAGGAGGATAATCCGGATCAGGATATGCTCTCCACAAAGAAGGTGGATACAATTTTTTATCTGAATATGGATTAAGTACTACTATCCATTTTTTATTATTATCTTCGTCAAATAACTTATTAGCCAAGTCACTACATATAATTTTATTAAAATTAGCGTTTTTGCCAATTCTTTTCCAAAAATAATCAAAAACTGTTTCCAGTTTTGGATTTACTATTTTCTGACCATTTTCAATCACCTCCGCTTTAATAACATAATCCGAATAATGTTCAGCTAGTTTTTCCATTGCATAACCTTCTAAATAATGTCGAGAACCAAAATATATTGAATCATAAAATGGTTCATAACGATACAAATTTTTACCTCCAGAACTTTCCTGCAAAATCTGAGCTGCAAGCAATTGAAATGGAATTATTGCTGAAGATGTATATTTTGCAACTGTATAATATTCTTTTCCATTATCATTATGATAATAAACTCTTGACCAATTAACCCCTGTTTGAACTAATTTAATTTTGTCTACAACTGTTTGAAACCAGGGATCTATTTTACTAGCTTTATAAGTTGCAACAAAGTTATTCCATTTTAATTCAGGCTTAAATGCCTTTACTATAATATCTCTTTCAATCCGCAAAACATCTTTCCCATTTATAGTTGAATATCCTTTTATTGTTCCAACTTTTATATCACTATCTGTTAACCATTTTACCATTAACCTATACTGATCTTTTGAATCCTTAAATGCTATAATTTCATTAAACTCACCTTTATAGTTTTCATCATTAATAATCTCTCTCAATATCTTTAAATCCAATTCATCCTTTGCAATGTAAGTTATATTCTCTATAGGTGTCAATTCCCATTTATCTAAATTGTTAATACTACTTTTTATATCTTCTATATTACCGGATTCATTTATATAATCTTTTGTAACTAGTAACGGTAATGTTTCCATATCCAAAATTTTTTCTTCTTTTGATCTTTCTATGGTAGAATCAACCCCAAAATCATGCATTTCAGAAAAATACGTTAACTGAGTTGGATCAAATATTAACTCTTCATTTGTTACTTTTGAATCAATTTCTTTATAATCACAATCAATCGCATATGAAACATTACCACCAACTGATTTCACCCACAATTGATACTTCTGTTCAAAATCCGGGATGACTTTTAATGTTATCGTCTTTTGAGAATCAGCTTCTATTTCAATCGACTCGGACTTTCCATCTATTCCTGCTGTTACAGTTGCATAATTTGTCAAAGAACTGTTCTTCAAAACAATATCAATAGTCTTTTCATATGTATCTTCAAATTGAAGATCATAAATAAACATATTCCCACTTTCAAGAGTATTTGTCACTACATAATCGTCTATTACCTTTAAATCATATTCACCATAATTTTGATTCTCTATTCCCAGAGCATAATAAGCTGGTCTTTGGCTACTAATTCCTAGATTATAAGATCCTCTCAATTCATCTACTACCAACACTGCAGTACTATTTGCATCTAATACATCCGCTTTTTTTATTACATTTCCATTCATATCAGTCAAAACAATCTCTAAAACTGGATAGCCTTGATCTCTTACAACCTTATCCCATACTACCCAGATAAATTTCTCACCATTTAAAGTAATTCGATATTGATCTGTTTGACCACTCTGTATAGTTCGATTCAAAAAGTTCGTGTTTAAATCTACTGGTGATAAACCACTTGTCATTAACTCTCCAGAATTTAAACCTTTATTATCTAATTTCCATAGAATTAGAGTATACTCTCCACCTAACAATTTCGAGCTTATTTCTGATAAATCTATTTCTTCATCTTTAAAAGTAAAAACATGGTCATCTCTTCTACTTCTATCCTTATCAAATATCTTTACTTTTACAGTTGATAAGCCTTTCGTCAAATTTTTAAATCTAATCCAACTTTCTTGTGAAGTGTTAGAATTATCTTTTACTACTTTAATATTAAACCATCCAATGTTTTCAATCAAATTTGAACTTTTACCTTCCACTAATTCGCCAGGCTTGATCACCCGCAAAGTATATTCAGCATCTCCTTTATATGCCATAACTTCCGCTTTGAAATCTCTATAATTTTTATCACCCAAATCAGAAATATTCACATAAGAAAATTTAGAATTTGATGATTCATA
The DNA here is from genome assembly GCA_023128035.1 of Halanaerobiales bacterium. The sequence continues at coordinate 3,224 of JAGMES010000171.1, read as the reverse complement.
AACTTTAATCTCTTCTCCATCCATATTAAAAACTCTTAACTTAATTTCAGAATCTACAAATTCACTGGCTGATTTCCATTTTAATATTACACTAAATGTTCCTTTTTCTTCTACTCTTATAAAAAATGTCTGGATATCTTGCTTTTCATTATCTGAATTAGCTGATAAGCTTCCGCTTATTGTTCCTTCAATATATGTTCTACCCACATTAACAAAAGTCAATAATCCTATTCCCAAAATCATAATAAACAATATGATACCTATAATTATTTTTTTCTTTTTATTCACACTTTTTCCTCCTTTGATATGGAGTTTTTTTATTAAATCCAATCTGTGCTACCACTCTGATAGCACAGATTGGATTGTTCAAGTTATTTCTTCTACTTCTTCCCTTTCTCCTTAGATTTTTCATCTTGAACTACAATCTTTACCTCCACACTTTCTCCTCCATCACTAACTCTTACTCTATACCCACCTTTACGTTCTGGAGCCAACACATGCAAAATCTCTCCTGTTCCAACATACTCCCAACCAGTTGCCTCATCATGTTTCCATTCCCATGTAAGAATACCTGAAATTTTAAAGCCCATCTCATCCAGTTTCTCACCACTTAAGATCATTTCTTCACCTTGATAGAATTTGTTCATCTCATTAGGCTCTAAGATATACACTCCAGATTGATCTACAATTCTTAGATAGAAAGTGCTTACACTTTGAATACCGTCTGAATTCGTTACTGTAAAAGTAAATTCCATCAGATATGGTTCCTCTCTAAACTGAACTGGCAATATACCTCTACCTCCATTTGTAATCACAGTCTTAACATCATCGACCGCATAACTCCACTCCAGATCAGTTCCTTCAATCATACGTTCAGAATAATTGTAACCGTATCCTTGGAAATCGAAATACCACTGACCATCACGTTTAACAGGAACAATTTCTTCTATACAAGCAAATGGCAGGCTTTCACTTTCATCATACTTGATAAAAACAAGTGGCGCATGATCGCTTTGTAGCAATTCATATCCTGGAATCCTTACTTCAGAATTACCACTTACCTGTTTTACAAAGACATTCACACCTTCACTGAAATGTTTCTTGTCTGCTAACCTATAGTTTTCTACTAATTGATAGCCTGGTATTGAAGTAATTCCTTTATCTACCATCAGATATACCTGTAAACTAATCAAGGATTTAAACTCCAGATAATATTCATTGCTTCCTACTTTATTAGCATGTCTATTTGCTCTAATATATCTTGCATCAGTTAGATATTCAGGTAAGTATTCGAATCTGTAGTCATCATCAAGATAGATTAATTCATCAATTTCTACTTTTCGATCAATCTCCCATGGTTGTTCATTGGTTAGAGCATTATGGAAAGTAGCGAATTCAATATTTTCAATGAAATTAATCTCATCTAGACTCTTGACATAACAACTAACTTCTTTCGCTTCTTCAAAATTACTAGCTTTATCTTCAGCGTAATAGGTTACTGTATGTTCTCCAGACGTTGTTGCAAATACATCTCCTTGAGTTATAAACATTTCACCATCATCAATTCGATAATGTATCGTTTCAACTCCCGAATAATTATCTGTTACTGTCAATCGGATATTAGCAGCAAGTCCATTCACAAGTGGTTTTACTCTTTCAACAATAGTTAGTGGTGCTGTAGTATCAACCAAAAAACTATGATTCATAATCTCTGTTTCGTTACCTGCTTTATCTACACCATAATAACTTACTTCATGTATTCCATCACCATTTACTCTAATACCATCAACATACACCTGATACTCTTGATCAGCGATTTGATAGTAAAGTTTATCCACTCCTGATACATTATCCGTGGCAGTAAGTTCATGTTTTACTGGTGCAGTCTTATAGTAACCGTTATTACCATCAATCTGTGCAGGGGTAAAAGTTAATTCAGGCACTGTATGATCAATCTTCACATCATGTTTCATAACATCTGTCTTATTTCCAGCTATATCCACAGCATAATACTCAACAACATGATCTGCTTCTCCTTCTACAACTATTTCATTTTCATATGCCTGATAATCTCCTCCATCAATCCGATAGTAAAGCTGATCTATTCCTGATACATTATCTATTACTGATAACCATACATTTACTGAATCTTTGATATAGTATCCGTTCAATCCATCAATCTCATCTGCAGTAAGAGTAATTTCAAGCGCAGTTGTGTCAATCTTCAATTCATGAGTAATTTCCTGAGACGGATTTCCAGCCTGATCTACACCATAAAATTCGATTCTGTGACTGCCCTCTCCGTGAATAGCTACTACACCCATATACCTTTGATATCCCTGACCATCAATCTGATAATAAATCTCTTCTAGACCTGAAAAATTATCTTCACCACTCATAGTAAAAAGAACTGGCTCATGAATATGGTATCCATTCAAACCATCTATCTCTTCTGGTTTTAGCTGAATTATCGGTGCTGTAGTATCAATCAATATCTCACTACTCATAACTTTTGTCCAATTACCTGCAACATCTTTACCATAATACTCAATCACATGTCTTCCATCACCTGCGACAATAAATGGTTCTGTATAATTTTCTTCCTCTCCACCATCTACTTTGTAATAAAGACTATCTACACCAGATACTACATCAGTTGCTTCCATACTCACATTCACAGATGATTTGAGGTAGTATCCGTTATTGCCATCCACTGGATCTGTAATTAATCTGATAACTGGAGGATTGGAATCAATTTTAAATGATTCTCTCTTCACTTCTTCCAATTTGTATTCTTCATCCATGGAATAATAACTGATCTGATGTTCTCCGTCAGTAAGTACAATTGATTTCTCAAATGGCTCAAAATTGCCACCATCTATAGAATAGTAGGTTACCATAACTTCATTATCACGATCTGTTGCTTCAAGATAGACATTTACATCCTCATTAAAATATCCATTTTCTCCTGTAGGTGCTTCTGGTTTAGTGAAGATATTAGTCTCTGGTGCATAGACATTTGTCTCACCATCAAATTTATAGAGTTTCCTATCTGCCACAGCATATAGATGGTGATTACTTAAGATAATTGATTGACCGTCAACAGCTTTATAGCTCCAGACCTTACTTAAGTCAGATAACTTATAGGCGCCGATCTCCTCATCACCAACTGTGTAAAGTCGATTTCCAGCAACAATCTCCCTGTTGAAACTTCCCTTTATACT
>JAGMES010000170.1 GCA_023128035.1 Halanaerobiales bacterium | reverse complement strand
CTTAACCAAACACCCAATATATTACTATAACCATCACTACCAGAGTCCAACTGTCCTTTCATAGATACATACCACCCAACATTTTGAGTTGTATTTTTGAGATAATACGAACTTATACCATCACGTCCCCTGATATTATCTATACATACTCTATCATTTACTCCATCATATGAAAAATCATCCTGAGCACCGTTTTCCTTTATTTCATACTCAGAGTCAGAATTAATATCAAAATTATCAAATATCTCAAAGGTGGTGCTTCCATTACTTGTAGAACTTACACTAGGATTAGTGAAATAAATATAATATGTATCGTTTAACCAACTAGAGCTTGGTATTGTTGTTGCATTAAACCATAAGCTGTAGCAATTACCATTCGTCACGTTCTCACACCAATGCGGAACGATTGCATCTGCTGTTTCGTTCACAACTCTTAGTGATGTTGCATTAATTAGTGTACTGCTCAGGTTTACATAAACTTGATAATGTGATATTGCTGAACCTGCTGTATTATCAATTTTAATCTCTCGTTTGTCAGTCCATGAGCCGTCCCACCATATAAATGGTGCTGTGGAAGCTAGTAGTTGGTCTGATACACTTCCTCCACTCAATACCCCACTATTATTATAAGCCCAAACAGTTATGTTTGCCCAATTATTTGCACCTACACTATCATTCATAAAGGGATTTATAGTATTATTATACCAAGTAGAATTCCATGAAACATTATACGAGTCAGTTATATTCCCACTTCCTGCATCCCACGTATAGTTTACCCAGTAGTTACCAGTGGTATTTTGTAGGTTTATAGGATTTGGTGGAATGTAAGTGATAGAAGATTCTTCATTACCTAATTGTGAAGTTGGTTCAGGAGTTGAATAATTATGGATAAAAAGGTAATCAATCCATATATATGTTGGATTGGAATCAAATGTATATGCATGATTTACCACTTTTGTTGTTGATGAATAATTTGCAGTTATCAATGTGTCTTGTGTGAAATAACCAGTTTTTGGGTAATCAATCCATTGACCATAAATATCAGTATCTAATTTTAGATAAGAACGTCCTTGCCACGCTAAACTAAGATAAGCTCCCCGTTTCACTTTGGTTTTATTAGTTTCAATCGGAAATCCTAATACTTTACATAAGCTTTGGCGTGCTGGAGCTCCTGCCACATGGAATTTTGCAGAGCCATTATAACTTGAATACCATACAACAGTATGAGTAGTCCCAGTGTTAGTCTCAGGACATGTCGTGCTCCATGTATCGAAGTTTGCTTGAGTATTAAAATCTTCAAAAAGTTTAAAAGTAGTTGTCCCATTACTTACTGAACTTGCGGAGGAATTCTTATAATACAAGTAGTATGTGTTATTACACCAAGATGCTGCAGGTATATTTGTAGCGTTAAACCATATATTAGTCCAATTGCCTAGTGAGGTACTTTCATTCCAAAGCGGAACTAGTGAACAATCACTTTCATTATAAACTCGTATATCACTAAAGTTAGCATTCATATCACTATCGTAAGATACGTTAAGCTCAACTTGATAGTATGTTAATTCAGACCCACCTGTGTTATTTATCTTAATCGGTGCTTTCTTACCATAATCATCATCGCACCATGTGGCAGAAATACCCGGTGATAAAAGCAGAAGACCAAACAATAATACAATTAAAACTAACACTATATTTTTGTTCATGTGCATTCCATTATTATGTAACCAGTCAGGTTTTCATAGACATAACAATTACATGATGCATCAAGACAAATGAAATTACCTTTATCGAAAGTCATATTACCATGCGATACAAAAGCAGGATCACCTGTACCATTAAATTGAGTGGTATTCACATAATCACGTGCTATACGAGTTGTATGACTTTCTAAATTTACAGTTCCTACTAACGACAAACTAACTAACATTACTATTACTAATATTCCTACTATTATTTGTTTTATATACATTTTATTTGCCCTTCAACTTTTTAGCTAATTCGTTCACTCCACTATTAGTAAAATACCCAAAGACATAAGCTCCAAGTATAAATACTAATACTCCTTTACCAGAAGCAAAGGAAGGCGTATTATTCAAAAACAATAAGAATGTTAGAATTGCTGAAAGTATTGCTGAACTCAGAAACATTGGATTAAATTTTAAATTTGGAGCATCTTGATGTTTCTTATACCAACTTACCCAAGTTCTATGTAGAACACCTATGACAATAGCTACAAGAGCAACTATTTGGAGTGTTAAAGCTTCACCTTCTACTAAAACTAAACCTTCAATTATAATATCCGCAGCCATTTTTTATCCCTCCTTTATCCTTTTACAAATTGAAATATCAAATTATCATTTAAATCATATAATTCAAGACAATCACTTGTAGGATTAAACATCATATAGAAATCATTATCGGTTCCAAAGTATTGCTTTTCACTATCTAAGAGATGCTTAGGTAATTTATCTGCATTTAATGTTATCAATGCATCCTTAACAGTATCACCAGCAACAACAACGGAATCATTAGCTATACGACTAGCTGGACGGAATATTAGTCCAGTACCTGATAAACTACCAAATCCTATAAAGTTTAATCCTTCTACTATAGTAACTGCAGCACCACAAGTTATAGCTCCGGAACACGTTAAACCACTTAATGTATTTGGATTTAAAGCACTACCTGCATTATCCATACTTATTGCCGCACCATATCCTGAATTGCCAACTGTTGTATCTAGTAATCCGAGAACTCCACCATTACTAAAAATGGTAGGAGTTGAGAATGAACTATTTGCTGCATAACTATGAAAGAGAATAACTGTTCCTCCACTTTGATTTATTACATTAACATCTCCCTGAGCAACTAAACCTCCTTCAGTTAATGCTGCCCCACCTGTAGAACCTGCTGTTAATGGAACAACATTAAGTTCAGGCATTATAAGAACTTTCCAACCGGTCAAATATCCTGATCCAGACAATATTACAGGACATTCCAAATGTAAATGTCGTCCAAATACATTATCTGTTATTGTAAGAGAACCTGTAGATTTAACTCTAAACTCTTCAAGTGAATGTGCTCTATCACCAGCAGTGATGTGACCCGTGAAAAATGTAGCATTTATTCCAGCGCCCCGTATGCTTACAACATTAACACCTAAACTGAAATCCCCAGGATATTCACCGGGACTAACAATAAGTAACGTATTTCCAGTTGCTGCAGCAATAGCTGCTGGAACAGTTTTAAATGGTCTAGTGATAGAACCATTTTCTACATAAGTATCAACCCTTAACACATCTACATAAAAAGTTTGTGTAACTTGAGTAGCTAAATACTCATCTGTATTTTGTGAATGTTTTTTTGCTATTGCATCTGCCAAATCTGTTATAGTAAGTATCTCTACACCGTCAGTAATATTTCCAGTAAGTTTGAAATTTCCATCTACATCTAATTTTTCATTGGGAACTAATCCAATACCTATCTTACCATCAGATGAAACATATAATTGATTAGTATTTCCTTCTGTTGAAATAATTATAGGTCTTACTACACCAGTCCCTTCTTTTTTAGAAAAGATATAAAAATACTGCCCTGATCCAATGTATCCCATATTTAATTGTTCAGTATTAGTTAAATCCGTAGGTATTCCTTTTGCAAATAAAGTATATTCTACATTATCAGATCCATCTCCGTCCTTTGTAAAAAATCCTACTAATAACGGTTGTCCCGAAGTTTGTGCTTGAAATAATGCCGTTGTGTTGCCTGGGATTGTTAATACTCCATTTCCTAATACAGTATCTGTATCTTGCTCGTGTTTTTTATTAACAGCATCAATAATATCAGCCGCAGATGCTATATTAACTCCGTCATCAATGCTTTCTGATTTATCCACAATACCATCCACACCAGAGTTATCATAAATAGCTTTTAACATATCCCCTAACCCACCAGAAACACCAAAAGTTAATCCATCTTCACCAACTTTAACTTTTACGAATTTACCTTCGTGAGTTAAATAGCTATCAGGTGTATCTTCTAACTCAATCCATTCTGATTTACCTGTGATTCTCTTACCTATCATTTTTCATCATTCCCCCTTCATCCTAATACTCCTTCTAAATCATTTTCTCCTAATTTATGGGAAATATTCTGATGAATATCCCGAGGAAAAGCAACAATATCATTTTTATTTACGTGATGCCAATCAAATTCTACTTCTAATGGAAAAGATATTTTATGATGACCTAATTCTCTTCTTTTACTATTAGATTTTTGACAAATCTCTCTCCAATTTTCTGGGTTATCCTCTTTCCATTTCTCAATTCTTTTTAAACATTCCTCCTTATTATTAGCATAGTAATCCCTGGATTTTTTCATACGAGCTTCAGTATTATTTTTATAATATTCCCTTGTTCTTTCTCTATCTTCTTCTCTATGACTCGAACGATATTTTTCTTGAATCTTTTTGTGATTACAAATATCAATCCATCCTTGCGAATAGAAAGTTCCGTCAGGATAAATACGTAATCGAATACCCCAAGTCCATCCCAATATGCTTCCACTGTCCAACAAAAAAGATTTATTTTTTTGCATTCTTTCACTCTCACTTATAGATAACGCAAATTGAATCAGGATCTAGATATGTTACACCAAAACGAGCATATACGATTGCTCCTCGTAAATCATGCAAGGGTTCTTCATACTTCTCTATTGTAATATCAGTTTTCATTGCTATTACGCCTGCTCTTGAAATATCAATAAGGACTCCTCCAACATCATCATTAGAAGAATATCCCCAAGTTTTTGTTCCATCAGATGTTTCATTAAGAACCCATATTTCTGGACCGGGTAATTCCGGCCAATTTTGTAATCCGGACTTAAGTAATGCTGCATAATATTTCGGATGAAGTATTGCAACATTAGGATTCTTCTTTTGAGTTGCTAATGTATCATAAGCATCTATAAAATAATCAGGATCTCCTGAAGCATCTTGAACACTATAAGTTGCATTATCTATAAGCTGAACTAACATATCTCTATTAAGAGTATGTTCTATTGAAGCACCAGCTTTCTTAACTTCCCATTCTATCAAATCCCAATCACCATCAGCAATTAATTCTTCTGGTGCAAGAGGTAATGTCCATACCTTTCCTATTTTAGCTTCTCTCGAAACAACTTCATCTTTAAATATAGGTGCTTGTGCAATATAAGCACTGTGAGTTCCATATCGTTCAGATTTCAAATAAGAAATTTTAGGACGATTTGATATAGTTTTTAATACTGGAAATAGTTTTCGCATGAAAGCTGCTTCCTCCGCTCCTTTTACCGCAGTTTTCAGATATTCTTCTTGTACTAACTTGTCAATATTAGTGCTCAGTTGTAATTCTCTTGATGTCTCTTTACTCATTCGTTCTTTACTGACATGAGAATATTCCTTTAATAGTCTCGCTAACTCTCCCATTTTAATTTTTCCTTTCTCTTTTTATTTCTAAATATCTAACCTATTATTCCTTCTATACAATTTTTAATTCTAACTTTATGACGAATTGCTCGGTGAATCCATCTTGGCATTGCAACTACATCATTCTTATTTACATGATGCCAATCAAATTCTATTTCTATCGGAAAAGATATTTTATGGAAACCTAAATTTCTTCTATGCTTTGCAAAATATCGTTTAAATCCATCTTTATAGCTTTGATATTTCCGTATATTTATTCCTGCAAAAGGAGATAGTGAGGGATAAACAACTCCTTTATTTGATATACTCACAGAAAGTTGCCAGTAAAGTCCTTGTTCACATCCTGATACCACATTAAATAATTTTTTCGGGTATTTTCTATTAAGAAACTTATAATCTTGTATTCTAAAATCCCCTTTTCCATGAAAAGTTCCATTAGAAAATATAGTGCTTATTATAGACCAACCCGTTCCTTCTTCCCAACCAGATAATAAAGTAAATAATTTAGTTGAAACCTTCTTAATTGAATTAATTTTTATCCACCACTTTTTAAATCATTCTAAATATTCATTCCCTTTTTTATTTGGGAATTAAATTAGTAAAGAAACCACAATCCTTCACAAATTCACCATTTTTTAAATGACATACTATAAATTCTAAATTAACGCTTTCATTTGGCATTATAAAACTAGTTCTTACTGTATATGGGTTTTCATAATGATATGTTCCCATTTTTACATATTGCTCTTTGTAAATCAATTCTTCTCCGTCTTTTTTAACTATAATCACTAATACTCCATCTTCAGTCCCTACATTCCAGCATGTCTGAGCTACCCATACAGTTTCACCAATAGAATAATATCTTGGATGACCTGGATCTGCACGTGGAAAACCACGATAACATTTAGCTCTTGGTTCTAAATCATTAAAAGGTAAAGCTGCAATAGCTTTTTGTGCCGCTTCTAACGGCATATAACCGGTCCATTCATCTCCACAAGCAACATATATCTGAGAGGACGATGGAGGATTAGACGAACTAATATTATCTACCCATAAAGCCCATCTTTCCCTTTCTGGTTCCAAATACCGTAAATGAGGTTTACGACCACTATATCTCCCTCTCCATTCAGAATAACACCATCCATCTATAAAGTTAGAAGTACCAACATAAGGCATATCATATTTATTTATTGGTCTATCACCAATCAATCGAGCAATTCCTTTAGCATCAATCCATTGCACAGGAGCATCTCTATAAACAAGTTCATCGAGTCTTTCCATCATCCAAGACTTATCTACTTCATTAACCCAATCAACTACTCCCCCAGGTGATCGAACTTTTCCAATAAATATATCTTCTACTTCTACGCTTCCTTCCTTAATACCTTGTAACCAAATTTTCCATAAATCAGTCATGTAACCTAATCCGTTATTATGAGCTGAGGTATCATAATACCAAGAATTCTTACTCTTTCTCCAACTCACTTCTCCCAAATCAATATTACCTCTACCATTCAATTCTTTTATTATATCTTCCTTATTCATTAATCCAGAAACTTCCATCTCTCTCTCAGGAGGTATTTTTACCATATTTTTCACCTTTCCAATAAAAAAAATATTATAATATAGCTATGTTCTCTAATACAATTAAAAATACTTATATATTCTTCATTATAATTGCATACATTTAGTTTAAATTAGTTATTCTTCTTTAAATATCACTAATCATGCTAACCATGCTCGTGAGCTTGCAGGAGTAGGTACTAGGGCGCAATGTTCAAGCTTTAAACCTTCTATAAGTATATAATTCTTCATTTCCCGTTCTTTATCTGTGAATCTTACTGACAATCCAACATTTCCTTTCTGTAATTCAAGAAGAACTTCTTTATTATAATCTGGAAATACTTGAATATCTCCATGTAAAGCATTAGTTATTTTATTCCAATAAATATTCCTTACTTCCCCCACAGTTTTACCATTATGATATATCTGAAAAGGGATTGAAGTAGGAATATTAGTATTCTTGAGAACATTATTAGATACAAAAATAGGAGTACCGTGTGAAAGGGAATCGTAAAAGAATTCACCGCCTTCTATTAACAATCTATCCTGAAATAAATCCTTTCTACCATTTCCTTTTATAAGAATAAATAAATCTCTTTTCATTTTTCATTAAAAAATAAAAAGGGAGTGTTACCCCCCCTGCTATATAAATATTACTCTTTTTCCACTAAGTACGATTCGGGGTGTGTTTCTGGATAATCTTCTGGTAATTCATTTTCTATTGTCTTCACTACTTTCATCAATTCTGCAACGAATCTCTTTGCATCAAAATCCAAAAACCCAACTGCCAAACGAGCAGACTGAGAAGCATCCATCTCAAGGATTACTCGCTTCAATAATACTTTAACATATGTAAGGGTCTCATTATTCAATTCAGCCATTTTTATTTCACTTCCTCTCTTTTATATGCTTATAATTATAAAATTAGTATTCCTCAGTTTTCATAGATAAGGGAACAGGTTCTTTAAAATGAAATAAAGCTCCTTCCGCATTTTCACCTAATAAATATTCATTTATTGAACATTCTAAAACTTGTTGGAAATAAGGAATGACTCTCTTTTGGAAATGTTCCATTCGAACTTTTGCAGTTGCAAAAGTCGCCGCGCTCGCACCCTGTCCCAATACCTCAGCAGGAACCATTAATCCGGTTGCAGCTAAGTTTGTAAAATATTGTAGATAATCTAATAAAGCTGGAAAACCTGAAGTGTCAATTGGTTTAATATTAATTTTATCGGTGGATACGAATTCGTGTCCTACGTGTATTTTTCTAAACTGTCTTTCTAATTCACGAAGTCTATTGTCATCTGGGTATAAACCTCTATCATCTTTTGAACATATTATATGGTATTTAGAAAATCCATGTCTTTTAATAGCTTCAGTAACAGCCTCATCTATCTCTGTTTTCCATTCTAAAGGCTCTCTTGCAATGCCAAGCAAAGAGATACCATAAGATTTATCCGAACGAGGCATTAATTGAAACTGCCAAATATTTTTAAGAGGGACGATTTTTCCTTTTTCTTTCACGTAATATTTATCATCTTTTATTGTTACGTCTGGAGGGAAAAATAATTCTAAATCTGTAACAAAATTATCTTTTCCTTCAATAATTTTTGTATAACTGTCACCAAATACTAAAGCATTCGTTAATACAGAATATAACTTAGGATAAATCTTATCGAATCTACGAGTATATCTTTTTTTAATTTCTTCTGATTCGTGTTCTATTTCAAAACCCGCTGATAATACACTGAAAACTATTGCTTCTATTCCTGCAAAAGCTGTTGGAGAAGTGAGATACAT
>JAGMES010000017.1 GCA_023128035.1 Halanaerobiales bacterium | reverse complement strand
GATGTACTAAAAGGTGAGTATATAACAGAACTCTTAAAATACGCAAAAGTCTATAATACTTATGGACCAACAGAATCTACAGTTTGTGCAACTTATTATAGATGTTCAGATAATAAACTCACAAATATACCAATTGGTAAACCAATTTCAAATTATCAGGTTTATGTTTTGGACAAATATCTAAACTTGTGTCCACTCGGGGTTGCAGGGGAGTTATGTGTTTCTGGTGATGGTGTTACCAGGGGTTACTTAAATCGAGAAGAATTAACTAATGAAAAATTTATCCCTAACCCGTTTATTGCAGAATATGATAGCTTTGGTGAAATGATTTACAGAACAGGTGACCTAGTTAGATGGTTACCTGATGAAAATATTGAGTTTTTGGGTAGAATAGACCAACAAGTAAAAATTAGAGGATATCGGATTGAATTAGGAGAGATTGAAAATCAATTATTGAGTCTAAATGAAGTTAAAGATGTAGTAATAGTTGCACGGAATGATCAAAGTGGTAATAAGGAATTATGTGCTTATCTTGTCATGGATGAAAAAATATCAGCAGAAGAAATACGCAGTATTTTATTAAACAAATTGCCAGAATATATGATTCCATCTTATTTTGTCTATTTGGATGAAATGCCATTGACAACAAGTGGTAAAGTGGATAGAAAAGCATTACCAAAGCCAGATGGGAATCAGTATTTGGGAACAGAGTATGTTGCACCAAATAATGAGATTGAGGAAAAATTGGTAGATATCTGGTTGGAAGTTTTAAGAGTAGAAAAGATCGGGACAAGTGATAATTTCTTTACACTTGGTGGACATTCATTGAAGGCGATTCAAGTAACATCAAGGATTCTAAAAGAATTTGATGTAGATTTGCCTTTAATAGAATTATTTAAAACTCCAACTATCAAAGAAATTGCTGAATATATCAATAAAACAGAAACTACTTTATTTGCAGCAATTGAAAGAGTAGAAAAGAGAGAATATTATCCAGCCTCTTCTGCACAAAAACGTATCTATGCATTAAGACAGTTAGAAGGCGAAAATATTACTTACAATATGCCAACAGTAATGATTTTAGAAGGTGAATTAGATAAGGAACTCTTTAGAGATGTGTTCAAAAAACTGATCAAACATCATGAAGCATTTAGGACATCTTTTGAAATGATAGATGGAGAAGTAGTACAGTTTATTCATGATGAAGTAGAGTTCTCAATTAGAGTAGTAGAGGCAGATGAGGCTGAACTTGATGCTACTGTGAAAAGCTTAATTCGCCCATTTGACTTAAAGAAAGCACCATTATTGCGTGTTGAATTTGTTAGATTTGCAGAAAACAAGTATGTATTTATAGTGGATATGCATCATATTATCTCAGATGGAGTTTCAACAGCAAATCTAATCAAAGATTTAGCTACCTTATTTGCAGGAAAAGAATTACCAGAACTTCGTTTGCAATATAAAGATTTTGCAGTCTGGCAAAATGAACTATTTGCATCAGAAAAGATCAAAGAACAGGAAAAATATTGGTTAGAAACGTTTGCTGGAGAAATTCCTGTATTGAATCTGCAAACAGATTATTTGAGACCTGCTGTGATGACTTATGAAGGTGATATATTTAATTTCGAAATAGATCAAAAATTAACATCAGAATTAAATGAACTAGCATCTAAAAATGGTGCAACATTATTTATGACTTTACTAGCTTTTTACAATTTATTATTAGCAAAATATGCAGGTCAAGAAGATATAGTGGTTGGTACTCCGAGTGCTGGAAGACGACATTCAGATTTAGAAAATATTATCGGAATGTTTGTCAATACTCTGGCTATGAGAAACTATCCAACTCTTTCAAACAGATTTGTTGAGTTTTTAGCTGACGTTAAAGAAAATGCACTAAAAGCATATGAGTATCAAGACTATCAATTTGAGATGCTTATCGATCAACTAAATCTACGAAGAGATATGAATCGTAATCCACTTTTTGATACGATGTTTGCAATGCAAAAACAGGATATTACAACTAATTCAGAAACATATCTTACAGATTTAAAATTATTACCATATAAGTTTGAGAATAAAACAGCAAAATTTGATCTATTATTACATGCAATCGAAACTAATCAGGGAACCAGACTAAGTTTTACTTATAACACTAATTTATTTAAAGAAGAAACCATTAGAAGAATGGCAAAACATTTTGTAAATATCGTTGAAGAAGTTGTTAAAAATCCTGATGCTAAAATGCAAGCAATCACTATGATTACTGAGGAAGAAAAGAGTCAGTTATTGTACGAATTTAACCAAACAAATACAGAATATCCAAAAGATAAAGTGATTCATCACCTCTTTATTGATCAAGTTAACCAAACTCCAGATAAGAATGCTATAGTTTTTGAAAACCAACAGTTGACTTATCGTGAATTAAATAAAAAATCTGATCAATTGGCTGGATTATTAAGAGACAAAGGGGTTAGAGCTGATCAAATAGTTGGAATCATGGTAGAACCAGGCTTAGAAATGTTCATTGGAATTTTGGGAATCTTAAAAGCTGGAGGAGCTTATTTGCCTATTGATGCACAATATCCAGTTGAGAGAATAGAGTATATGGTTAATGATAGTCATAGCAATATTGTGCTAACACAAAATCATCTAAAAGATAAGTTGGAATTTGTAGAAGAAGTTATTAGTCTAGATAACGAAGATTTATATTCTAATGATTTTGCCAATATTGAAATTGTCAACAAATCTAATGACCTAGCTTATGTTATTTATACTTCAGGTTCTACTGGAAAACCAAAGGGAGTATTGATTGAACATAAATCTTTAGTTAATTTGACATATTGGCATATAAATTATTATGAAATAACTTCTTTAGATTGTAGTACAAAATATGCGGGATTCGGATTTGATGCATCAGTATGGGAAATATTCCCTTACATAATAAGTGGTGCAACAATTCATGTGATTGCAGAAGAAATGAGATTAGATGTTAACAAATTAAATGCATATTTTGAAGAAAATCAAATAACAATTAGTTTTTTACCAACTCAGCTTTGTGAGCAATTTATGACACTTAAGAACAATTCATTAAGAAAGTTGCTTACAGGTGGAGATAAGTTGAAATTCTATCAGGATACTAATTATCAATTAATCAATAACTATGGGCCAACTGAAAATACAGTAGTTACTACACACTATGAAGTAGATAAGCAATACAATAATATTCCAATTGGTAAACCTATTGATAATACTAAGGTATATATCTTAGATAAGAGTGATCAACTTCAACCTGTGGGCGTTCCAGGTGAGTTATGTATCTCAGGAGATGGTCTTGCTAGAGGTTATTTAAATAATGCAGAATTGACAGATAAGAAATTTGTGACTAACCCATATACGGGAGAACGGATGTATCGGACTGGAGACCTGACAAGATGGTATCTAGATGGAAATATTGAGTTCTTGGGTAGGATTGATTATCAAGTTAAAATTCGAGGTTTTAGAATTGAACTCGGTGAAATTGAAAATAGGTTATTAGAGCATGAAATGATTCGAGAAACTATTGTTATAGATAAAGCAGACCAAAATGATACTAAATATCTCTGTGCATATATTGTTACAGACACAGAAATATCAGTAGCAGATTTGAGAACATATCTAGCAAAAGATTTACCAGAATACATGATCCCATCATATTTCATCAGTTTAGATAAGATGCCATTGACCCGAAATGGTAAAGTAGATCGTAAAGCTTTACCTACACCAGAAGGTAATCTAGAGTTAGGTACAGAGTATGTAGCTCCTCAAGATGAAGCAGAAGAAAAGATGGCTAAAATCTGGTCAGAAGTCTTATCTGTTGAGAAAGTTGGCATAAATGATAATTTTTTTGAGCTAGGTGGTCATTCCTTAAAAGCAATTCAACTGACTTCAAAGGTATTGAAAGAATTTAACGTTGAAATGCCTTTGCAGGAGATTTTTAAAACACCAACTATCAAAGAATTAGTAGAATATGTTCAGCAGGCGAAGAAAACGGTCTTTACTGCTATTGAACCAGTAGAAAAGAGAGAATATTATCCTGTTTCTTCAGCACAAAAACGGATTTATGCTTTAAGACAGTTAGAAGGCGAAAATATTACTTATAATATGCCAACAGTAATGATTTTGGAAGGTGAATTAGATAAGGAAATCTTTACAAACGTATTCAAAAACTTGATCAAACGTCACGAAGCATTTAGAACATCATTTGAGATGATAGATGGAGAATTAGTCCAAAGAATTCATGATGAAGTAGATTTTTCAATAACTGAGTTGGAAGTCACAGAATCTGAACTTGAGAGTACAGTAAAAGGATTAATCAAACCATTTGATTTAAGTAAAGCACCATTATTGCGTGTAGCTATGGTTAAGTTTGCTGAAAACAAACATGTATTTTTGGTAGATATGCATCATATCATCTCAGATGGAGTTTCCACAACAAACTTGATCAGAGACTTTGCTTATTTATTTGCAGGATATGACTTACCAAACTTACCTTTGCAGTATAAAGATTTCGCAGTCTGGCAGAATGAACTTTTCGCATCAGAGAAGATTAAAATTCAGGAACAACACTGGTTAGAAACTTTTGCTGGTGAGATTCCGGTATTAAATCTGCCAACTGATTATCCAAGACCAGTTATGAAGACTTATGCTGGTGATGATTATAAGTTTAGCTTAGATCAGGATTTGACAGCAAAGATAAAAGAGGTAAACACTAATTTTGGTTCAACCTTATATATGACATTATTAGCAGCTTATAATGTATTATTATCGAAATATGCCGGTCAGGAAGATATAGTGGTTGGTTCTCCAACAGCAGGTAGACGACACGCAGATTTAGAGAATATCATTGGAATGTTTGTTAATACATTAGTTATGAGAAATTATCCAAATGTAGATAAGTCGTTTAAAACATTTTTAGATGAGGTTAAGAAAAATGCTTTAGGTGCATTTGAAAATCAAGATTATCAGTTTGAGATGCTGGTAGATCAGCTCAATTTACCAAGAGATATGAGCAGAAATCCACTATTCGATACAATGTTTATGTTGCACAATGTTGAAGATATGAGTGGTTCGCCAGATGTCAAATCTGATTTGAAAATGACTCCTTATAAATTTGAAAATAAGACGACTAAATTTGACTTAATGTTTAATGCTGTGGAAGCTCAAGATGAAATAAGATTAACTTTTAGCTATAATACTGATCTATTTAAACCAGCGACAATTAAAAGAATGTCAGATCATTTTGTAAATATTATCAGAGAAGTAGTTGAAAATCCAGAGATTCAGATTAAGGCGATTGATCTTCTTAATGAGGAAGAGAAAAATCAATTGGTACATGTGTTTAATCAAACTGTTGAAGAATTCCCTAACGAGAAAACTCTTGTAGACATATTTGAAGAAGCTGTGGAAAGAACTCCTGAAAAGACTGCTTTGATCTTTGAGGGGGAAGAGTTGAGTTATCGGCAGTTGAACGTGAGGGGCAATGGGCTGGCCCGGGTTTTAAGAGAAAAAGGAGTACAAAACCAGATTGTAGGAATGATGTTTGATCGTTCATTTGAGATGATTGTTGGAATTTTTGCTGTACTAAAAGCTGGTGGAGCTTATCTTCCTATTGATCCAGATTATCCAGAAGATAGGATCAATTATATGTTAAGTGATAGCCAGACTTCGATTTTATTAACACAGCAGCATCTTAAAGATCAGATTAAATTCAATGGTGAAATTCTCAATATTGAAGAAGAACTCTTCTATACTGGAGATAGTACAAACCTTGAAATTATGACTCAACCTACAGATTTAGCTTATATAATTTATACATCAGGTTCAACTGGAAAACCAAAAGGAGTTATGATTGAACACAGAAGTGTAGTAAACCTTTTAACTGCATTAAATCGAAAATACACACCAACAGAAAATGACACATATTTATTAAAAACAGCATATACATTTGATGTTTCGTTATCAGAAATATTTGGCTGGATTCTAGGAAACGGGAAACTTGTCATTCTAAAGAAAGATGGAGAAAAAGATCCAACTCAGATATGTCGTACCATTGATAGATATGGTGTAACACATATTAATTTTGTTCCATCTATGCTCAATGTATTTTTGAAGATGGCAGTAGAGGAAGATTTGCAAGCACTTAGTAAACTAAAATATGTTTTTGCAGCAGGTGAAGCAATTTCTACTGAATTGGTGAAAAAATTCTATCAGTTAATAAATGGTGTAACTCTAGAAAATCTATATGGCCCAACAGAATCAACAATTTATAGTACTCAATATCCTTTGACAGATTTAAGAGATGAAACCAATGTACCGATTGGAAAACCATTGCAAAATATTCAAACTTATATACTAAATGAATTCAATCAGTTGCAACCAATTGGTGTATCCGGAGAATTATGTCTGGCAGGAACTGGATTAGCAAGAGGCTATCTAAATAGACGAGAATTAACAGATGAAAAATTTGTTGAAAATCCATTTAAAGCTAGAGAGAGAATGTATAAAACAGGAGACTTAGTAAGATGGCTTCCAGATGGAAATATAGAATTCCTTGGTAGAATTGACCACCAGGTAAAAATCAGAGGATTTAGAATTGAGTTAGGAGAGATTGAAAAACAATTATTAAATCATGACTCAATTCAAGAAGTGGTAGTAGTAGATTTAGAAGATGAGAATCAGAATAATTATTTATGTGGATATTTTGTATCAGCTGAAGAATTAGTAGTAGCAGATTTACGAACATATCTAGCAAAAGGATTACCAGACTATATGATTCCATCCTATTTTGTGAAATTAGATAAGATTCCATTGTCAGCTAATGGTAAGATTGATCGAAAAGCATTACCAAAAACAGATGGTAGTCAGGTTGTAGCTACAGAGTACGTAGCTCCTCGAAATGAATTAGAAGAAAGAATGGCTACTATTTGGGCTGAGGTCTTAAGTGTTGAGAAAGTTGGAATCTATGATAACTTCTTTGAATTGGGTGGACATTCAATCAAAGCAACATATTTAGTTTACAAAATCTCTAATGAGTTTGATGTAGAACTGTCTTTAATAGAGTTTTTTGTAACACCAACTATTAAAGATCTGGTACAAAAGATTGAAAACAAGGAAAGAAGAATTACCGAAGTATACGATCATGTAGTTTTGTTGAGAAGAGGAAAGGATAAAACCAAAAATCTCTTCCTAATCCATGATGGTAGTGGAACTACAGAAGGATATCTAGAATTTAGTAATTATTCTAAAACTGATTTCAATTATTGGGGTATCAATAGTGATCTTCCAAACGCAGGTCTTAAGAATATTACAATCAAAGAGATCGCAGTAGATTATATAGCAAAAATCAAAAAGATTCAGCCAGAAGGTCCTTACTATATCGCAGGTTGGAGTATTGGTGGTACTATTGCATTTGAAATTGTAAAACAATTAGAAAATCTACAAGATGAAGTCAAGCAATTGGTGTTGTTTGATTCACCAGCACCTACAAAAGACCAAATACATCAAAGCGAATTCACAGTTGAAACAGAGCTTGAATGGCTTCAAGAAATTGTAGGAGACAATGAAATCATTGAAAAACTAAATAAAGCAAAGGATTTAGAAGAATTGTGGATGTTGCTTATGAACTTTGTAGAAGCTGAAAACTTAAATGTGGAGATGGTTAGCAAAGCTATCCCAGATTCTTTAGCAAAACCTATCCCGAATTTCGATCAATTAGAAATCACAGAATTACTTTATCGCGTTAATGTTGTGCGTGCACTGAGCCAGGCACGCATGAGATATCTTCCAGCAGGTCAGATAAAAACACAGGTTCATTTCATAAAGGCAAAAGATACAAACAGATTAAATCATGTCAAATGGAATGAATATTGTCAAAAACTGATCAGTTCAGAAGAGATCGAAGGAGATCATTACTCAATATTTAAGTTACCTAATGTGATTCAACTAGCAAATAGTTTTGATCAAATGTTTCAGCAGAATATGGACATAGTGCTATCTTTAGATGAAATAGCAACTACTACAGAAGAATAACAAAAAAGACCTTGAGTGAGTAGAGATACTTCATTCAAGGTCTTTCTTTGTTAAAATTACTTACCGTTTATTCATTTTAAGTTTACGACCAAGGATAGTCATTCCGAATAAGAAAATAGATAGAGCAAGATAAATTAGTGGTCTCTGTGAGTTGATTGAATCATCTAGCTTACACATAAAATCTAAAGATGGCACTTTAGAAAATGTACTAAGATACCAGATCACAGTATATATGACTTCAAATAACTTATTGTTTCCACTCCAAACTCCCAAACAAAATGCTAGAGAGGAGATAAAAATCGTAGCTACCAGCCAGCCCAAAAAACTACTAAAATTGCAAGCAAATAAAAGACGAATACCAATACCACCTCCGATTAGCATAGTAAGTAGAACACCAGCTAACCACCGTATTAGAAGTTGAAATGTTAGTGGATAGGGGGCAGAAAAGACTAACTGATCAGTTTGGTAAATGAGTTCACGCGTTCCCATAGCAGACCAAATGAGTAACGGCCATATCCAGCATAATGATAAAATAATATTCCTTGCTGTATTGAATGGCAAAAACAAACTAAGAACAACTAACCCAATTGCAACTCCATACCACCACCAGGGTAATCCTTTTAACATAAAGCGTAATTCATTTTTTAGCATCTTAGTGGGGTGTAGTTTAAAAAGACTCGTTTTATAGGTAGTTAATTTAATTGAGTTAAAAGGTTTTGCTACACGATTATCATTTTGAAGATTTGTTATAGGTTCAAGTGATTTATTTTTAACAGATTTCTTTTCATAAGATGGGTCAAAACGATGAAAAAGAAAAGCTGTCAGTATTGAGATTAAAAGTGGGACTATAATCCAAAACACTCGTCCGGTAATTAATTCTTTTGTCCATTGAATTCCTTCCCAGATAAACGCTGGTGATGTAGTGTGACTAAATTGGAGTCCAAAATTATAAACATTCTGATAATTTGTAAGAGTAGCTTGAGCTGTTTTCATAATACTATTTAGGGGGATATTTAAGGCAAAAAGATGATTAACTGCTGAAAATGAGCTAAAATCAGGTATTTCGAAAATTATCAAAACAACCCAGAGAGCAAAATAAACTACATTTCCAAATCCTGCACGTAACCCAGGAATAGTTTCAAATAATAGTGCGAGAGAAGAGACAACAAGCATAGGAGGTAGAACGAGAAAGATAAATGGGGAAATTAAGTTCCAGAGATCAATATGTAAAACTTCTCCCGAAATTATCTGCATAAGCCCTGCTATAACTATCATCACAGCTATGATAATTGTTAAAACCGCAAAATTACTCAACATTTTTCCCAAAATATAGACTAACTTGCGTAAAGGTGTAGTGGCAATAATTTGTCCAACTCCAGTAGTTTCATCTCTTCTAATCGTATCTTTGACCAGATAAAATCCTGCAAATGATAAAAATAGTGCTGTCATCATTGCTACACTGCAACCAATCCAGGCAGAATTATAAAACCCACGATATGAGCTTACGCTTAAAGTTGTATAATTAGCTTGAGATGAAGGAACAAAAACATATCCACAATAAATAGTAAGACCAAGAATTATAAAAAAACTATAGCGGCGGGTTCTTTCTAAAAAATCAGCTTTCATAAGTTGAAAAAGAGTTTTTAGTAACATCAGAAGTTCTCCCCGTTTTTGGCTATATAGAAAAGATAAGCATCTTCTAAGGTTGGTGAGATAGGTGTAGCATGAGGAACAGGGGAGTCATCAGAAATAACCCGTACTTTGATATTTTCATTTTTTCTGATCGTACTACTGACTAGAAAACGAGCTTTAATCTCTGGAAGATCGTTCGCAGGACTGGCCCATTCCCAAACTTTTCCTTGAATCGAACTGACTAAATTGTCTGCAATACCATGTGATAACAATGAACCATGTGAAATAATGGCGATCTTCGTAGCTGTAGCTTCAATATCAGAAACAATGTGAGTAGAGAGAATAATAATCCGATCAGATGCAAGATCAGTGACTAAGTTTCTAAAACCTAGCCTCTCTTCAGGATCCAGTCCAACGGTTGGTTCATCAAGAATTAATAACTTTGGATCATTTAATAAAGCTTGTGCAAGTCCAATTCGTCGCTTCATTCCGCCAGAAAAACTGCCTAATGGTCTTTTTCGAACTTCGGTGAGATTAAAAATCTGGAGTAATTCGTTGATTCTCGTTTTGGCAACTTTTCCTTCAATTCCTTTGATAGTTGCCATGTATTCAAGAAATTCTACTGGATTGAGATTGGGATAAACTCCAAAGTCTTGAGGTAAATATCCTAGTTCTTTGCGTAGAATATTGGGCTGTTTCACAATATCAACATCATTCCAGAAAATGTTACCATTTGTTGGTTTGGTTATAGTTGCAATAATTCTCATTAAAGTAGATTTACCTGCACCGTTTGGACCTAACAAGCCAAGAACACCAGGTTGTAAATCTAAACTAAAATTCTTAAGTGCTGTGATATTTCTTTTGTATTGCTTGCTGAGGTTATTAATATTTAAGTTCATTTGAATCTCCTTTCACGTTCAGGTATTTAAATTGCGTGCTATGTTGTATTTTCGCTAGATGTTAAGGAAATCCTGCAAGAAAAACACGTTATTACCATTAATCGTTAAGTTTGAACTTTGTATGTTTTAAAAAATTAATATTTATTTTTGAATTATTTAAAAAATGTTGACAAGTATGTAATAAAAAATGTTGACAAGTATGTAAAATGAACTTGCAGACAAACTGGAGGTTTCCCGACAAACAATTGGTTCATTGGAAAAGGGTAGGTATAATCCGTCAATTATTCTGGCTTCAAAATTGCAAGATTATTCAATGTTAGCATTGAAGATATTTTTATTTATGAGGAGAGTGAAGAAAATTAAAAATAAGAAAATGCTATTTTATATTATTCTATTGTTAATTGGTATTGTATCGGTTTATATTGGAGGATTTGTTTTAATGAGTTTAATAGATCTAAAGGGAGGATATATGATTTTCAAATCAATATCCTCCCTTTAATAGTTGCTATTTTAAATAAATACGAACTTCATATGGTTTTAGTTTATTTCTATCAATTTTCTGGCTGGAACTTAAAAGCAACCTACCTGTCATATGAATTTGCTTATCATTTTTAGGATCAAGATTAATCAAACATATCAGCTGATCTTTTTCATCGCGGTAGCCAAACTGAACTATTGAATCATCAGTTATGCCCCGGATAAATAGTAAATCCGGTTTTTTTATCAGATTTTGATAATTTGCGTGAATCTTTGCACTTTTAGCAATTAAGTTGATCATTTCTTCACTGCCTTCATTTAACCAATGAAGTTGAAAGGGGTCATAGAAAGATAAACGTCCATAGTAGGGGTCGTCTTTATCAAGAACATACCGATCCTGTTCAGAAGCATCAAGCCCAAGATTCATTGGCTGACGTTCAAGAAATTCAAAGCCACAATTGATGAATGGAATTGAAGTTGGTAAAAAGAAATTTAAGACAGCTGTCATTCGACTAAAATCAATCTTTCCAGGTCTGGATGCTGCACGAGGAGTATCCGGTATTTCTGAACATGCAAGGACAGGAAGGGATAAGCCAGATATTCTTTTTAAAATCTGGATTAAACTTTTAGTTGTTAATTTGTATTCATCCCCCCAAAGGGTACCCACAATAGCATGATAACCCTTATCTTTAGCAATTTGATCATAGTCATTACAAAGTTCTTCAGAGATGAATTTAAACTTAGGATTTAGATCAAATGTTTTTTTCATAATCATTTTTTCCATTTGCTCAGGCAGTGCATGAGCCATATCAATTCTTGCACCATCAATACCATAATTCTTCTGATAATATGGAATAATATCAGATAAATACTCCCAGAGTTCAACATTAGGTAAGTTACCCTTATACTTGTTTGCTTTAATTGAATCATAAAACAAAAATGGAGGAGTATCTGGGCCAAAATAATCATTCCTTACAGTTGGCTCATCTAAATATAAGCGATAGTAGGTGATATCACTCCAGCATGGTTGTGGATCATTGATTTGATCTGAAAATGATGGTGAAGTAGTTACTTGAAATTTATCTTCAACCATTTTTAAAAAGTTTTGATTGGGGTTATTATTGTAATTATTGATCAAATTTGACCAGCCTTCAGGGTCTAATTGATCTGGTGAATAGGTATAAAGTTTAATATGCTCTTTTGTTTCTTCTGCTGGATAAATCTTCTTTAAAAGATCAATATTTGGTTTTTGTAATTCGCCTACAAAGTTGTAATTGAGTACACGAAAATATGGTAATTTTTGAAGATCAATCCAATAAAACCAATCTGGATGATTAATTAATAAATCAGTATCACGAGATATGGTACGCATAGGGTAATCAAGGGTTACTCTGATTTCAGCTAGATGACAGGCTTCAACTAATGCTTTGAATTCTACTTCAATTGGAAACGGATCAGAAGGCAAATCAAGAATTCTATCATGCAGTTCTGGATTTAATTTATAGAAATTATTAGTAGAATAAATTGAACCGAGTTCTCCAGTTTTGTAATGACTTTTATTTGTCAGATAGATGGGTAAAAGATATAAAATATTCAATCCCATTTTCTTCATATGTGGTATTAGACAGAGTGTTTTAAAAAATGTTCCCAATTCATTAATTGTAGAATCATAGTGAACAAGTTCTCCATCTCCATCATGATCCCAACTTGTTGCAGACCGAATATCAACTGAATAAATTTTTCCATTTTCTAACCAGTTCTCATCATTGGCACAAAATGATAGAGGTTGTAAATAGTTTTCGATGTCTGGTTTAGCTTTCGTCAAAAAATATTCTCTAATGAATTTACTAAAAAACTCATAAGGATTTACTTCTAAAATCTCTTTAGCCTGTTCTGCTTGATAGTGCCATAGTTTAGGGATTTTGTATAAAAGGTTTTGGTTTTTTTCATTAAGTAGATCAAGTCTTTCTAGTATTGTTTGTAAATTTTCACACACTTGTTTCATAATTGTTCCCCCTGTTAAAAGTATAATTATACAGTAATTATAGTATATACCACGCTACTAACCATTGCAATAGTTTTTCGCAAATTTGTGCAAACGTTTTCGCAAAAACGGTAGGGAATTTAATAACCATGTCGAATAAGTTAAAAAAAGGTTATATTTAGATGTTATTGCTTGTTAAATCGCAAAATATGTAAATAATCTGAAAGGGTAAATGTATATGAAAAATTTGGATGTGGTAGCTATAGGGGCGGTTGGGATTGATACAAATATTTATTTAAATGGTAGAGATATTGATTTTTCTGTTGAAGCAAAAATGTTAGCAAAGACTAACTTAATACATGTTAATATAGTGAATTGGACAAGATATTTATTACCTTTAGCTAAAGAGATGGGAATAAAAATAGCCTGTGACATTCAGGATATTGTAGAATTAGGTGATGAATATCGAAAAGATTTTATTGAAAATGCAGATATTCTTTTCTTCTCATCAGTAAATTTTGATGAGCCAGTACCTCTAATTAAGAAATTTATAGAGATAAGTCCTGCAGAAATTGTTATAAGCGGTATGGGTGCAAAAGGTTGCGCTGTAGGATTTCTTACAAGCTATTTAATGTACTTTGTTATTTTTCTAGGAAAGAGTAAATTTTGGGAGATGTTAATATGCAGAACATAAATGAGTTGATCAAAGAGAATAAGATTACTTTGATTTTTCTTTCTGAGTGGGGCTTATATCTAATCTTTGAGTTAGTAATGGGGAAATTCAAAAGCTGGAATGTTTTTTTAATGAATTTATTACCTTTCGTGTTCTTTTATCTAATAGCTCGTTTAATGAAATGGTTATCTATTAAAGTACAAACGCCATTTAAAATTAAACCTATGTTCTTGTGGATAGTTTCATTGGTAACATGTGATCAAATCATTAAATATGTCATTAAAACTTTTGTAGAGGAAAAGGGCATGATCTCACTGATTTCGGATTGGTTATTTATTTCTAATGTCTTAAACGTTCACGGTTCATTTGTTACTTCCAGATTTGATTTAAAAGTGAATATGATTTGGATAATTCTCGTTAATGTGCTAATTTTATTTTTTATAATCCAGGGTTACCGTTATTATAAGCAGAAAATGAGAACTAGTTTTTGGATAGATTTGACCATGTTATTATTTGTTGCGGGTGGGATATCATCATTTATAGATAAGGTTTTCTTTGGAGGATCACTAGATTTTATAGCTTTGAAAGGACTTTTTGTGGCTGATCTAAAAGATTTTTATCTCACTATAGGTATTGGGTGTATGATGGTAGAACTAATAGTTAACTTTGAAGGTAATACCAACAAAAGTAATCAGAGTGATATTCAATTTATTAAGGAGTTTTTGAATTTTTGTTTTAGAGTGAAGAAGAAGTAGGAAATAAGAGGTAAGGCCTAGGAAGAAAGCTATATATCAATGAGTTAAATTTTTGTTCCACAAGCTAAAAAACTCGACACCTGTGATTTGATCAAGTGTTGATGAAATGACAATTATTATTTGGAGCTAAACCACTGTGCAATGTGGTTTTTTTTTTTGTAAAAAAAATATTTAGAAGAATTCTTATAAATGTTAGGACGGGTATTCTATTTTTGTGAATAAAGTCTTTTTTGTATTAAATATTATAATGTAAAATTAGGAAATTTATAAAGGAATTTTGAGAGGATTGCCGAACTACATAGGTATATGAACTATATGCGGATTATCTGAAATACTGATATTAGTTAAATATACCGATTATGAGAAATACATAGAAGCGATCCTAGAAAAGGATTAAACGAACTAATTATAAATTGTAGTATATTTGTAGTAAAAAGTATTTTTAGTTTGCAATTGTATTCGCTTAAGGCTTATAAATCCTTGTATTTTGCGTATTACTGATATGAGTTTTTTGATCAATATATTCCATCAAAGTTAGCATTATAAATTAAAGGGATTAATTTTATAGACAACGTACTTAAGTAAATCAGTTCTAGAGCAGAGCTTGGAAATTGTTTTCTCAATTTCTACTATTTATTTTAAATTGAACTTGACAAAATGTGGTTAATAATATATAGTTAATAACAGTAAAAGTATAAAAATTCTAAATTTCAAAAAAAATAAAAAGGAGGCGGGTTATAAAAGTATAAGAATGGTCTAACTTCACTAAATTATGAAAGGAGTGTTTGTATTAAAAAAGACTGTTTCTCTTTTCGTAGTAATGGTGTTGTTAGCAGGTGGATTAGTATTTGCTTAAAGCACTACCTTACCGGCTTATTGTGGAAATGTACTTTTAAAAAGTGGATATAAATTTACTTATGTAAGAGTAGAGATTAGTGGTACTATTGATCTAAGATAGTTAATTTAGGGTCAGAATAACCTGATGGTTATTTTGGTAGATGTTTTTTTGAAAGGAGTTTTTATTATGTGGTTTTTATTATTATGGGTGATGGGAATTATTTCAGCTGGGGTAGATTTTTGTATAACTGGATTTCCAAAGGATGTAAGTCAGATTTGCTCTACTCTTCTCCTTCATCAATTTGTCGTTACTTTTGGATTGGTTGGTCTAATAGGTTTTATTGTGAACATATGGAAAGCCGATGAAACTGCAAAAAGCCTGGGTTGGCCAGGAGGGCCCTTCCAGCGTAAATATGGCTGGTCACAGATAGGTTTAGGTGTGATGGGTATTATGGCAATTTGGTTCCGTGGAGGATTTTGGCTTGGTGTTATAGTTAGTATGTATATTTATGGAATAAGCGGATTTTTCTCACATATTAATGTAATGCGTATGAACAATAAAGTAGATGCAGATAGCATTGGAAATCTTATTATGGATGTTTTATACCAAGGATTCATTACAGTTCTATCAGTATTAGCTACTGGCATTTGGGTTATTTAATCATTTTAAAGAATTTATAGTTAGATTAGAAGGAAGCAATAGGAGGTGCTTTGAGTGTGATAACAAAAAGGTTGGAACTTTCTGAAATTCAGAAGGGTATCTATTATGATAGTCAAGTTGATAACCCTGTTTCTTATAATATATCTGGAACTATCTTGCTAGAAAATATAGATGAAGAATACTTCGAAAAAGCCTTCAAATTATTAATTGAAGAACAAGAAGCATTACGTAGTAGTATCGAAATTATTAATGATCTGCCAGTCTTTGCTATTCATGATCGAATTGATTTCAAATTGACTAAACAAGATATTTCAGATAATTCTGATAATCAAGAAGAAATACTGGGAAAAATAGTTGAAGATGAGATAGGTAAGGCTTTTAATCTTGATAAGGCCCCATTATTTAATGTTAGGTTGATAAAACTAGATCATAACAAACATATATTTCTAATCTGCATTCATCATCTTATTTCTGATGGATTATCATTGGAAATTTTAAAGAATAAATTACTTAATTACTATAATAAACTGATCAATGATGAAAAAATAAAGGTAATACAAAATACTGGTTTTTCTGAATTTATCGAACAGGAAAATTTAAAACTGATTAAAGGTGAGTTTAATAAACAAAAAGAGTTTTGGATTAATAAGATGAAAGGTGCTGAACCTTTAGATTTACAGATAGATTATTCTGTAAGACAAAAGGATAACAGCATAGGCAGAGAAAAACGTTTTGAAATACCAATCAGTATGATGCAAGATATCAATAATCTAGCTATGGATCAAGAAGTAACAGTTTTTATGTTCTTTTTAGGATTATTTGGTGTGATTATGAAGCAGTACACAGAAAATGATGATATTATTGTATCTTCGCCATTTTCCTATCGACCTAAATTAGATTTTGAAGAAACAATTGGCTGTTTTGTCTCTATGTTACCAATGCGTTTTAACATAGAGGACAGTGAGAGCTTTTCAGAAATTCTCCAGCAGGTTGGAAGAGAATTAATTGATGTCTATACAAATATTGGATATCCGAATAATTTGATTATGCGCGATAGTAAATTAATACCATTGCCTGGGTCACCTTCAATTTTTGATGTGTCATTTGTCTATGACATTTATGAAGACACCGAAGAATATGGTGTGAAGACAGAAATCGTAGATCAGGATGTTGTTACTTTTCCAGGTAGTATGATGGTTATTTTGAATAAAACACCGGAAAAAGATTTGATAAAAATTCAATACAAACCTGAAACTTTTTCAGATCAAACAATAGAGTTACTTGGTCGCAGATTTCTTAAACTATTAGAGGTTGTCATTAATAATGTTGATATCAAAATTGGAGATATTGATCTGTTGTTGGAAAATGAAAAGGAGCGTATTTTAAGTGAGTTTAACAGTACTTCTTATATTTCATACCAACCACAGACTATTATCGATGTATTCAATTCTAAAGTAACAAAGCATCCAGATAGAATAGCGCTGATTGATGGTGACAAAACCGAGACTTATGCTTCAGTTAATTCTAAAGCAAATCAATTAGCCAGAAAGATTATGAGGATGAAAAATAGAGAAAATGAAGCCATTGGATTGCAGCTTGAGCGTTCTATGGATTTAGTAATCAGCATTTTAGCAATTCTTAAAGCAGGTTGTTTCTATGTACCAATAGATCCTAATTATCCAGTAACAAGAAAAGAGTTTATTTTTGAAGATGCTAATATTTCTATTCTAATAACTTCTAGCGAATTACCAACTGAGGACAAATGGGATATTAACTTGATTTTGATTGATGATGCTGATACTTATACTGGTGATGATAATAATCCTTTGGAGAAATTGGATCCATATAGTCTGGTTTATATTATGTACACGTCTGGTTCAACAGGTAGACCAAAGGGAGTAATGGTTGAAAATCATAGTGTAGTAAATACATTATTGGATTTAGAAAGACGCTTCCCTTTAGAAAAAGAAGATGTCTTTCTTCTTAAAACAGCATTTACCTTTGATGTTTCTGGGACAGAGTTATTTGGATGGCTTATGGGAGAAGGAAGTTTACTTATTTTAGAGCCAGGTGGAGAAAAGAATGCTCAATTAATACTAGATGAAATTGAGAAACATAATGTAACCCATATCAATTTTGTGCCATCTATGTTCCGGTTTTTCCTTGAAATTTTGGATATAAAATCTAACATTTCAAAGCTAAATTCTTTAAAATGGATATTTTTAGGTGGAGAAGCTGTAACTCCAGATATTTTACAAAAGTTTTATTCTTTTGGAACTGATATTAGTCTGGAGAATGTATATGGACCGACAGAGTGCTCAATATGGGCTTCTCACTATTCACTTAAGGACTATACTGGAAATGAGAATATTCCTCTTGGTCAACCACTTAATGAAACACGCTGGTATGTAGCAGGAAAGAATGATAAACTACAGCCTATTGGTATTCCGGGAGAACTTTGCTTAAGTGGTGTAGGTTTAGCCAAAGGATACTTAAATCGGGATGAATTAACAAAAGAAAAGTTTGTTCCTAATCCTTTCTTCCGGGAAAGAAAGGACCCTGAGCATTTTCGGTATATGTATCGTACAGGAGATCGTGCTCGTTGGCTTTCTGAGGGGACTATTGAGTATTTAGGACGGATTGATTTTCAGGTAAAGGTACGAGGAATCCGTATGGAATTAGGAGAAATCGAAAATGTATTGGCAGAGTATGACGAAATTGTTCAAGCAGTAGTGGTTGTCAAAAAAGAAGCTTATAGGCCTGCAACACTTTGTGCGTACTATCTTTCATCAGAGGAAATACCGGTTCCAAAACTTAAAGAGCATTTATTGAATTCTTTGCCAGCATATATGATTCCCTCATTCTTCGTACATAAAAAAGAATTACCTCTTAATAGTAGTGGTAAGATTAATAGAAAAGTACTCATAGCTGATAAGGATTATTTTAATAAAACATCATCAGAATTCATTAAACCAAATACAGACATGGAGAATATGATCGCCTCTGTCTGGAAAGAAGCACTTGGTATTCCAAAGGTTGGATTAGATGATATTTTCTTTGAAATAGGAGGAACATCTTTATCATTGATGCAGATTCATAATAAACTTAGAAAGATTCTGAATCTAGATTTCTCTTTTACTCTGCTCTTTCAGGCGCCAACTATCCGTTTGTTAGCAGAACATTTCACAGAGAACGAGGAAATAGTTATTGCAAATAGAGATAAATATTTTCAGAGAAATGATAAGATTATACGTAAAGATATAGCCGTAATTGGTATATCTGTAAAAGTACCTGGGGCTCAAAATATCCATGATTTTTGGAATAATATTAAGAGTGGTAAAGAGTGCATCCACTATTATAGTGATGATGAATTAGAAAAATTGGGTATCAGTTCTGACATCATAAATGCTTCAAATTATGTTAAAGCAAAAGGTAGAGTAGATGGTATTGACAATTTTGATTCTAACTTTTTTGAGTACACACCAAATGAAGTCCGTATGATGTCACCTCAATTGCGTCTTCTATATAAAGGAACATGGGAGGCATTTGAAGATGCTGGGTATTATCCTGGTTCAGATACCTCAAAAATAGGTATATTTCTAGGTGGTTCAGATGATTTCGAATGGTATAGAAAAGTACTCTTTGGCGATGATGGTTTTAGTGATAAATATCAAGCATTTACTTTTAGCACAAACCACTTTTTAGCAAGCCGGTTAGCCTACAAACTTAATATAAAAGGCCCTGTTTTTTCAGCACTTACTGGCTGTTCAACTACATTGGTCACTACTCATTTATCCTGTCAATCTTTAATTTTAAGTGAATGTGACCTGGCTGTAGCTGGTGGTATTACCGTCGAACTTCCTAATGAAGGTGGATATCTCTATGAAGAGGGTATGATGTTTTCACCTGATGGACATTGTCGTCCCTTTGACGCTAAAGCCAAAGGAACTGTTTTTTCAAATGGTTTGGGCCTTCTTGTCTTAAAAAGGTTGGATGAAGCTGTACGTGATGGCGATAATATTTATGCTGTTATTAAAGGTTCGGCTATTAACAATGATGGTAAACAAAAGGTTGGATTTGCAGCACCTAGTGTAGAAGGACAAGCTGAAGCGATTCAAGAGGCTTATCGTGTCGCTGGAATTGATCCAGAAACGGTAAGTTACATTGAAGCCCATGGTACGGGAACGTTACTTGGAGATCCTATAGAAGTTGAATCTTTAACAAAAGCATTTGCTACAGACAAGAAACAATTCTGTATCCTTGGTTCAGTAAAAGGAAATGTCGGGCATACTGATACAGCTGCTGGAGCTGTGGGTCTGGTAAAAGTAGCACTTAGCTTGAAAAATAAATATATTCCTGGAACAGCTAATTTTGAAGAACCAAATCCAAAAATAGATTTTATCAATTCTCCTTTTGTTGTTAAGTCAAATGGAATAGAATGGAAGAATGAAGATGTAAAAGATGGATTATTACGTGCTGGTATTAATTCTTTTGGGGTTGGTGGAACAAATGCCCATATGGTTTTAGAAGAGGCCCCACCAGTAAGGGAAAGTAGCTCTTCTGAAAAAGTAAATATTATACCTTTTTCTGCCAAAAGTCCTACATCACTCTTTGAAACTTCCAGAAAAGTTTTAGAGCATATTTTACAAAAACCTGATACTAATCTATCTGATGCGGCGTGGACACTGCAGGTTGGTAGAAAACCATTTAGATATAGAAAAGCATTAGTTATCAATGACAAATTTTTTGAAGAATCAGAAAAAATGATTAAAAATCTTGATGAAGCTGATTTACATGAAGTAAAACAAGGTAATAGGAATGCTTATTTTATGTTCTCTGGTCAGGGAAGCCAATATCAGGGGATGGGTCGTAAACTTTATTACTCTGCTGATAGGAGTGGCGTTTCCAGGATATTTAAGCGTTACATTGATCAGGTTTTTAATCTTTTAAAAGAAGAAGAGCGTAAAGAATTTTTACAGTTAATGTACGGTGATGATAACTCTGATAAAATTAACCAGACAGAATACACTCAATTCGCAATATTTGCAACTGGTTACGCACTCGCAAAAACATTAATGGAACTAGGTATAAAGCCAGCGGGAATGATTGGACATAGTATAGGAGAAGTTACAGCAGCTACTGTAGCTGGAGTGTTTGAATTAAAGGATGCAGTAGAGCTAGTAATAATTCGCGGCAAAGTAATGCAAGAGCAGGAACCAGGAACAATGTTAGCTGTCATGTTACCTGCTAGTGAGGTAGAAAAAGAGCTAAATTCAGATGTGTGGTTAGCTTTGGATAATACAAGCAATAGTTGTGTTGTTGGGGGTAGCGAAGAGGCAATCACTCGATTTGAAGAAAAAGCAGAAAAGCTTGGATGGAAAACTAGAAGAGTGAAGACATCTCATGCCTTCCATACTCCAATGATGGAAAAAGCAGCTCAGGAATTCCAGGAAAAGATTTCGTCATATACAATGAAGGAACCTCAATTACCTATTGTGTCAAATACCAGTGGTACATGGGTTGAGGAAAACGAAATGACTTGTCCAGAATATTGGGCAAAACATATTCTAAAACCTGTTAATTTCACAAAGAGTCTGGTAGAAATACTAAAAAATGAACAAGATGTATTTATAGAGATTGGAGCAGGTCGTACATTGAGTGCCTTTGCTAGGCAGCATGATGCTAAAGTTGCTGGGCAACAATTTATTAATCTGATTCGTCATCCACGAGAAGATAAGGATGATGTAGAATATATAAATAACAAACTTGGACAGATCTGGTGTGCCGGTATAGATATTGATTGGAATGCCCTAAAGGGAGAGTTAATTCGTAATCGTCTTTCTCTACCAACTTATGTATTTGATGAGAAACATTACCCAATTGATGTAGTAGTAGCAGATGAATTAACAAAGACACAAGAAGATACTCAAATTATGAAACGGGTAACAATTGAGAGTCAAAGTGACCTGGAGAATGCAGTTATTGAAAGTTATAAAGAAGTCTTTGGATTCGATACAATTACTGTTGATCAAGACTTTTTTGAACTTGGTGGAGATTCCTTAAGTGCGATTAGCCTTGTTTCCACTATTAAAAATATGTTGGGCATAAAAGTTGATATAGCTACGCTATTCATTTATCCAAGTCCAGGTACTTTGGCTGAATATTTAGCAACATATATAGACCAAAACTCTAATACAAAGAAAAATAATATGATTATTAAGCCGATAGAAAAACGAGACTATTATCCTCAATCATCAGCTCAAGGTCGTATGTATGCTCTTTATTTATTGGCTAAAAACAATGTTGCCTACAATCTTCCCTCAGCAACAATTATTAAAGGTAAACTAGATATAGAACGATTCGAAAAAACTTTGGAAAAATTAACTAAACGTCATGAATCTTTGAGAACTTCTTTTGAAATTAGAGAGGATCAACCTGTTCAAATAATACATCCAACTGCTCAAGTTTCAATCACGTATTCTGAAAGGGAAATATCAAATGATGATGAGATTAATCAATTAATATATGATTTTATAGAACCTTTTGACTTGGAAAAAGCGCCTCTTTATAGAGTTCAACTAGTGAAAACCGATGTAGATAGTTATGTTCTTCTCTTTGATTTCCATCATATAATTACTGATGGTACTTCAGTGGAGATAATCGCAAGAGATTTTAATGAACTCTATTTTGGTGAACTTGCTTCTTCTCCAGAGATTCAGTACAAGGATTTTGCTGTTTGGCAGAATGATTATCTAAGGTCGGAAGAGATAAAAGAGCAAAGAGATTTTTGGCTGGAGCGTCTTAGTGGTAATCTATCGGTTTTAGAATTGCCAACTGATTTCAAACGTCCACCTATGAAGAATTTTGAGGGTGGCAGGGTTTATTTCTCCATTGAAAAAGAATTGAGCAATCAGCTAGTTAATTTGGGACGTCAATATGGGGCGACACTCTTTATGACCTTGTTGAGTGCATGGAATGTTCTCTTAACCAGATATTCTGGTCAAGAAGATATTATCATAGGTAGTCCAGTAGCAAACAGAACTCGAGAGGAAATAGAAGAAACAGTTGGTATGTTTGTGAACATGCTGGTTATGAGAAATCGTCCAGAGGGCAAAAAGAGATTCATTGATTTCCTAAATGAAGTTAAAGAGGGCACTTTAGAGGCATTTGGAAATCAGGATTATCAATTTGATGAACTGGTTGAACAGTTGAATCTAAAGAGAAAATTAAACCGTAATGCATTATTTGATGTTTGTTTTGACTTTCAAAATATGGAGTTCTACGACCTAGAGATAGAAGGTATCCGTTTCATTCCACATCAATTTGAACCTAAGACTGCAGCCTATGATCTCCTTCTAACATGTCAGGAAAATAAAAAAGAGGAAGTCATAGAGGGCTACATTGAATATGCGACGGGATTATTTAAAAAAGAAACAATAGAACAGATGGTGGAACACTTCCGTACCCTCTTAACTAGCATAACAACAGAGCAAGAATTACTTCTTGAGGATATTAACATTGTTCCACACGAAGAAAGACAATTAATATTAGGCGAATTCAATGATACAACACTGCCAATTGACAATACCCTTCTTATTCAGGATATGTTTGAGCAAAATGTAAGGGAGTATCCTGATAAAACGGCATTAATTGTTTCAGGCGGCAAAGAACTTACCTATCAAGAATTAAATGAAAAAGCAAACGTATTGGCCTGGCGCTTGATTGAGTTGGGCATAGAAAAAGATTCTCTTGTAGGTGTAATGCCTAGTAGAGATGAGAATTTATTTGTCTCTTTACTTGGGATATTAAAAGCAGGTGGCGCATATGTGCCTATTGATCCAGCATTTCCGCAAGAAAGAGTTTCTTACATGCTCTCTGAGTGCAATGTTAGTACACTAATATGTTCTCAGGAATATCAAGAGACTGTAGATTTTGATGGAAATATTATTGATTGCGATTCTCTGATAAGTTTTGGTAATAAAGATAGTAATCCTTCTCAAAGGGGAGATCAGAACAGTTTAGCCTGTGTAATATTCACATCGGGCTCAACAGGAAAACCGAAGGGTGTAATGATCAATCAAAGTTCTATTGTAAACTTCATTCACGATATTAAAAATAGAGAAGTCTTTGAGAATCCTGATGATAGAATTATTTGTGTTACCACAATATCATTTGATATTTTTGGATTTGAATCAATTGTCCCATTATGCACTGGTCATTCTGTTTATTTAGCTGCTAAAAACGAACAGCTAGATCCAGCTTTAGCTAGTCAGAGAATCGTTGAACACAATGTTACTCATATATTGAGTACTGTTTCACGAATCAAAGCCTTTGTGGAGAATCCTTATTTCGAGCCAGCTTTAAAACAGCTCAAGTGTATTTTAAGTGGCGGTGAGAATTTCCCAATACAATTACTAAAAGATCTACAAAAGCGATCTCAAGCAAAGATCTATGATATGTATGGACCTACTGAAACAACTATTTGGTCCACAACAAAAGATCTCACCCATTCAAGCACCATAAATATCGGACAACCCATTGCCAACACGCAAACATATATAACCAATCCGGCAGGAAAGCTACAACCACTTGGAGTTTTTGGAGAACTCTGTCTTGCAGGCGCTGGACTTGCGCGTGGTTATTTGAATAATGAAGAAGAAACAAAGAATAAATTTGTTCATTCTTCTGACATTCCCGATACAGTTCTTTATAGGACTGGCGATAGAGCACGGATACTTGACAATGGTGAGATAGAACTAGTTGGACGATTGGATTCTCAGGTAAAGATACGTGGCTATAGAATTGAATTAAGTGAGATTGAGAAAGTAGTTCAAAACCATGAGATTATTAGCCAGGCAGTGGCTAAAGTCTTTGATGATAAAAAAGAAAATAAACAGCTTGCTGTGTATTATTGTATAAAAAGAGAGGTAGCTCACTCCCCTGAAGATAGTGTATGGTTAAAAGATTGGTTAAAGGAAAGGCTACCCCATTACATGATACCATCTTATTTGATGATGTTAGATGAAATGCCGAAACTTCCTAATGGAAAAATAGACAAAAATGCTTTATCTCTACTGGAAGAAGATACTAGCCAAAATGAGACACAGGTTATACCACCATCATCAGAGTTAGAGAAAGAATTATTGAAAGCATGGAAAGAGGTATGTACTGCTCAAGAAATCGGTATAAGAGATAATTTCTTTGATGTGGGTGGTAATTCTTTGGGGTTAATACTCATTAATAACAAACTTAGCACATTAATTGGACGTTCAATATCTTTGACTCATTTATTTGAATATCCAACTATTGAATTATTGGTCAGAAGTTTGGACGATTCAAAAGATGAGGTCGAAGAGGAAAGATTATCAGATAATAATATAGCTCGTGAACAAGAGTCAACAGATATTGCTGTTATCGGATTATCTTGTAAATTCCCTGATGCAGATGATATAGATACATTCTGGGATAATATCGTATCTGGAGTCGAATCTGTTACTAGATTTGATGATGAAGAATTGATAAAAGCTGGTGTTGATCCAAATCAATTGTCCAATCTTAACTATGTAAAAGCCAAGGGCTATCTTGAAGGTGTAGAATACTTTGATTCTGACTTCTTTGATTATCTATACCAGGAAGCTAATATGATGGATCCTCAAATTAGAATTCTGCATCAATGCGTATGGGAAGTTCTAGAAAATGGTGGATATAATCCATCTTCTTATAAGGGAAGGATAGGATTATTTGCTGGAAGCGCAACTAATATGCCATGGATGGCACGTTTCCTTGGAAATCAGAATAATTTATTGAATGCCTTTGAGGCTATGACCTTAAATGAGAAGGATTTTCTCACCACCAGGATATCCTATAAATTGAATTTAAAAGGACCAAGCTTTAATATTCAAACGGCTTGTTCTACCTCTTTAGTAGCTATCCATGAGGCTGCTGAATCTATTATTAGAGGAGAGTCGGATATGGCGATTGCTGGAGGAGTCAGTATTTCCTATCCGAGAAAAGAAGGATACTTGTGGCATGAGGGAATGATCTTCTCCAAAGATGGTCATTGCAGACCTTTTGCTAAAAATTCTTCTGGAACTGTTTCTGGAAATGGTTGTGGGGCAGTATTATTAAAACCTCTTTCTGCTGCTAAAAGGGATGGAGACAATATCTATGCTGTAATTAAAGGTTCAGCTATTAATAACGATGGGCTTGAAAAGATTGGATACACAGCACCAAGTGTTGCAGGTCAGCAGTACGTAATCAAAACAGCCCTACAAAGGGCCGGGTTATCATCGGAAGATATAAATTATATTGAAGCTCACGGAACTGGTACAAAAATGGGTGATCCTATAGAGATTGAAGCCTTGAAACAGGCCTGGAAAACCGATAAAAAAGGTTATTGTTCAATTGGTTCTGTAAAAGCGAACATTGGACATTTAGATTCGGCAGCAGGGGTAGCTGGTTTTATTAAGGCAGCTCTGACCGTTTATAATAGAACGCTTCCACCGCTAATTAACTATAAAAATCCGAATCCGAGAATTGATTTTGAAAACAGTCCGTTTTTTATCAACACAGAACCTGAATATATAACAGACACTAATCAAACCCTGAGGGCAGGAATAAGCGCTTTTGGAATTGGTGGAACAAATGTACATGTGATTTTAGAAGAACCACCTGTAGAGCAAAAAAGTAGTACTCCTGATGGGGCAAACCTACTAGTTTTCTCTGCTAGAAGTGAAACAGCTTTATCAAATACCTGTGAAAAAGTATTGACTCATATTCAAAATAATCCTGATCTTAATCTTTCAGATGTAGCCTGGACTTTACAGGTTGGGCGAAAACCATTTGAATATAGAAAAGCATTGGTTGTTAATGAGGATATGACAAATATAACAGAATCTAATATACAGAGTTTCATACAAAGTGCTGGGCATAAAACCACTGATACAAAGAAACCTGTTATCTTTATGTTCTCTGGTCAGGGCAGCCAATACCAGGGTATGGGACGTGATCTTTATTATTCAGCTGATAGAAGTAGAGTCTCTAGGATCTTTAAACGCTATATTGATCAGGTTTTTGATCTGTTAAAAGAAGAAGAACGGGAAGAGTTTTTACAGTTAATGTACGGTGATGATAATAGTGAGAAGATCAATCAAACAGAGTATACTCAATTTGCAATATTTGCAACAGGTTATGCGTTAGCAAAAACAATGATTGAATTGGGTATAAAACCTGCGGGAATGATTGGGCACAGTATAGGAGAAGTTACAGCAGCAGCTGTTGCTGGTGTATTTGAATTAGAGGATGCAGTAGAATTGGTGAGAATTCGTGGGCAAGTAATGCAAAAACAGGACCCAGGAACAATGCTGGCTGTCATGGTTATTGCTAGTGAGCTAGAAAAAGAACTAGATCCAGATGTATGGTTGGCTCTGGACAATACAAGCAATAGTTGTGTTGTTGGGGGTAGTGAAGAAGCAATCACTAGATTTGAAGCTAAAACAGAGAAGTTTGGTTGGAAAACTGCACGGGTAAGGACATCCCATGCTTTCCATACTCCAATGATGAAAAAAGCAGCTGAAGAATTCGAAGATAAGATTTCGAAATATCAAATGAAGGAACCACAAATACCTATTGTTTCAAATGTTAGTGGTACCTGGGTTAAGCAAAAGGAAATGACTCGTCCTGAATACTGGTCCAAACATATTCTGAAACCTGTGAATTTCGCAAAGTCTCTAGCAGAATTATTAAAAACTGAAGAGAATGTCTTTATAGAAGTAGGATCAGGCCGTACATTGAGTACCTTTGCTAAGCAGCATGATTCTAAAATTGCCGGTCAGCAATTTATCAACCTGATTCGTCATCCACGAGAAGATGAAAATGACGTAGAATATATAAGCAACAAACTTGGACAGATCTGGTGTGCAGGTGTTGAGATTGATTGGTATGCCTTGAAAGGAAACTCTATTCGTAATCGTCTTCCTTTACCGACCTATGCTTTTGATAAGAAATACCATGAGAATGACATTTATCCAAGTGATTTTGAACATAGCAAAACTGATAATAGTTTAAATGAACCATCTCAACAAGAGAAAGTTGAAGTAGATAGCTTTGATACTAGTGATAAAGATATGGTCAGCGAGCGCTTATCTGCTATTTGGTATCAAATACTTGGTTGTGAAGAGGTTCGTCCTGATGATGATTTCTTTGCCCTTGGAGGACATTCTCTGAAAGCTATTTCTTTAGCAGCTGAAATACAAAAGATATTTAGTCATGAAATGCCGTTAACAGAAATATTTAAATTCTCGGAGTTCAGCCAGATGGTAGATTGGCTATTATCCAATGTAGATGATACTAAAACAGCTCATAAGATTCCACCTGTTGAGAAGAAAAGTTATTATGAGGTATCTTCTGCACAAAAACGTATGTATGCTGTCAATGAATTGGTTGGTGATTCTGTTCCTTATAATCTTGCTTCAAAATACCTTGTAGAGGGTACTTTTGATAAAGAGAAATTTAAAAACGTCATTGATAAGTTAGTAGAAAGACATGAATCATTTAGAACCCGATTCAGCATGGTAGATGGAGAGGTAGTACAAATTATCGAAGATGATGTTCCGTCAGTAGTAGAATTCGGAACCTCTACGGAAGATAAAATCGAAGATGAGATAGAAAAGTTCATCCGTCCTTTTGATCTCTCAAAAGCACCATTATTCAGAGTAAAATTAATAAGTCTTAGTAAAGAAAAACATGTTCTTTTAATTGATATGCATCATATTATTTCAGATCAGAGTTCAATTGCGATTCTGCTTGAGGAGATTAAAGATCTATATGCAGAGAAGACTTTATCCCCACTGCTTATTCAATATAAGGATTTTGCAGCTTGGCAAAATGAATTATTGAATAGCAAAGCTGTTGAAAAACAATTTGATTACTGGAAAAATGAATTCAAAGGTGAAATACCAGTGCTTAACATGCTGACAGATTTCAATAGACCTCGCGTTCAGTCTTTCAAAGGAGATCGAATTAATTTTGAATTTGGCGAAGAGC
Organism: Halanaerobiales bacterium; assembly: GCA_023128035.1. The sequence continues at coordinate 21,466 of JAGMES010000017.1, read as the reverse complement.
TCAGTCGTAAAATTGATAGATTTGGTAAAGAATATGGTTTAACCCCATACATGATATTTATTGCAGCATTAAAATTAGTTCTATGGAAGTCCACTGGGCAAAATGATATGGTTGTAGGTACTGCTATTGCAGGAAGGCGTCATGCTGATCTTAACTCGATAGTCGGAATGTTTGTAAACACTCTGGCCATACGATCACAAATTGTTGAAGAAGTAACAGTTGCTGAATATCTTCAGTATATAAAAGAAAAATTGGTTAAAGCATATGAAAATCAGGATTGTCAATTTGAGATGTTAATTGAAATGCTTGATATCAAAAAAGATCTATCAAGAAATCCACTTTTTGATGTAGTAATCAATTATATCAATATGGGAACAGAAGAATTGACTCTTGAAGGAAGTACACTTGAACCATGGCCAGAGAACAAAGTCGAATCCAAATTTGATCTAAATTGGACAGTTGAGCAAAGAGATAACTGTTACTATTCAGATATTGAGTATGCTATTTCGCTATTTAAACCTGAAACAATAGAGTCATTTGGAATTAGGCTACTTAACATGGTATCACTTATTACAGAAGAACCTAAACAAAAGATGACTGAACTCTCTATCATTACTGCAAAAGAAAAAGAGTGGATATTAAATGATTTAAACCAAACTACAACAGATTATCCTCGGGATAAAACAATTGTTCAAACTTTTGAAGAACAAGTACAGCAGTATGGTGATAACACAGCTATTATCTGGGATAATGAAGAAATTAGTTATACAGAGTTGAATAGCAAAGCCAATAAATTAGCAGAGCTACTTGCTGAACATGATGTAAAACATGGTGATAGAATTGCTATATTATTAGATCGGAGTCCATTAGAGTTAATAAGTATTCTCGGGATACTTAAAGTTGGTTGTGTTTATGTACCAATTGACCCCGAATATCCAGACAGTCGTGTCAACTTTATGTTAGAAGATAGCGGTTCTTGCTTGTTGTTGACTTATTCGCAATATATATCTAGAGTTGACAAACCTATTCCTAATATTCTATTGGATAAAGAAGAAAATGCATTGAAGGCAAGTAATGAAACATCTATTTCATCAAAATATCAACCTGAAAATATTAGTGCTGATGACATTGCTTATATTATGTACACCTCAGGCTCGACAGGAACGCCTAAGGGTAGCCTTAATACTCACCGTAATGTAATCCGTGTTGTCAAGTACACAAACTATATTAATATTTTACCAACAGATAGACTGATACACTTATCAAATTATGCTTTTGATGGATCAGTAATCGATATTTTTGGTACCCTTCTCAATGGTGCATCTGTAGTGATTGTTCCTAGGGAAGTTGCAATCGAGATCCCTCAATTGGCTACGTTTATAGAGGAAAAAGGGATTACATTATTCTTCATTACAACTGCTTTGTTCAATATGTTGGTAGATTGGGATGTAACATCTCTCAAGAATGTTCGTAAGGTTGTGATTGGTGGAGAAGCAGCTTCTGTTGCTCATGCACGGAAAGCTCTGAATTATCTGGGACCAGATAGGATCATTAATGGTTATGGTCCAACTGAAACAACTGTTTTTGCAGCTTATTATCCAATAAATAAAATAGACGATGACGCTAAAAGCATTCCAATTGGTTATCCTCTTGACAATACAACGCTATATATCCTAGATCAGTACGGTCATCTTGTTCCACCGAATGTTCCTGGTGAGCTCTATATCGGTGGCGATGGTGTAGGTAAAGGATATTTAAACAGAGAGGAACTAACTCAACAGAAATTCTTAGACAATCCATTTGAAGACAGCGGAAAAGTTTATCGGACAGGTGACTTAGTATGGAGATTACCAACAGGAGAAATCGGATTCATTGGACGTACAGATTTCCAGATTAAGATTAGAGGTTTCAGAGTCGAGCTAGGTGAAATCGAAAATCATATAAAAAATATTCCAGGAATTGAAGAAGTTATCGTTATCTCACGAAAAGATAACACAGGAAGTCTATATATTGCTGCTTATTATACCGTTGATCTTCAAACAGATCATGAAGCAACTGCAATAGAACCTGATCAGATTAGAGAATTACTCAGTGACAAGATACCAGACTATATGATTCCGTCACGAATGATGAAGATGGAAAGTCTACCTTTAACTCTAAATGGTAAGATTGATCGTAATGCTCTACCGGTTATTGAAGAGGTCAGGAATGACTCGTCTAATTATGTTGCTCCAAGAACGGAATTAGAAGAGACTATTCTTGAAAAGATGCAGAATGTGTTAGATCACAATAGTATCGGCATTAGAGACGACTTCTTTGAATTTGGAGGACAGTCCATAAAAGCAATTGCCTTAGCTCAATCACTCTTAAAAGAAGGGGTAAAAATAAAGGTAAATGAAATCTTCCAGTATCCAACTGTTGAAGAGTTAGCTGCTGTTATTGAACCTGAAAGTGTACCGAAAATGGATTCTGAACTCAAGTCTGATCTGCTAGAAACAGAAATAATCGCGAGTTCTCTCACGCTTAATGAAGAGCAAATAGATAGTTTAGTAGATTATGCTATGAATACTTGTTCTTTAGTCTCGAATGTAATTGTTTCTGCAAACCGAGTTTCGGAATTTCCTCTATCTGCTGTACAGATGTCTCACGATATCTTTGGTTCATATATAAGTGGATTTACTACTAAAATAGACGGTAACATTGATGAACAGTTTGTACGGAAATTATTCATGAAAATTATTCTGGATAACCAATTACTTCATTGTGTTATCCAGGGAGATGAAACAAAAGTATGGAGTGAATGTGATATCTTAGTTATTTCCTCGTTGATTACAAAAAATTTACCATATGTAGATTTACGGGAGTATAATCAGCAAACAAAGGAACTTATTGTAGAGAAAATGTGTTCTACAATATTATTATCCCCCTATCAGGAAGGCAATTTACTATGGAGACTTTGTTGTTTACGAATAGATCAGGATACACATTTTGTAATCTGGGGCTTTGATCATGCGGCATTTGATGGTATGAGCGGTGAGGTTATCCGCCATCAAATTGAGAAGGAAGTTTCCTTATTAGTAAATGAAAAAGAAGATTTTAGTACTAAATCAGCAGAACAAGAACCTCCTCAGAAATACGAGGATTACGTATCATTGCTAAAAATGGGACCTCAGGGCATAACAGAAAATGAAATAATAGATCTGTTTTCTTTAAACGCATGGAAAGAAAATAATAATACTTTAATGGGAAAACTTGAAGAAATCCCAGACAAAGCTGAAAAAGAAATAGATATCAATATCCCTTTAGATGCGGATATTGAGAATCCATGGTGGTTTGCATTTGAATTTGTTGCTAAATTACTATCTGAATACACAGGTGTTAACGAAATACCATTTGCTATTGTCAATTATGGCAGAAGCTATAACAACAATGATTATTACAACTGTGTAGGTGAGTTTCTTGATATTATTCCTTTGCTTGTAGATCAAAAAGAACGAGAGTCAAGTATTTCAGAACTATTAGAACGTTGTCGCCTTGATTCTATTAATTTTCTCTCTCTACTATTTGATGAAAACTTATCAAATAAGTTTTCCAAAATAGATAATCTTTTGGCCTCATCATATAAAGTTGCTGGACAGCCTCAAGAGTTAGTTTTATTCAATTTCCAGGGGTTTGTCTCAAAAGAGGAAAAAGATGCTTTTAAGAATTCAAGGGAAGAAACGGAAGAAAATAGACTAGCAAAGTTACTTATAACTGTAAATTATGATGAAGAAAACTTAAGTATCAGTATAGAATGCCAAGATGGCCTAGACATCGACAGTATAAATGAAATAATTAGATCTCATTCAGTTAAGCATTCAGGTATATTTGTTAATCATCAATCAAAGGAGGTCAAAAATGTCTAAGAAAGCAATTCAACATGGTAAACCGATTATTCTACCAGAAGAATATAACTCTCTGGCTGAAATGATGGTATATGTAGCACAAAAATATCCTCAAAAAGGTATTACGTATATAAATGTATCTGGAGAAGAAGACTTTGTATCTTATCTAGAGTTAGTCGATAATGCATGTAAATATCTTAAATTGCTTTATCAGCAGGGCGTAAAGCCAGGGGATGTTGTAATACTGGAAATTGGTAAATCAAAAGACTTTTATAATGCATTTTGGGCTTGTATCTTTGGTGGTATTATAGCAGCGCCAGTTAGCCAACCAAAATCATGGGAACTGAATTCAGCTGGAGTGTCAAAGTTGACTCAAATATGGAAAGTCTTAAAAAAGCCATTAATAGTGATGGACAAACAAAATCAAAAGCATTATCAAAGACTTCAAGATAGTCCACACTATCAGGGATTACGCTTTATTTCGACTGATGATATAAATTTTGATGAAAAGGAAGAAATTTATTATACCAAACCAGATGATCTTGTTTTTCTACAATTTTCTTCAGGTAGTACGGGTGTTCCAAAAGGTGTAAAGCTTACTAATAGAAAAATATTAACTAACATAATTGCCATTAATCAAAGAATTGAATCACAGGAAGACGATGTTGTTTTTACATGGGTACCTCATACCCATGATTTGGGATTGTTTTTCCAACATTTAGTTCCAGTAGTTGGTGGATGTAATATAATGCAATTTTCACCTTATACATTCGTTCGTTCACCATATATGTTCCTGAAGAAAATAACAGAACATAAAGGCTCATGGTTCTGTTCTCCTAATTTTGGTTTTGCTTGGATGGTAGAAAAAATATCCGATAAGCAATTGTCTGATTTGGATTTGTCTTCTCTGAGATTTATACTAAATGGGGCGGAACCGATTTCCGTCCCAGTAATCCAAAAATTCACAGAGAAATTTTCAAAATGCGGATATAAGGAGAATATGATGCTTCCAGCTTATGGGATGGCAGAAGCAACTGTTGCTGTTACTATTCATGAAGTTGGGAGTTTGATAAGGGTTGAAAGTATTTATCGGTCAAAAATGATTGAGGAAAACATTGTAGTCCCTGTGGAAGATGATAATGAAAAAGATAAAATTGATTTTGTCCATGAAGGTTTGCCGATTGGTGGGGTAAGTGTAAGAATAGCAGATGAACAGGGGAACACCCTCGATGAAAATATGATTGGAGAAATTCAAATAAAGGGACAATCAGTCACCTCAGGTTATTATAATCGCGATGACATCAACAAAGACCTTTTTGTCGATGGATGGTTACATACCGGCGATCTGGGTTTTATAGTTGATAATTCGCTGGCCATAACTGGAAGAATTAAAGATATTCTATTTATCCGTGGGCAAAATTACTTTGCACATGATCTTGAGGAAATTATTTATGATCTGGAAACAATTAAGCGTGGCGATATTGCTCTTGTAGGACTCTTTAATGATAAAACTCAAAAAGAAGAAATAATTGTCTTTATTAAGTATAAGTTTAAGATAGAGATATTTATACCGATCCGGAAAAAAATTATTGAGAGAATAAATGAAGCATTGGGGATAGAAGTGACTCATGTTATTCCTGTTAGAACCATTCCTAAGACTACAAGTGGTAAGGTGCAGCGATTCCAGTTACGGAGACGGTATGAAAATGGAGAATTTAACGACTTATTAACAGAGATTGGAAAAAATATAGCAGAAAGTTATGATAATGAGAGAGAAATCAATTTGCCGCGAAATGAATTAGAAATATTTCTGCATCAGAGCTGGTCTAAAATCTTAAACATCCCTGAGCATAAAATATCGATAGATGATTCATTTATGGCATTAGGTGGTAATTCGATCAAAGCTTATCAATTACTTGATAAGATAGAAACATACTTAAATAAAGATATAGGTTTTGAAGTATTAGCGTCATGCAAGACAATCAGGCAAATTGCAGAGTATCTTCAGAAAATGCCTTCTGAAAGTGCTAAGTCATTATCGGATTGGCAGACTGATAATAAACTAGATATAAATAAGGCTATTGCAATTACTGGAATGGCCTTGAGATTTCCTCAAGCAAAGAATCAAGAAGAATTTTGGGATAATCTATGTTCGAACGAAGATTCTATCACTAAAATTAGTTCTAGACGAAAAGAACTCGCTGGTCAATTAGATTGGAATGACTGGATAGGGGAACTTGAAGATATTGATAAATTCGATAATGATTTTTTTGATATCCCTGCTGATGAAGCAATCTTTATGGATCCTCAACAAAGACTTATTCTGGAAACTTCACATGAAGCTCTTGAAGATGCCGGATTGATCACAAACTCTGATGAAGAACGTAATGTTGGTGTGTACGCTGGTATAAGTACAAATACATATAACCAATTGGTTACAGAATACCTGGATAAACATGGAGCCACTGAAATTCATCAGAATACTATGGTTGGAAATATGGCCAACATAACATCAGCCTTAATATCACATACGTATAATTTTACTGGCCCGGCATTAGCTATTGATACTGCATGTTCATCATTTATGGTTGCCCTTCATTATGCAGTATCTGATGTGAGAGAGAATCGTGCCTCTGGTGCAGTTGTTGCAGGTGCAAATATTCTAGCAACATCCAGGGTACATTCATTAGCAAAAAAAGCTGGAATTGTTTCCTCAACGCAATATTCCAAAGTGTTTGATAAAGATGCTGATGGCACTGTTCTCGGAGAGGGGGTTATTGTTGTTTATCTGGAACCACTTGCAAAGGCAGTAAAAGAAAACAAGAATATATATGGTGTAATCCGTGGAACTGCAATTAATAATGATGGATATTCATTAGGAATAATGGCACCAAATCCAAAAGGTCAGTATAATGTTCTAATGGATGCATACAAGGATGCCAATCTTTCACCAGATGAAATCAGCTATATAGAAGCCCATGGTACAGGTACAACTATTGGCGATCCTATCGAGATTAATGCTTTATCCAAACTATTTTCTAATGGGGACAAGGCATCTGATATTGGTATAGGATCGGTGAAAACCAATGTTGGTCATCTATTGCCTGCTGCTGGTGGTGCTGGTCTTGCAAAAGTTCTGCTATGCTTGAAAAATCAAAAATTGGTTCCTAGTTTGCATATGGAGAATGTTAATCCAACATTGCAATTAGAAAGAACCCCTTTCTATATTGTTAAGGATATTGAAAACTGGACATCAAAAGACCAGAAACCTAGAAAAGCTGGAATAAGTTCATTGGGCTTAGGAGGGACAAATGCCCATGTAGTATTGGAAGAATGGAATGAAAGTAGGGCTGTTCCTTTCAAGAAAAAGTTAAATCTTTTAACTCTATCTGCTAAATCAGAAAAGGCATTAGAGGATATTATTAGTCAGACTCAAGATTTGATAAAAAATAACCCAGATTTAGATATAAATGATCTATGTTTTACTCGAAATCGCTATAGAAAACATTATGGCTATCGGGCTGCATGTCTAATTTCTGATGATGATAAAACAAATGCTTTAAATTCCATGAGTAGAGGACAATCTCTAAAAAGTAAATCTGCAAAAATATCTCTAGTTATTGGTGACATCAAAAATATTGATGGACAAAATGAGAGAATTTTTGAAGAAGAAACCAGTGTTTTATTTAAAAAAGATTTTTCAAAGATAAAAGATTGTGCCATTAAGCATGGCATCATAAATTTGACTGACTTTAATAGAAACCAATTGTTACCGCGTGCGCGCGAATTTACTTATTGGTATTCATTAGTAAAGAATTTAAAACAAAATGGGGCAAACATTACTGATATAAATGGTATAGAGTCAGGTCAAGTGCTTGCTGATTTATTAAATGAGAAAATAGATCTAAGAGAGGCATTAGAATCATATTTTGCTAGCAAAAACATAAACGAAAAAGAAAATAATGATGATAACAGACTTTCTCAGTTTAAAGGTGATATTCTGCTTAATTTCTGTGTACCAGAAGAAAATTTATTAGAAATATTACCTAAGGAGATTCAAAAAAGATTAAATATAGTTAATTTAGAACTAGAGACTTATAGTTCTTTTGATACTAAACTACATTCTGCAATGAGAGAATTATACGTCGCTGGGGCTAACTTTGACTGGGAGTACATTCATCCAAATGGATCGGGTAAACTGTTACATTTACCATCCTATCCATTTGAACAAAAATCTTTCTGGATAAATGATTTGAAAGGAGAATGAAAAAATGACTAAAGAAGAAGTTATTATGCTTATAAAAGAAGAAATTGCTGTAGTTATAAATCAGGAGCCTAATTCTATAGACGAAGATGAAGTTCTTTTAAGAATTGGTATCTCGTCTGTTCAGATTCTCAAGATTATCAATAGGTTACGTAAAAAACTTGTGGTAGATATTTCACCAGTTGCTTTATTTGAGTACAAAACAATATCTGCCTTTGCAAATTATCTTCACCAAAGTATGAAAGAGGTGGTTTGATGAATTATGTGAATTACGATAAAGAACAAGAAAATATAGTTAAAGAGGCAGAAGCTTTTGTAGACGAAGAGATACGACCTTATGTGAATGATTTTGAGAAAAAAGGTGGCATACCAAAAGAACTTATAAAAAAAATGGCGGCTAAAGGATATTTAGCTGCCCCTTTCCCCAAAGAGTATGGTGGTCTAGATCTTGACCCTGTCTATTATGGTTTATTTAGTGAGGTCTTTGGTAAAGCAAGTGTTGCATCAAGAAGTCTTATTACTGTTCATACTTCTCTTGTTGGTGAGACATTGTTGCGTTTGGGTACCAATGAACAAAAAGATAAATGGTTGCCACGATTAGCTAAAGGCGAAGTAATTGGTGCTTTTGGATTATCAGAACCAGATGTTGGATCTGATGCAAAAAGCGTCCAGACCACATGGCATGAAGAGGATGATTATTATGTTATCAATGGTACTAAAAGATGGATAACTTTTGGACATTTAGCAGATGTTTTTATCATTATTGCATCCAATAATGGCAGGAGTACTGCATTTTTAGTAGAAAGGTCATTTCCTGGTTTAGAGACCAAATTGATAAAAGGTTTGATGGCTGCCCGTTCAACTTATCTTGCAGAAGTCTATTTGAATAATGTCAAGGTTCCTAAAGAGAATATAATAGGAAAACTTAATTTTGGTTTTGAGTATGTTGTTTCAACAGCTCTTGACTTTGGTCGTTACAGCATAGCATGGGCAGGAATTGGAATAGCTCAGGAGGCATTGGATGCAATGGTATCCTACTCCCGTAAACGCTCGCAATTTGGCAAGAAACTGAGAAATTTTCAACTTATCCGTGGTATGATTGGAGACGCTGTTACCAAAGTTCATGCTGCCAGGGCACTTTGTTTGAGCGCAGGTGAATTACGTAAAGAGAATAATCCAGATGCAACAATTGAAACAACCATGGCAAAGTATTTCACATCTAAAGTCGCGGTGGAGGTTGCAAATGATGCTGTACAAATCCATGGTGGCAATGGGTTCACAGATCAATATCCAGTAGAAAGGTTATATAGAGAGGCCAAAGTATTAGAGATTATAGAAGGAACATCCCAAATGCAACAGGAAATGATCTCTAACTACGGTTTACAACGCTATCACAAAAGTAGTAAAAAGAAATGAAATTTGCTATGTTATTCCCAGGACAAGGTAGTCAATATAAAGGTATGTGTAAGGAGTTGATTCAGGATTCACCTGTTGCTGCCGAAATTTTTGAAGAGGCAAATAGTATATTGGACTTTGATATCAGGTCTTTAATATTAAATGGTAATCTTCCAGAATTGACCCTTTCTGAGAACGCACAACCAGCAGTGGTCATTGGCAGTTACGCTCTATATCGTGTTTTTGAAGAAGAAACCGGCATAATACCTTCATGTGCTGTAGGGCATAGTTTGGGTGAAATTTCAGCACTTATTGCAGCAGGATCTTTATCCTTTTCCGACGGCCTCACATATGTTAGAAAACGGGGTAAAATAATGCATAGCGCAATGGAAGAGAAACGAGGAGGGGCAGGAATTGTAGTAGATTTAGAAGTTAATGCTTTAAACAGTATCGTTGAGTCGATTCAGGCAAATGGTTATGTAATTATATCAGGATACAATTCTCCAAAACAATTTATCGTTGCCGGTGAACGAACTGCCCTCCAGGAATTAGACAAGGAAGTAGATAAGCAGGGAGGAGAGTTTATCCCTTTTAGAATGATGCCAATGAAAGCTGATGCTCCATATCATACTGATTTGATGACATTTTTAAAACCTGAACTTGAAGAGGCCTTACAAAATATTCGGTTTAAAAAACCAAAATTTGATATATGGTCTACAGTTACCGGTCAGATAATCCAATCTACAGACGCTATTAAAGAAATCCTGTGTAACCAATTGGTATTACCTGTCCGTTGGAACCAAGTCCTCAAAGAAATGTGTAATTCAGAAATTACATTATTAGTAGATATTGGACCAAAGCAAATAATAAGAAATTTTATTAAAGAAAATCCTGAACTGCCAACTTCTCTTTCTTTTGATAATGAAGAAGATAGAAAAAAAATATTTAAATATATAGAAAGGATGGTATAAAGTGACATCTGAACAGAACAAAAAGTATAACCAAAGAGTAAAAAAGCTTTTACCTGGTGGTGTCCATTATAATTTTTGTCTCCCCTGGGAGGAAACTCCTCTGCATTTTAATAAAGCCCAAGATAGTCGAGTCTGGGACATGGATGGAAAAGAATACCTAGATTTATATGCTAGATTTGGTGCATTATTTATTGGTCACGGAAATAAAGAATACAGTGAAAGTTTAAAAGAAACAATTGATAGAGTTCTATCTGTTAGTCACTGTGACATGGATGCTGAAGCTTTGGAATTGATAGCCAAGTATGTTCCTTCTGCTGAAATGATCCGTTTTGGATTGTCAGGAACTGAAATTATTCAAAATGCACTTCGTGTAGCTAGGGCATATACGGGTAAAAATCGTTTTGTCAGATTTGAAGGCCACTATCATGGAAATGCAGATAATATTATGGGTGGAAAGACTAAGGGAAGTGGTGAACCAATTCCAAGTGATTATTTTGGAGATTTAAAAGGGACTGTTGGACGAGCTACGGATTCACTTGAAAGTCAGTCCTATCTCTTACCCTGGAATGATGCTGATATTTTAGAAGAACTTTTAAGCAAAAAAGGTGACGTGATCGCTGCTGTAATTACTGAACCGGTTTGTGTAAATGGCGGAAGTGTAATGCCTGCACCGGGATATTTGAAAAAAATGAGGGAATTATGTGATAAATACAATGTTGTACTCATTTTTGATGAAGTCATAACCGGCTTTCGCATGGGATTAGGTGGTGCACAAAAAGAATTCGATGTTACTCCAGACATGACTACATTGGGTAAAGCTATTGCTGGAGGAGGAGTACCAGTCGCAGCATTAGTTGGTAAAAAAGAGATTATGCAGCTTTTGGTAGATAAGAAAGTCATCCACGCGGGTACATTTAATGGTTACCCCTTAGGGATAGCAGCAGTTAAAACTACCCTTGAAATACTGAGCAGAGATAATGGACGGGCTATGACTGAAATGAATGAAAAAATAAAAATGATACATAAGATCATGAAATCTAAGGCAGCTGCTATAGGCCTACCACTTGTAATTCAAGGTCCTCCTGCATGTGCAGCCTATCATTGTTGTGATGAAATTTTAAAAAATCCTTCAGATTATACTTTCGGTCTTATGTCGATTGATATAATTTTGAATAATTGTCTTGCTAAAAACGGTATACTTGTTTCTACTTTTTCAAGACTTTACCCCAATATCTCGCTTAACATGAATGATGTAGAATGGTTCCGTGAAAGGGTTGGCAAGGCATTAGTGGAAACAAAAGAAATATATGATGAGATGTTTTAAAAAAAGATTCAAGAAAGGAGAAAAAGAAGATGCAAAATAAAACGATTGCTATTATTGGTGCTGGAGTCATGGGAAGTGCCACAGCAGTAGATGTAGCTAGATATGGATACCGTGTCATCCTGAAAGATATTTCTACGGATATTCTCGATAAGGCTAAACAGATAATCAAAAGGGAGTACCGTTCAGCTTGTATGATGAAAAGAGAGTATTCTAATGTTGATTTGAAGACGATTCTTAGTAATATATCTTTTCAAACTGATTATGAGAATATTGAAAACGCTGATATTATCATTGAAAATATTAGTGAAGATATAGAAAAGAAGATATCGGAGTATCAGCGATTAGCAGACAAATGTAAAAAAGATGCGTTTTTTGCACTAAATACAAGCTGTATTTCAATTACAAAATTGGCTTCTTTCTTGCCAGACCCCAAAAGGGTTATAGGTACCCATTTAATGAATCCTGTTCCACTAAAAGAAATGGTAGAAGTAATAAGGGGATATTATACTTCAGTAGAAACTGAAACAGAAGTAGTTTCCTTTTTAAAGACTTTGGGAAAAAATCCTATCGTAATTGATGATTTACCTGGTTTTGTTTCCAATCGTCTTTCTCATCTTTTTATGAATGAGGCAGCCTTTATTGTTCAAGATGGAATTGCTACACCAGAGCAAGTTGATAACATTATGAAAAAAGGATTTAACCACAAAATGGGTCCCTTGGAAACAGCAGATTTGATAGGGTTAGATACGGTTGTAAATTCTTTGGAGGTTCTCTACCAGAGTTACCAGGACCCAAAATACAGGTGTTGTCCATTATTGAAAAAGATGGTTGATGCAGGTCATTTGGGTTATAAAAATGGTAAAGGTTTTTATAAATATTAAAAGGAGGATACCTATGAATGAAAAAAAAGAGATTAAATGTATTGTCTGGGATTTAGATAATACATTATGGGATGGAGTTTTGATTGAGGATAATGATGTTCAATTAAAGCCAGGAATAAAAAATATTATAGAAACATTGGATAAACGAGGAATTCTTCATTCTATTGCAAGTAAAAATGATTATGACTTGGCAATGTCAAAGCTTGAAGAGTTTGGTCTGAATGAGTATTTTATTTATCCCGAAATCCATTGGAATGCAAAGTCTACTTCATTGGAACAGATCCAGAAAAACATAAATATTGGGATGGATACGATCCTCTTTATAGATGATCAGGAATTCGAAATAGAAGAAGTAGAAAGTGTACATCCATCTATAAATTGCCTTAATTCAAACCAATACCAAACACTTTTAGATAATTCCCGTTTGAATCCAAGATTTATTACTGCTGATTCAGCACGTAGACGTAAACTGTATCAAGATGAATATAAAAGGAAACAAATAGAAAAAGAGTATCAAGGTCCAGCAGAATCCTTTTTAGCATCACTTAATATGAAATTTTCAATTTGCGATGCAGAGGAAGAAGATTTGAAACGGGCAGAAGAACTTACTGTAAGAACTAATCAATTGAATGCAACAGGTAAAACTTTTAGTTATGATGAATTAAATGCTTTACGCCAGTCAGAAGATTATAAGTTGCTTATCTGTGAATTAGAAGATAAATATGGAACGTATGGTAAGATCGGTGTGGCGTTAATAAATCTAAAAGAGGATCACTGGCGGCTTGAAATGATGTTAATGTCATGTCGGGTAGTATCAAGAGGGGTAGGTACAGTTCTGCTCAGTTATATTATGAAAGAAGCAAAAAAGGATAACAAAACTCTATTAGCAGATTTTCGAGATACTGGACGTAACAGGATGATGAATGTGAGTTTTCGCTTTGCAGGATTTACTGAAAAATCTTCTGATGAAAATGGAAACTATATATTTGAGCATGATTTGGAGAACATTCCAGACCTCCCAGAATATATAGAGGTTTGTACTAATAGAATAGCTTAAACTTTACTTACGAGAGGAGGAATTAATAATGGACTATCAAGAGGAAATAAGATGTTTTATTGGAGAAAATTTGGCTATTGATGAACACATAGAGCTTTCAGATGATGATAATTATTTTGAATTGGGATTCGTGAATTCACTATTTGCCATGAAGTTAGTAAATTTTGTAGAACAAAAGTTTGAAATTGAGATTGAAAATGATGAACTGGATTTAAACAACTTCAGTACTATAAATAATCTCATGTCATTAATTAATAAAAAAAAACAATTAAAAAATAATTAATTATAGGAGGAAAATTATGAAAAATATCAAATATATGAAGTATAAGAATAAATATCTTGTCTTATATTTGTTGATGGCTTTTGGAGCTATATGGGGAGTTGGAATTTGTTATACGATTTTTGCTGATTTTTTTGTTCCCATTACTGGAGAGCTGACATTAATGCATCCGGTTACAATAATCGCTCTATACTCCCCCTCTATTGCTGGGCTGATTATTTATTTTCTAGGAGGTGGTAAAGAGGCTTTAAAAGCAATATTATTAAAGGTTATACCAAGAAAGAAAGATCTGTTTTGGTTTCCTATTCTACTGGGAGTTTCTATACTCTTTGCAGCATTGATGCATTATGGCTCACTGTTTTTTGGTATAGAAGTACCAGTGATAACTCGTACTGTTCCTCAAATGATCGTAAAAGGCTTTTTGAATTTCTTCCAAGAAGCAGGACTTATAGGTGGAGTTTTTGGTTGGATTGGTTTTGTATTACCGTTCTTACAGAGCAAATTTAAGAACAACGTCACTAGTGGATTACTGACTGGCTTTCTTTTTGGGCTGTGGGTTCTTCCTGGATATCTAATTTCTTCTATGGGAACGACTACAGACTATTTCTACTATGTGACTCAATTAATGGCTTTTGTTTTATTTCAATCATATATCTTTAATGCAACAAAAGGATGTCTTGGGTTCTTTTTATTCTCATTTTGGCTTGCTGCAACAGGTAGTCAGATAGAACTTTATTACTTTAATCCTCAAGTTCAGATTATGCAGATAACTTTCTTTGCTATTGCAGCAGTTGTTCTGCATGTTACGTTTAAGAAAAAGAATATCGACCAATCTTTACAAACTTTTCCTGAGTTTATACAGGGAGAAACGGAACGATTACTTAAAGCGGACAGTATAAGCCACGTATCACAATAATTAATTTTCAATAGCGAACTTTGTGATTAAAGCCGAAATAACAACAAGTTATTATTTCTTAAGTTTAACGACTTCAGAAGGGGATTTGAACACCCTCTTAAGTTTTAGGATAATCGTAAGACTTCTACCTCCCACTAATAGAGGAGGGGGACTTACCCTTCTGAAATGTCGTTAAATGGAAATCCGATATATCCTTTATCATTAGATATATCAAAAATAATGAAAGGAGGATATATCGGATTCAAATCACAAATAAATAATAAATATAAGGGGTGACTGTATATTGATTCAAGAAAACAATAATCAGAATCAGTTTAAAAAAAATAGTTTTTCTTATTTTTTAATAATCTGGGTAGGTGAACTTCTCTCTACAATTGGTTCTGGGTTAACAGCATTTGCATTAGGAGTCTATGCTTTCCAAATGACAGGTCAAGCTACAAGTGCTACCCTGGTGATACTGTTTGCTTTCCTGCCGGCTTTGCTTTTACGTCCTATAGGAGGGGTACTGGCCGACAGAATTGACAGACGATTTTTAATGATTATTGGTAATGTTGGATCTGCATTTGGTATTGTTTTGGTCTTCGTTTTGATGAGTATGAAACCTGAAAGTTTATGGGTGATTTATCCAGGTGTTATCTTGAGTTCTGTTTTTTTCGCTTTTCAAAATCCTGCTTATAAAGCATCCGTTTCTGATTTTTTGCCTAAGGAACTTTATGCAAAAGCCAGTGGATTGGTACAGTTAGCAGGTTCTGCACAATTTTTAATAGCGCCACTTTTGGCCGGAATTCTCATGTCAATTATAGATATTAGATATATTCTGATCATAGATATTATGAGCTTCTTACTTTCGGCTGTTGCTATTCTTTTTGTCAGAAGTAAAATGAAAATTAAAGTAAAAACAAAAAAGAAGACAGAATCTCGTTTCTTTGAAGAAATGGCAGATGGTTTTAAAACTGTTGTTGCTGATCGAGGTATTCTAATCTTGATCTCAGTGACTTCGTTGATCCTTTTCTATGTAGGACTTTTACAAGCCCTATTTGGACCAATGGTTCTTTCATTCACAGATGCTCGTACTTTTGGTACAGCCCAGTCGATCTGTGCAATTGGGATGCTCATCAGTAGTTTAATTATCAGTACACTTGGTGGAAAAAAGAATCACGTACTGATACTCTCTGTATCACTAGCTCTAATGGGTATCTTCTTTTCATTCATTGGAATGAATGCGAATATATGGTATGTAATCATTCCAGGTTTTCTATTCTTTTTCACAGTTCCTTTTGTAAATAGCAGTATAGACGTCATGATTAGACAAAATATTAGTAATGAAAAGCAGGGCAGGGCGTGGTCTCTTATATCGGTTATAACTTACATTGGATCGATAATAGCATATGCAGTCTCTGGATTTTTAGCCGATAAGATTTTCAATCCTCTTTTCATGCCGGGCGGTGCGTTAGCTTCTAGTTTTGGTCGTATTTTTGGAGTAGGAGAAGGGAGGGGTATTGCTTTTATTTTCTTTGTCTCTGGAATATTTGTTGTTATTATAGCAGGGATTATATACCGATTAAAATCCATTCAGCAATTGGATTTAAACTTAGATTCAGAGCCTTTATCATTTGATGACTTAGTTAGTGATGAGATTTAAACTTAAATGAAAAGTGTCTATGCACTTGAATTAATGCATGTGAAGTATATCATAATTCAAATGATTTTGAACATGATATAGATTTGCAACAGATGGAAGGAGCAAATAAAAAGATGTTGTTAAAAATGTTAACAAAAGATTTTGTCAAAAAGAAGATTATTACAATATCATTAGTTATTTTTATTGTGTTAGCAACTCTACTTGTTGCTAGTGGTTCTAATATGATTGTAGAATTATTCAATTCATTGAATGATTTGTTTGCTAAATCAGAGGCCCCACATTTTGTCCAGATGCATGTTGGAGAAATTAATCGGGCCGATATTGATAATTGGGCATCAAATAACAGCCTTGTGAAAGATAAACAGATTGCAGAGATGATTAATATTGACGGGTCAAATGTTTATTTAGGCAACAGCCATACAACACAAAAAAATAGCGTTATGGATATGTATTTTTTAAAACAGAATAAGTCATTTGATTATTTACTTGATACTGAAAGTCAAGTAATTCAGGTTTCAAAAGGCGAAATTGCTGTTCCTATCTACTTTATGCAGAGTGAAAATATGAAAATTGGCGATAAAGTCAAAATTTCTAATCAAGTACTTGATATGGAACTTACAGTTGTTGCTTTTGTTCGAGATCCTCAGATGAATGCATCTATAGTCCATTCAAAACGCTTTGTGGTAAATAAAGTTGATTTTGATAGACTTAAAAACAATATTGGCGAAGTTGAATACTTGATTGAATTCTTACTTACTGATTTAAGTAAAATAAGCGAATTTACCAATGCATATGCATTATCAAACTTGCCCCAGAAGGGTCCAACCATTGACTACAATTTGTTTAAAACTCTTAATGCTCTATCAGACGGTATTATTGTAGTTGTAATAATATTGGTGAGTATTCTACTAAATATAATAGCACTCCTCTGTATTAGATTTACCATTATCACGACCATTGAAGAAGATTATAGAGAGATTGGAGTAATGAAAGCCATTGGTATTAAAAAAGGCGATATTAAAAAAATATACCTGGTTAAGTACACCGTTATGGCAGCCTTAGCTTCTCTAATTGGATATCTTGTATCATTATCTCTCAATCATTTATTCACAGCTAATATTATGTTATATATAGGCAATGCTTCAAAGAGTATTCTTCAAAGCATAATTCCTTTGATGGCAGTTGGTTTAGTATTTTTAATTGTTGTCTTTTTCTGTATATTAATACTTAGAAGGTTTAATAAGATATCAGCAGTAGAAGCTTTGCGAGCTGGAAATATGGGAGAACGACAGAAAATTAAAAATCATCTATCTCTCAATAAGAGTAAATTCTTTAATGTTAATATTTTCCTTGGGTTAAAGGATGTATTTCAACGTTCTAAAATGTTCAGCATAATATTCTTTGTTTTCTTTATTTGTTCATTTATCATCATCTCCCCGGTAAATTTTCTTAATACTATGCAGTCACCTGATTTCATTAACTATATGGGGATCGGGCGAAGTGATATACGGATAGACTTAAGACAATCAGAAGATATAAGTGAAAGATATAACGATATGATCACTTATATTAAAAAGGATAAAGATGTTGAGGAATTTTCACCAACAGTTACTTGTGAGTATAATATAATAAATAATGATGGAGTTCAAGAAAACATTAAAGTTGAAACAGGAGATTTTACGATTTTTCCTTTGGAGTATTTAAATGGTGATGCTCCGATACATAATAATGAGATTGCTCTCTCATATCTGAATGCCAATGAAATGAATAAAAGTGTTGGTGACACTCTCCGGTTAGTAATTAATGAGCAAGAGAAGGATATGCTGGTTAGTGGTATTTATCAGGATGTGACTAATGGTGGAAGAACAGCAAAAGCTTTATTGCCGTTCAATCCAGAAACAGTACTTTGGTATGTAGTAAGTTTAGATGTAAAATCAGATATCAGTATTGGAGAAAAAATTGATGAATATGAAAAGGCTTTTTATCCGGCAAAAGTTACTCATCTGGAAGACTATTTGAACCAGACTTTAGGAAATACCATAGAACAACTTAAACTTATCGTAATTTTAACTATTGTGATTTCTATATTTATATTAATACTAATTACAGCCTTATTTATTAAAATGTTAATTGCCAAGGATAACTATCAAATAGCTGTTATGAAGAGTATGGGTTTTTCTTTAAAGAATATTCGAGTACAATATGTAATGAAGTCATTACTGGTACTTAATATCGCAATAATTCTTGGGACGATTTTTTCAAATACAATTGGTCAGAAACTTGTTAGTTTTTTATGGTCTTTTATGGGTGCTTCCCAGATTGAATTTGTTATTAATCATGTTCAAGCTTACATACTTATCCCACTTGCATTAATAATTGTTGTGACTATCACAACATTGATAAGTATTGTATCTATAAAGAAATCCAGTATAACTGATATGATTGTAGAATAAGGAGGAAAAACATGAAAAATATATTAGAAGCAAAAGAATTAAGTAAAACTTATGTGATCAGTAAAGAAAATCATAAAAATGTACTTAAGAATGTGGATTTGCAAATTAAAGAAGGAGAATTTGTATCTGTGATGGGTCCATCTGGTTCTGGTAAATCGACATTACTATACAACATTAGTGGGATGGATAGAATGACTTCAGGAAGTGTTATTTTTAATGAAGAAGATCTATCTGTTCTTTGCGAAGAAGAGTTGTCCAGATTACGCTTAAATAACATGGGCTTTATTTTTCAACATATTCATCTTTTAAAAAACCTTAATATTCTGGATAATATCATTTTACCATCATATTTAGCAAAAAGTAATAGTCGTAAAAGTATTAAGAAAAGAGCAATTGAATTAATGGAGAAGTCAGGTATTAGTGAACTTGCTAATAATGATGTTACCCAGGCTTCGGGTGGGCAACTACAAAGAGTAGGAATTTGTAGGGCTCTTATCAATAATCCTGATATTATCTTTGGTGATGAACCGACAGGTGCATTGAATTCCAAAGCGGCTGATGAAATTATGGATATATTAGCAGATATCAACCGGACAGGGACGACGATTCTATTAGTAACACATGACATCAAAGTCGCAGCAAAAGCAGAGCGTGTTATTTTTATGTTGGATGGTGAAATTGTTGACGAACAATATCTTGGCAAGTCAGAAAATAATATTAAAACTAGAGAGAAAAATCTTTCCACATGGTTAACAGCAATGGGTTTCTAATTTGATTTTTTAGTATTGACATGTGTTTGGCAAGTTAAAAATGAATCTGCTTATATTGAAATGGTAACGGACGATGTTCCACCTTGGAGTGAAGATAAAGATTTATTAAACTGGTTACAGAACCTCTGTGAATAAAATATTATGGAAAGATTTTCGGACATTTTCTTTAGTCATAGAGAAATTTGTCTGGAATCTTTCCATAAACAAAAACTTTCTATAATTCCCGACCCTTGGTGGGCCTAGAAATATCAAATTAAAAGGCTTGCTTTAACTATTCAAACTCTAATATTTGATTCATTTCACGCCGTGAGATTGAGTTCTCAATAGTTTTGTCTGGGTAGAGATTCGACTTGTTCTCCTGTTTAGCATAGAGCAATATATCTTCAATGTTATTTAGTACTTATACAAGTGTTGTCGCACTCCATAATTTCCTTTTTACTACAAAAGATAGAGCTTTATTTATATTATCCTGTGATTCATTTTGTATAGTTTTAATAATACTCATAAATTGATCCCGAATATATCTTGGCTTAGTACTTTTAACCATCTTCAAAAATTGTTTACTATCAGGAGTTTCGCCAAGTCTTCTATTGAATTCTTGAAACAGTTTTTCAATTTCCATTCTTGGTATAATAGTAGATGTGTCAAGGTTTGGTTCAATCCTTGAGTCCGGTACTTGTCTAGGTGATTCTTTTCAAGGAGAACACTTTAGCAGGTACCTTTTTTGTTGTGCTGGGGATCTTCGCATTGCCGGTTCTTTTTAACCAGGCCAACGATTCCTGGTTTAGCTCAGCAACTGTGGTGAAGAGCCGATGCTTAGCGAAATT
This sequence comes from Halanaerobiales bacterium, assembly GCA_023128035.1. The sequence continues at coordinate 802 of JAGMES010000017.1, read as the reverse complement.
ATACTTTACATATTATCCGTTTTTATTGAGTAGCTTTTCTGTTTTTAATAAGGAGGGCCAAAGTGAACAATTGGAGATAGCTTATCAATAAAGACGAACAAGAATTATAGAACCTCATCCTTATCTGGTAAGAGTTGAAAAAATTCAAGAAAGACCAGGTTAAGACTGTTTTAGACATTGGTTGTGGTGAAGGAAGACATTTATTTTCTTAGCTAAGAAAAATTATCTAATTTATGGATTGGATTATTCTAAAACTGCTTTAAAACGGGCCAGTGACCTGCTGAAAACTAATAATTTAGAGTTTGAAGAATTAATAGAAGCAGATTTTACAGGTTTACTGTGGGGTAACTGTTTATTTGACGCCATTATATCAACTCAAGTATTGGGTCATGGGAAAAAAGAAACTATAAAAAAGCTTTTATTGAAATAGATCGGATCTTAAAGCCTGCTGGATACTTATTTATGACAATTCCCAAAAATCCTTCCTTAAAAGATTGGAAAGATGGCAGATATAAACAGTTGGATGAAAACACATATCTTCCTACTGTGGGACATGAAGAAGGAATCCTAAAGATGAGTGTTACAGTCGACAGCTCTAACGAGTAAATATTTTTCGATATATTTTGATATAATAGTTTCCAAAAATGCAAAAATATAATATAATATAATTAAATATTATGTTGATTTATAGACATTTGGAGGGATTATTATGAAAAGAAAAACTAGAAAACAAAGAAGAGAAGAAGAAAAGAAAATATAATAAGTTATATGATAAAGACTCTTTTAAAAAAACGAAGCTTAG
>JAGMES010000169.1 GCA_023128035.1 Halanaerobiales bacterium | reverse complement strand
ATCTTTCTTTGTTTAAAATTATGCTTTTCAAATAATTGTTGTACAATATAACGAGATACTTTAATTCCTTCTTTTTCTAACAATTCACATACTCTAGCATCTGTTAACGTATCATAATGTTTTTTCATCGCTGCTTCAACTTCTACGGGATAATAATTTGATCTTACTGTTGATAAGTGTTTTCGTACGGGAATTGGTTCTGATGCAAAAAATAATAACTTGTGATGAAATGACTTAATCACATCAATCGAAGGGGTACAATGTCATCAAAATCATTCAAATGGAAGCATTATCAAGCAGAAATAATACGGTTGTGTGTTTTATGGTACTTAAAGTATTCATTAAGCTATCGAAACTTACAAGAGATGATACAAGAAAGGGGATTACAAATTTCGCATAGTACGCTTACACTGGGTACATCAATATGCCCCTGAAATTGAGAAAAGGATGTGAAAGCACCTAAAGCCAACAAATGACTCATGACGTGCAGATGAGACATATATTAAGAACAATGGAAAATTAAAAATATTGGTGTTGTATTCATGCGTTCTGTTGAAAGAGCTTTTGGTAACCCTTTTCTCGTAATTGATGATTGGAATAAGTCATATAATGCAAAAATTCGATTTCAATTTACAGTTGATAACGTATGATGATATTCACAAAGAAAGAAATAACGTGATTGAGTTAGGGCATAAGAATGTTGCCATAATCATTGGCCCACTTAAGTACCTTGTAAATCGCGACCGTTATGACGGTTTTCGATGAGCATTTGTATGGGCGGATTAGAACACAATCCGGACTATGAAATTAGTGGCGGTTTTTCGTTTGATGATGCATGTGAAACTGTTTGGGGAAAATTACGTTAGAACCCTGAAATTACTGTTATTTATGCAAAAGATGACATGAAAGCCGTTTCGGCATTCAAGGCAATTCGCGAACTTGGGTTGGATGTCCCGAAGGATATAGCGGTTGTAGGTTACAATAACTACGATACTTCAAAGATCATAGTTCCACAGTCAACGACGATGAATGTTCCTATTTTGAATTGGGAATGAATGTTGGATGTTTGTTTTTAGACGTTATACAGAAAAAATAAAAGAAGAGCAATTTCTTTTACTGACCGAGTTGATCGTACGGCTCTGCAAAAAAAAGGATAGTTAAATCTCTTTTTTGATCCACACTGTAAAAAAGTTTTTATAATGTGGAAAGCATATTTTTTATTAAAATATGCTTACAAAGTGAAAACACAAATTAAAGGAATGAAATTAAAAGATTTCATTAATGAGGATGTGAAAATGAAAAATATAAAACTTCAGCAAGATGAAAAATTTATAAAAACAGCCTTGGCTAAACTGTATGGTACTGATAATGTAGAACGTATTTACAGCGTTGTCCAATCACTTATTGATCAATTCTGTGAGAAAAACTGTGTAAAGGAATCAAAAGCACTTTTCTCAAAAAATGACGCAGTCCTTATAACATATGCTGACAGTATCAGGTTAGCCAATCAAAAATCACTGAATGCACTGGCGTCATTTCTGAATGAATATGTTGGGGAAAGCATTGATAAAGTTCATCTACTGCCTTTCTATCCGTATTCATCAGATGATGGTTTTTCGGTAATCGATTACTATAAAGTCAATCCAGAAGTAGGTGATTGGGAAGAAATCTGTCAACTTTCAAATGAATACGATCTGATGTTTGATGCGGTACTGTACAAAGCTCATGGGTACAAAAGTATTTGAATGGAGACGAAAACTATCAGAATTACTTTATTGAAGCAGATCCTAAGTTGGACTATTCAAATGTTACACGTCCCAGAAGCTTGCCACTTTTAACAGAGTTTGATACGAAACATGGCAAGAAACATTTATGGACGACGTTCAGTGCCGATCAAGTCGACTTGAATTATCAAAATGATGAAGTATTCCTTGAGATACTTAAAGTGCTTCTTTTTTATGTGCAAATGGGGGCTAGATTGATTAGGTTGGATGCTATTGGATTTATGTGGAAAATAATTGGAACGACGTGCATTCATCTGGATGAAACACACCTTCTAATTAAAGTGTATCGCAAGCTGGTTGAAGCAGTGTCGCCTGAGTGTTTGATCATTACAGAAACCAACGTTCCGCACCATGAAAACATTTCTTATTTTGGTGATGGATACGATGAAGCGCATATGGTGTACCAATTTTCACTACCACCGTTGACGCTTCATGCATTTTTGCTGTCGACAAGCAAATATTTGAATTGTTGGGCAAAGACGCTCAGTTTACCTTCGTCAAAAACGAGTTTTTTCAATTTTCTTGCTTCCCATGATGGAATTGGAATGCGACCAGCGCAAGGCTTATTGCCTCAGGAAGATATTGATGTAATGGTGGAAATTGCGAAAAGCAAAGGCGGAAGAGTTTCTTACAAAACCAATGAAGATGGCAGTCAAAGTGTATACGAGCTTAATATCAACTACTTCAGCGCCTTGGAAGATATGAACGATACATTGCAGAACAACGTAACTAAATTTTTATGCGCACATTCAATTTTATTGACAATGGTTGGCATGCCGGCGATATATGTTCATAGTCTGCTAGGTTCTGTTAATGATTATGAGACCCTTCAGAAGACACAGCAAAATCGAAGCATCAATAGAGGAAAACTGGATTTTTTCAGGAATCAAGAATTTATTGGACATTCGAAAGCAACATGCTGCTTTTACGCCCACTTCAGGTCAGAGGATTATGGATATATCAGATGAAGTATTTGCATATTTAAGAGAAGAGAAGGATAATAAGGTGTTTTGCATACACAATGTTACCAATAAACCTTTGACATTAGATATTGAACTGTCGGGGATTTCTGCTAGTGATCATGTACAATCGCTTTTAAAGCGTTCAACAATATACTGCAAAACCTCAAATATAATATCTATTGAACTGAAGCCATACGAATTTGAGTGGATTCGGATTTAGATTTTTTTAAAATTCCATAAAAACGTTTTTATGACAATGAGGAGGAAACACAGATGAAGCATAAGGCACATATCATTTCACATACACACTGGGATCGAGAGTGGTATCTGAATAGTAAGTATACCAATGAATGGTTGGTTCCATTTTTTGATCACCTGTTCTTGATGTTGGAAAAGGAAGACAACTATCAGTTTGTCCTCGATGGTCAGATGGCCATGATTGATGATTATTATGACGAACTAAAAAAACAGGGAAAGGGTGTGTATCCATATCGCGAAAAAATAAAAAAATACGTTCAGGAACGAAGGCTGTTTGTGGGACCGTATTACTTGCAGCCTGACTGGCAATTGTTGAGTGAAGAAGCACTTGTTCGTAACCTGCTTGTGGGACATAAGAAAGCCTTTGAATACGGTGATGTGATGCGCGTTGGATGGTTGCTTGACAATTTCGGTCAGATATCACAAACTGCTCAGATACACAAAGAATGCAATATCAAGGGACTGTACGCTTGGCGTGGTGTCGAAATGGATCCATTTGATGTACAGTCTGAGTTTAATTGGGAGTCGCCGGATGGCAGCGTATTGCCATCAATTTATCTATTGAACAGCTACCGAAATGTCATGCGTCTGGCTGAATATGAAGATATTATCAAGGAAAGAATAAACGATGAAGTTGAAAAACTGATTGATTTTGCGACAACTGACAACATATTACTGATGAACGGTTATGACCAGGAAATGGTTCCGGACGATATTCAACCCTTTATTAAACGAAAGTCTTTGGATACAGAAAAGTACGAAGTGATCCAATCAAATCCCGAAAACTATCTAGGCCATGTAATGAGACAAAATCCGAAGCTAAAAACATTGAAAGGCGCATTGTACTCGGGGCGATTCATTGCGGTTTTCCCAGGTGTCATGTCCTCAAGAATGTACCTCAAACTGCAAAACGATGCCAGTCAAAAGGCTATTGAGAAGTTGGCGGAACCTTTGTCGACGTTGTCATGGCTCCAAGGAGGCGACTATGATCAGGTATCCTTAGACAAAGCGTGGGAGCTGTTGTTGAAGAATCATCCCCATGACAGTATTTGCGGGGTCAGCATTGATGATGTCCATATTGATATGGAAGAAAGGACACAGGATTTTCAGTTTATAATCGATCATTTGATCCGTGTAAAATTGCAGGAAATGGTGAGACGAATCAATACATCAGGATGCACTGACAACGCTTTGGTCGTTTTCAATCCAAGTTTTTATTCACGTACAGAAGTACTGTCATTGGGCGGTGAATCGATTCTTGTAAAAGACATTCCGGCAATGGGCTATAAAGTTGTTAGGGAACACATGGATGTAGAAAACCTTCAATATAACGGAAATAAGATATCCAATGGGAAAATCGATGTTTTGATCAATCGAGACGGCTCGATTGACATTTACCATAAGGCAACAACCAGTTGGTATCGAAATCTTGGTGTTATCGAAGATGCTGGGGATGCAGGGGATGAATACAATTATTCCTATCCGGATATGGATCAGATTATCAGCACAAAGAACATGGATGCACAAATTGAATTTGTTGAAAAATCAGATGTTAGAACTCGAATCAAGGTGACTCACATTCTGAACATTCCTGAAGAACTCATGGCTAATCGCAAAGCGAGGTCGGAGGTTCAAAGAATTTTGCCAGTACAAACTTTAATTACAGTGGAAGCTGAAAGTGATGTTGTTAAATTCAGGACAGAGATAAAAAATACTGTTAAAGATCACATCGTTCGTGTTTTATTCCCGACTGGAATTGAAACGGATCACTCCCTGGGTGGCAGTCCTTTTGACATCGTAAAGCGGCCAATTCATATTGAGGACTATGATGAGTCCATGATACCGCATAAAGTCAAAAAAGTGATTATTGGTGCCAGAGAAGCCAAGCCCAATACCATCTTTCTAGGAAGGGAGCTTGTCGATGTAAATGACTCTGTCCGAGGATTCGCAGTGCTCAGTAAAGGATTGCCTGAATATGTCATCAGGAAGGAAGATAACACCATTGCATTAACTCTATTCAGAAGTGTGGGATGGGTCGCCAAAGAGATCAATACACGGATTGGCGATGCAGGACCTGAAATTTTTACGCCACATGCTCAATGTCTCAGACAAATGGTTTTTGAATATGCTGTTTATCCGCATGCAGGAGACTTCCGTGAAGGGGGTGTGCTGAGAAAAGCGGATCAGTTCAATACCGATCTTCAAGTAGTGGCAACCGAACCTCATCCTGGAGAGCTTCCTGAAGAACAGTCCTATTTCCAGATGGAAGGTTCATGTGAAGATATCAAAATTACCTGTTTCAAACGCTCAGAGAACGGAGAAGGCATCATTATTCGCTTTTTCAACGGTTCGGACCAGAAGGTTCCAATCAAGATTGGATCATCCTTTGAAATCAGACAGGTCCAAAGAGTTAATCTGCTGGAAGAAAAGCAAGAGGAACTCACTCATGTAAATGGACAGGTGATGCTAGATGTAGAAGGAAAGAAAATTGTCACGCTTTATTTGGAACTAGAGAAATCTTGCCTGAAACGACCAGAGATGTACTTTGCAGAACTGGTGAAAGATAAACGCCCTGCTGATTTTTCAGATTATGAAGCCGTGGAGATTGTAACACTTGAAGAGATCGCAGCCGAGGCAGAACGCGCTGAAAAATTGAAAACAGGTTTGAATGACCCCATGGTCAGAAGAACGGCGCTTGAAGCACAACTTTCTACTATACTGGCCCGACATAGAAGAGATGAGCAAACCATTCGCGAAATGGGTTATCAACTGAATGAGGCGCGTGTCAATCGCCGTGTTTATGATTATATTAAACAGTACACTAAATAATAGCAGGTGTTAAAAATGAGAATACTATTAGGACCGGATTCGTTAAAAGGAAGTTTGAGGTCAATTGAGTTTTGCAATATTGCTGAAGAGGTTGTTTTAAAGCATTGGCCGGAAGATGAAGTCATCAAGGTGCCATTGGCTGATGGCGGGGAAGGGACAGTAGAGTCGCTGGTTTATAATACGGGCGGTCATTTCGAAAAAACGGAAGTTTATGATCCGCTTGGAAGGCCGGTTACAGCGACCTATGGAATTTTAGGCGATGGAGATACAGCTGTTATTGAAATGGCTGAAGCTTCTGGCTTTACGATCGATTCAACCAGCAGAGGATAATCCTTATAAAGGAATTGAGATCAAAGTGGCTTGCGATGTAACCAATCCACTGTTTGGATTGAATGGTGCGGCTTATATTTACGGTCCGCAAAAAGGCGCTGATCCTGCAATGGTAGAAATGCTGGATAAAGGGTTACGGAATTACGCTACTGTTTTAGAAAAAGATCTTGGTTTTGATAAACCAGATTATCCAGGATGTGGTGCAGCCGGCGGTTTGGGGGCTGGTCTGATGGCGGGACTCAAGGCAGAATTAGTACACGGGTTTGAGATGATCAGTCAGGAACTTAGATTGGAAGATAAATTGAAGGATGTTGATTTAGTGATTACGGCAGAAGGAGAAATCAATAGTCAATCTTACAATGGAAAGCTTCCGGTAGCTTTGTCGAAGTTGGCAAAGAAGATGATTTCACTGAAAGAGATCATGGGATTGATGCGATATTTTCCATAATCAATGAACCTATGGACTTAAGTGAAGCTATGGAAAAGTCAGCTTCCTTAGTTTCAGATACAATCTTTCATATCATGCGTCTTATTCATGCTGTAAATGGAGTTTCTAAATAACTGGAGTTATAAGGCAATCTTACGGATTACCTTTTTATTGTAAGCCCCAAATGGGCATAATCTAATGGGTTAAAGTCCTGAGTACGTCCCTAGTAGTGGAAGTACATAGCTTAAGATAAGGGTATCCAGCGCGAAGGTGGAATTTGAAGGAAGTCTTCGGATAATTTCAATAAAAAGGATACTCTCAGGAAACTTAAGTGGAACTTGTAGGTAATAGGAAAGCACTGAGTAATTCATTGACGTTGTGTAAGGAAAAAGACGACTGAAAAGTAAATGACAGTATGCTTTTAGATAAGAGTTTTGAAAGAAGTAACATGAATAAAGCATGTGAAAATGTGAAGAAAAACAAGGAAGCCTTGGCAATGATTGATTAACAATAGATGAACTACTAGAGTATCTGAAAGAAAATGGTGCACAACTTAGAAAGGACATACAGGAGGGGAAATAATCCTCTAAAGCCGTAAACGAGTAGAAATACTGAAAGGAAATAGCAAGAATAAGAAACTGGGGATACCGACAGTAGTAGATAGAGTAAGCCAACAAGCCATGTTTTAAGTATTGAATCCGATATTCGAAAAAGTATTTTCGGATATGAGCTATGGATTTAGACTTATACGTATCATACATGATGCATTACTCAAGAGTAAAGCATATATGAGTGAGGGGTACAAATGGGTTGTAGACTTAGACCTTGAATCATATTTTGACACAGTAAACCATGATTTACTGATTGGATTGGTTTATAAGGAAGCGAAAGATTCACGAGTATTATCATTCAAAAGAAAGGATCTCCAGGGAGGTGTAATGATAAGTGGTGCTGTTAGAAAATCACAAGAAGGCATACCTCAAGGAGAATCATTGAGTCTATTGCTGTCAAACATAATGCCAGATGTTCTGAACAAAGAATGTGAGGGTCGAAATTTGAGTTCGTAAGATATACAGATGCCTGTAATGTCTATGTAAAAACTGAAAGGCTGCTGATAGAGTAATGAAGTCTATCACAACTTTTATCGAAGGAAAACCAAAAGTAAATAAAGAGAAAAGTTCGGTTTGTAACCCTATAAGCATAATTTTCAGGTTACTCATTTTACAACGTAAAATCGGAGTAGCATTTAGAGTGCATGAGAAATCAATCAAGAAGCTAAAGGAAAATTTATAGTAGAATATGAAAAAGAAAATGCTGAGCTTGTATATTGCAATAAGGAATATCAAAAAAATATAATTCAACCGTATGAGGTACTTAGAAGAGGAGTTATTAATGCAAGTGCAAATGATAAAAAAAGTATTTTGGATTACATTATTTAGTCCAGTATATGCATTCATAAATATGGTTACATATAGAATACTATATGTGAAACACAAGGAAAATTTATTGACTACTACACCTTAAATATTTATGTATCTGTCTGCAATGCTAGTATTTTCTAGTATTGTACTTGGAATAGTTAATTTTAAGCTGAAAAAGCACATGGATAATAAATACAGCAAATACTCAAATGTTTCATTATATACTCTTGCAGTGATAGAGCTGATGATGATGGCATTCTTACTATCTTTAAAGTAATGCAGTTATATTAAGAAATAAAAAAATGGACGCTTTTAATGAAGGGAAAGCTATATAGGTTTAAATGATAAAGTAGGATTGTATAGAGTTATCACTGTTTGTTTGGAGGATTAATTAAATGTTAATATTAAAACCTAAAGTGTATGAGAAAGTATGGGGTGGATCTAAATTAGGCGATATCTATGGCTATGATATTCCAAATAGTAATATAGGTGAGTGTTGGGCAATAAGTGGTATGGTTAATGCATCCAATGTGATTGTAAATGGAGAGTTTGAAGGTAAATTTTTATCAGATGTATATGAACAAAATCGTGAACTATTTGGGAATTGTACTTCAAATGATTTCCCACTATTAGTAAAAATTATCGATGCAAAAGATAAATTGAGTATACAAGTACATCCAAATGATATTCAAGCAAACGAGTTTGAAAATTATTCTTATGGCAAGAGTGAGTGTTGGTATGTTTTAGATGCAGGAGAAAACAAAAAATTAATATATGGTCATAATGCAAAAGATTACGAAGAAATGAAGTTTTTTTGTAACTATTCAGTCGCTAACTAAAAAGTAAAGCTTTTGACTGATTAGTTACTGCCGCCTTTATTGCAGTAAAAGCATCGATTT
>JAGMES010000168.1 GCA_023128035.1 Halanaerobiales bacterium | reverse complement strand
CTAATAAGAAACCTTGCCATGATTTAAAGCCACCGCGTAGCGGTTTAGTTCAACACGCAATAACCGTCGTAATTCATTGTCATGCTGGCTGCAAAAACCACGCAACCATCATGCCAATAAATTACGTCGGTTATTGCGATCATGTTCTCCGACATCAGGCAAAGCTTATTATGAAGAAACAAAAAAAGGAAAGATAAAGTACTAAATAAAAGATTTATGTAAATATATATTCGCTTAAATTTTTACTTTTTATCAAGAAAGTGCATTGTAAATGGAGGTTTTGATTTCCTAGTGTAGGTCTTGCTGAAGCTTGGTGCAACCGTATATGTTACAGGACGGTCAGTATTAAATATGAAATTCTTAAAAAATTGACAAATGTAACAAAAGATGATACAATATTAAATATCATCGACAAAAGGTAAGTTATACTGATAAATGTCGGTTAAGTAGTCAATTTTGGTTGGTATAATATAACAAAAAGTTATAATAATAAATATGACCGAAAGAAGAAAAAGACTGACTGCAAAGACCAAGTATAATATTTTTCTTAAAACCAGAGAAGCGAATGCTCCGATCGGAGAAATTTTACGGGAATATGGATTGCATCTATCAGATTTAAAAGAGATTAAAGAAACCGTAGAACTAAGAGCTATTGCTAGATTAAAAACTAAAACGAAGCAAATCAAAATTAAAGAAGTCACACTACCTCAGGCTGAGCTTATCTGGCTCGGCTCTAAGGAAACAAATCATACCCCTAGAGCCTCCATGTCAATGGTTTATTTTGCTAAACCTGACTTGAGTCATAAATGGTCACGCTAATGAACAGACTAATGGAAGTTAGTAGGACAAAACGTTTCTGTTTATGATGAAATCACAGGTTAGTTGCATAAAAATACTTCTTAGCAGAAATTGGATTTGTTAAGTTTGCTGACATTTATTGACTAACTAAACGATTAATACATAAAAGTTAGTTAATTGAAGTACTATCAACTAAAATAACATATGAAATGTAACAATATTTTTTAGGACTTAGCAATAAAGTTTTGCTCAGCTTAGGAATATCTCCTGTTTTCATCCATGGATAGGTAGAATGAAAGAATGTTTAGGAGATATTGAATGAGATTAAGAGGGAGGAATATATATGATCTTACAGGTTAATGATTTAACAAAAGTATTTAAAAAAGAAAAAGAATTTAAAGCTGTGGATGGCTTGAGTTTTAAGGTAGAGCAGGGAGAAATTGTCGGTCTTTTAGGTAGTAATGGTGCAGGTAAGACATCAACTATTAAGATGCTTGCTGGTTTATTACTTCCTGATCGAGGTACAATTAATATTTTCGGATTAGATAATAAGGAACCAAAAAATTTAAAGCAGATTCTAAAGAGGTCATCTTTTTTACTAGAAGGACAGCGAAATATATATTATAATCTTTCTTTACTTGAGAATATTATGTATTTTTTAGGTCTTAAAGGTATATCATACAGGAAAAAAAAGGACCATGTTGAAAAATTAATTAAATTTTTTGGCCTAAAAGGAGAAGAGTATAACCCTATCTTTAGTTATTCAACAGGTATGAAACAAAAGGCTTCTATCATACTCGCTCTAGCAGGAGATGAGGAATTTATAATTTTGGATGAACCTACTTTGGGGCTTGATGTTCATAGTGCTAAAAACTTGGTACAATTATTAAAGCAGTATGTTAAAGTATATCGAAAAACCTTTTTAATTACAACTCATAATATGAATGTTATTGAAGCACTCTGTGAACGAGTTCTTATTATGGAAAAAGGGAAGATAATTAAGGATGATTATATAACGAATTTAAAGAATTTGTTTGGTATAAAGCAGATTGAAATTATCTGTTCTGAGATTAAGGAGAAGGATTTAGCTGATTTGAAAACTGGTTATAGGCTTAATTGTGAAGAAAATATTGATGGGACTTATGTTCTAAATCTTATTATGGAAGATTCTAATTTGGGTGATATTATTATTGAATTGGAAGGAAAAGGGGTAAAAGTTTTAGCAATAAAATCTGATAATAGTGGTTTTGAGAGTTCATATATTAAAATTATAGATGATTATAAAGCGGAGGAGGATGTAAATATATGAAATCTAATTTTTTATTAATTAAGGCAGAGATTGTAAGGTGTTTGCTTATTTTAAAGAGGTATCCCCTTGAACCTCTTACTGATATGTTTATTATTAGCCTTTCTTTTATTTCTATTTATTTTGGTATTAATCTTTCATTAGGGGGGGGAGATAAAGATTTAACGACTCTTTTTTTAAGTTATTGTCTTGGGATTATGAGTATGTTAATAATTTCAGAAATGGGTATGAGTATAGCTAGAGAAGCACAACTTGGAACTCTGGAAAGGATCTATACTATGCCTTCAAGGCTCTTTAAGGTAATAACTGTACGGAATTTTGTTTCTTTGTTATTTAATACATTTAAATTATCTCTTTTTGTGGGTCTATTTATAACACTATTAAAAATAAGGATTTCTTTAACTGTTAGTTTTTTCTTTATACTTTTTTCATTTTTTTTAAGTTTGTTAGGAATCGGATATATTTTGTCGGGTCTAACTCTAAGATTTAAAAGAATTGGTGAACTTGCTTCCATTCTTCAGTTTGCTTATCTATTTATTGTTTTGATTCCTTATGATAGTCTTCCGGTAGTTTTTAGGTATATTTTAGGTTATATTCCTGGAGCAATGGCAGTGCAGTTGATAAGAAATTATGAAGCAGTCTATATCTTAAGTTTTGAATATATAATTTCGTTGATATTTGGCCTTTCACATTTGCTAATTGGTATATTTCTCTTTAAATATTTTGAAAAAATAACTTTAAAAAAAGGGATGTTAACCAGCTATTAAACTTTATATATTATTGAAAGCGAATTAAATAACTAAAAATGTAGATTGAAGTTTGTTTTTTGTTGTACTCCCGGGTAAATTAGAAAGTAAGTTGAGCAGTTTCATTATCAGTAATTCTTAGTTTTATAATGTTCAAAAATCTAGTACATAAAACATTAATGATGTTATTTCGTGATGAGTGAACTAGGGATTAAGCGTTCGGATTATTATTAAAAGAAAGGAGGTGTAAGATTATTATGAAAAAAGTTAAGGTTAAAGATGAAATAGAAATAATGAACAAAAAAAATCTTGAGGAAGTAAACCTTGAAGAGTTGCTTCCTAATTTAGCAGCTTGTTGTTGTGGAGTGAATACAGAAAAACCAATGAAATAAATGGCGAAGAAAACATATTGTAAATTTAGTTCTTAGATAAATAATAAATTTCCTAGTTTGCCCATCACGAAATAATATCATTTTTAATGACAATGTAATTTGGTCTGTACCCGGTTTGCTGGACACATAGAAAGTTTGCTATAATAGAATTAAGAGAGGAAGTGTTCAGCTAATGGGAAAAAGAGATTTACACCAGAATATAAAAAAGAAATTATTAAACTTGTTACCGAACTTGGAAAGAAAGTAAGTGATGTAACTAAAGATATAGGGGTAACCCCTACTTCTGTTCGTAGATGGGTCAAACAGTATAGTGAACATAGGTGTAAGTGTCAAGCAGTTTTGGCGAAAAAATGACCAATAATTTTACCTAACTGGTTGGCAGTTATCTATGCCACAATGTGTTTAAATATTCTCCCCAGTAAATGTTTTCTCATGGTGTTCCAGTCGGTAGCTTTGCCACTGAGGTTGAAGATCTCACTATAGTGCATGATTCGGTCAAGAATTGTAGTTGTGATTACCGGATCACCACCCATCATTTCGGTCCAATCATTAAAACCCTTGTTAGAGGTGATGATCAATGAGGTATGCTCGTAGAGCTCCGAAATGAGCTGGAAAATAGGTTTGATTCCTGCCGAGTAATGGGAAGGTATCCCAACTCGTCAATCGCAACAAGGTTGGTATCCCGTATTCTCTTCAACTGTTGCTGGCTTTTTTCAGGACTTGATGCGTTTTCAGTAGGTGATCAACTGATCCATGCTCAGGAATACCACTTTGTAGCCAGCATCAATGGCTTTTAGGCCGATGCTTGTGGTCAGTGAGTCTTCTCGACCCCTGGGGGGCTCAGGAAGATCAGGTTAATCGCCTGTTGTAGCCACTCAAACTCCAGAATCTGATTCACTTCACGCTACGTTATGGAAATCTGGAAGCCAAAGTCGAGGGTCTCAATCGTCTTGTCCGAATATAGGTTGGACTGTCGGAGACGTCGTTCTATAGCTCGGGAATGATGCTAATCGATCTCCGCTTTCAACAGGTCATAAACTAAAGCCTGATACGATTTTTGTTCTTTTTCAGCGTGGAGTAGAATATCATCAAGATTCTCTTTCGGTGAGAATATCTGTAATGTTGTCAAATACTGATGAATTTCATGCTTTCTGTCCATGGGATCACCTCATTAGTTTTTCGTATTCGGCCAAATCCCTTACCTCAGTTACAACGTGATATTTCTCGGGTAAGGACAATGCGATGTCCGTTGAATCGCTTTGGTGATCTGGCATTTTGTTAAGATTCTCAAGTACGGAAGCAAACGCCGTAGCACTCCAAATCTCTCTGTCCACCACGATTCACACTGTGATCGCGGAGATGGTTAGTATCTTGGATCAGCTGACCTTTTCCATGACAGATACTATGCTCAATCAATATCTCTCCGGTATCCAGATCGATGATCTGCAGCTTTTCGTCATCGTCAGTTACCGTTAATCCAATTTCTTTGCCAGGCTAATAGGTGCCTAGGGGGACAGAATATCGGTTGGATTCAAATTTAACTGTGTTGTCTTTTCTGATGATCCTTGGGTCTGGGACTTGCTTGAGGAGTGTTTTTTCTGTGGAAAAAACCTCAGCAGGTACCTTTTTTTTGTCCCATGAACCAGTGCATTACCCGTTCGTTCTAGCCATTCCGGTGTCTGCTGGTTAAAGGTAAAGACTCTATGATGCGCGAAATTATTCTTTATATATTTGACCACTGCTTCGATCCGTCCTTTGGTTTCAGGGTCAGAGCCCCGACAGATGAATGTGTTGAACTTTTTCCGCTGCCGGTAGTTCGCAAACTCGTAGGTGTAGATGATATAACTAAAGTTTTCACTGACAATGAGCAGTCTGTCCTGATCGTAGACGATCTCTTCAGGCATGCTACCAAAGTATTCGAAAGCTCGCTCGTGAAAGTTGATGAAGTTTGTGGTGACGGGATGTCGATCAAGCCATTCAACGTACTTATAACGAGGATTTGATAAAACCATTGCCATTGCACACAGTTCGTGGGGGGGTACAATTCTTCTTTAATAGTTAGAAGGGAGTTGAAAGCAAAAAATGGATTTACAAAAAACAAAGGATTTAGTTATCTTTTGCAATCAGTATTATGTTTTAAATCATTTTAATGTTTCTACCTCAAAATTGACAAGTACATACAGTGATTATTTAAAAAATTATGCTTATGATATAGATGCATATAAACAATTATTTGGTACAAAATCAAATAACGAATTATTATATAATATTGTATATGACTTAAATAACAAGAATGATATTTTTAATAGTAACAATAAAATATTATTCTTAAATTTAAGTACTTATTATCAATCATATTTTTTTGAGTTAGAAAATTTATTTAAAGATAATATCTATCATTTGCTTTATGACGGGGAAAATCAAAATCAATTTCTTAATAAGGTTATGGAAAAATATACATTAAATGAGGACGAGCGGGAAAATTTTAAAGAAAAAAGAGCAAGAACTTTATTTGGAGTAAAAGGAATAAAGCAATTTATAGAAAATAAAAATATTAGGTTTTTACGTTTAAATTTCGATGGGGGATACTTTAATAAATATTTTAATTTACGGATTAATGATGAATTATCTATAAAACTTGCATTGGGAATTTTTAAATTAGGTTATTTGGCGAAAGCTGATGTTATACCTTGTTTCTGGGTTAAAACTAATGAAAATGATATAATATTAAAATTATATCCAACGGTCAAGTATATAGATGATTTTCCTAAATATAAATTATCTATCAAGAATAATTTAGAGCAATGCGTAACTGATTTTTTTAATAATTATTACCCTTCACAATGGATAAGATGGCCGTCTATACATAAGCAGTATGATTTAAATAATTCAAAATATGTTAGCCTTATGGATACTGAACGCTCTATTTTAATAAAATTTTACAATGAAATGTATTTATTTGATCCAATGGTTTATAAGATATATAAAGTTAATGAAAAGCAATATGATGAATATAAAAAAGATACTAATATCGAAGTATATAATATTACACATAATTTATTGAAATAGAGTGAACCTTCCCCAATTTGTCGGATAATAAGTTAAAATATATAATATACTCATGAGTATAATTCATACCTAGATATCTTATGGATATCGTAAATTGAGTTTGAAAGAAGATCAAAGAATATAGCTCTGAATTTCTTGCTGTGAAGATGTGCCAAGTACTTAAAGTATCAAGGATCTCCAATTACGCTTGGTTTAATAGACCAGAAAGTAATCGTAAAAAAGATGATAAAAAAATTTTGAGGAATATTCAAAGAATTCATAAACAGTCTTATGAAACCTAGGGAATACGTAGGATTAAGGCTACTACTATTTCAAATCATAGTTCTCCAGTTGCTCCAAATCTTCAGATCAGGACTTCAAATTTGAAGCTCTAAATCAAAAAATGGGTTGGTGACATAATAGATGTAGCTGATGTTTAAGATTTATTCCACAAATCTTAGAAATATTATATTTTCATTAATATTTGGGGGAAATTTATAATGGATTTGAATTTGTTAAATGTTTTAATTATATTATTTTATTTTATTTTATTTTTATTAAAAATGAACCATAAATATACTGGGTTCATGATAATTTTATAATTTATTACTTAATGACTCGGTGTTAAATTTTAGTTTTTATATTGTATTGATGTCTATAATTTTATCTTTTAGTTCGATGCTAATATCACTTCTTATTACCGCTAATTTTAAGATTTTACACTTTTTAAAAAATGTATCTTTTATGAGTAAATTAATAGATATTAAAAATGTTTTTCTCATTATGTTTTTTGTATTTTTAGAGGAAATATACTTTAGAATATTTACTTTGTCTTTTTTTGTTTATTTTTTCAATAGTGAATTAAGTGCAATAATTATTACATCAATAATTTTTTCATTTTATCATGTGGATAAGGTTAAATATACAAATAAAATTAATTATTTTATAAAAATGTTTGATTTATTTGTTTTTAGTATTATTCTATCTGCTGTCTTTATTTTAATAAAAAATTTTTGGATTATATTTTTTATTCATTTTTTTAGAAATATTATTTTAACAGGTGTAAGTATAAAGTCCCTTTCTGATTCTAAATAATAGTTGGGAAAAATGGTATAAGGGATGATTAGTGTGGGTTCTTTCATAAAAAATGGGATCGCTTAATAGGGAAAGGCTAATTTTATAAAAATTTAAAAGCAATTTTCGAAGAGTGATTTTATGTTGAAACTAACAAAATATTGTACAAAAAATAAATATAATGAGGATTCTTATATATTACTTCACACGCTAAATGGAAATATAATTATAATTAATAACATGACTTATCAAAAAATTATAAATAAGAAGTATGAAATGCTACCAAGAAAGACACTTATGTTACTAAAAGAATCAGGTTTTTTAGTTAATTTTAAAGATATTATTTTAGAAAGATATAACCAAACAAGTATTTATAAAAAGATTAAATCATTTTATAAAAAAGAATCTGCTTTAGATTTAATGTTTATTCCCACGTATAATTGCAATTTTAAATGCCCATATTGTAGTCAAAATAATATTAAAAAAAATATTTCATCTGATGAAGAGGTACAAGTAAATCCTAAAAAAAATATTTATAGCATATTTGAATATATCAAAAACCAATATAGTGGTAGATCAATTAACATTCATTTATATGGAGGAGAGCCTTTATTAAATAAAAATAAGAACTATATTAAGACTCTAAGTAATTATGTTAAAGATAACAAAACAGATCTAAAAATTAATAACTTAATTGTTACTACAAATGGTTACAATATTGACAAATTTATCGATGATTTAGAATATTTTGATCAATTTCAAATAACTCTTGATGGACCTCCTGAGATTCATAACAACACTAGAAAACATATTAATAATTCCCCTACTTTTCATAGAATTTTAGATAATATTTTATTACTATTAGAGAAAAACAAGAAGATATTTTTGAGAATTAATTTCAATATAGATAATTTATATTATATGGAAGAGATGTTTAATATATTAAAATATAAAAAAATTATTCCTTCAAAAAATATTACATTTTCATTTAGTCCTATATTTAGCTCTGATTTTTTGCAGTTAGATAAAAATGATCTACAAAAAAGTTTTGAATATATTAAAAAAAGTAAGACATTGATAAATTATTTTGATAATTATTTAATTAGAGATATCTTTACTAAGATTGAATGGAGCTTGAACAAAAATTACCCATATATTTACAACCCTTTTTCTTGTAATGCTTTTGAAGACTTTCTAATTTTTGGGCCAGAACAGAATGTTTATGGATGTAATTATTTAATTTCAGATAATAAATATAAAATTGGTTCTTATAAAAGAAAACCAAGTATTAATAAATTTAAGAGAAGTATTTTAAAGTTAATAAGATTAAGATATGACCTAAAATGTATAAATTGCAAGTATTTTATGTTTTGTGGTAAATCTTGTTTTGTTTCTAAAATGAAATTATCAAATTATAAAAAATGCCCTATGCGAACAATAATAGATAATTATATTGAAATTAGCGTAATGAAAATAAAAATTGAATTGAAATGCTAGTGACGTCGGAGAACACGGCGTATACAAGGGAGCGGCCGTCAAGGTTGAG
>JAGMES010000167.1 GCA_023128035.1 Halanaerobiales bacterium | reverse complement strand
TCCATTAAGTAGGAGACTGAAAGTTGGTCACCATTGGAACTATTCACTCAGTCAAGGGTGGAGTTACAATCAAGACTCCATTAAGTAGGAGACTGAAAGTCAGCCCAATGATATCAACAGTCTATAAGGATTTGAGGTTACAATCAAGACTCCATTAAGTAGGAGACTGAAAGATCTATATTACAGCAAAATCAACCAGTATCGGAACTAGGTTACAATCAAGACTCCATTAAGTAGGAGACTGAAAGGGGTGGAATAAGAGTTGCATATATACAGTTCTTGAAAGAAGTTACAATCAAGACTCCATTAAGTAGGAGACTGAAAGTCATAGGGTGGATAACCAAACAGATCTAAGAATTGACGTTACAATCAAGACTCCATTACTAGGAGATAAAAATTTCCACAAAGTAAAAGTTTATTACTAGACTAAAGGAGAAATATCATGTTCAAAATAAGCCAGTACGATTTTACACTAATTGCTATTGAAAAAATTAAGCTGCCTGATCATCCAGGTTCTACTATTCGAGGTGGGTTGGGTCATGCCCTACGTGAGCTAGTTTGTTCTACAAAAAATAATGATTGTAAAAAGTGCTTGTTAAGCAACCAGTGTGCATATACCCAGATTTTCGAACCCAGTATGTCAGATATGGAAAAAGAACAAATAACCAATCGGTTTAGTACAAAGCCAAGGCCATACATACTTGAACCGCGGATAAATGGAAAAACGGAATATTATCCAGGAGAACATATTCATTTTACAATTCGCTTATTTGGTTCAACAAATAGATTTCTACCATATCTATTAGTAGCTATACAGAATCTAGGAAAAACAGGTATTGGTGTAGAAAGAGGAAAGTTTGTCTTGTCTGAAGTTTGGAATATAAATGAATTGGTGGGCAAAGCAGAACGTATTTATTCTGAATATGCAAATATAGTGACAAACCCTTTTATTGAATTGGACTGGGATCATGTTTTGGAATTTCAAAAGCATCTACCTTCTGATAAAATTAGACTGAAAATTTTGACACCAATGTTACTTAAAGCAAATAAAGCTTGGGTCAAAAAGTTAGAATTTGAATATTTGATGAGAAATATCTTACGCAGATTATCGAGTTTAAATGTATTCTATGGTACTGATGTTCCTTCTATAAACTATCCAGAACTTCTGAAACAATCGAAAGAAATTCAGTTAACTAAAGATCGTACTAGTTGGCGAAATTGGACTAGATATTCGTCACGTCAGGATCAACAAGTAGAAATGTATGGCTTACTAGGTGAAGTTTATTACACTGGAAATTTAAAACCTTTTTTACCGTACTTAATTTTAGGACAATATTGCTATGTAGGTAAGAATACTGTATTTGGTCAAGGTAACTATAAGATCATAAAATTATAATTGATCAAAAAAAATTTCAGAATTGGAGATGGTTAAATGAATTATGATTATATAAGAAATATAATCATCCAATTTATGAAACAAAAAAGTTGGGATAAAAAAATAGCAAAACGTAAAAATGAAATGGGAAGCAATCTTACTCAATCCCTTTTGAAACATACCTTAAAAGCACTTGACTTATTTTTTACACTTTTACCTCATTTACGTGAGATTCGAGGATGGAGTGATAATGAAGAACAGGTATTAATCCTGGGTATTACCAGTCATGATGCTGGAAAAACAAAAGATTCTTGGCAAGCATACATACAAGGAGAAGGAGCACCTACTTCACATATAGATACTATCTTAATTGAAGAATGCATTCATGAACTTGCCCAAGAGTTAAACTTTACTAATACAGAAGTTGCTCAGTTAGCCGCAGAGTTACACATGAAACGGGCACAGACAAATGAACGCATGCTCAGCGCAATACTAAATACTACAGATTCAAACTGGAAAGAACTTCAACAGATTGTATATGATATTGATAATCTTGCCTCAACAGATCACCTCTTTTCTGCTCAAGAAACATTCCAGCGTTCTATTCTCGATCAGTATTTTCATTCAACCTATTATCAAATTCAGGTTAAAGGGATATCCTCTACTTTATTACATCGTGCTATCTTAGAAGAATTTCAAAGCGTCAATTGGATTCCAATGATATATTTTGGAAATGGAACTTTTCTGATTCAAAAAGCTTCTCAGGAAAAAAGAATTCCAGCGTTCGATCAAATCCAAAAAAGATTGAAAGATATCATAAAGAATCAGGTGTTTATGAAAAATCAAAGAAAGTTGCCTGAATTAGTCGTAGGTAATATTACACAAAACTTTTTACCAAAACCTGAACTGTTTGATAGTTCATTATTAGAGGAATTTTTGCTAACTGCTAGCACGAGAGCAGGAATAAAGACTTCAAAAAATATTACACCTGCTAACGCTTATAAATATCACAATGTTCGCAGATTACTTGATGTCACTAAAGATCCATCAATAGCTCAAAAAGCATATGTTTCGTTTAAAGCTTTAAAAGATAAAGTGCCTGAAGAATATCATCAATATTTAATTTTTAATGCTGAAGAGATGGATAAAGAATTGGAGATGAAATATCGAGATCAGATCGGATCAGCATATCCTGAAATTGCGATCTTTAAATTTTTTAAAAATATCTTACATCCACCAAAGGGTCTAGTCTCTGAGAATGATCTTGAACAAATAAAAACTTTATATGAAGAAGTATTTGGTGAAAAAAGTTTTGAAGCCTTAAAATCTACGTCAACACTAATGCCAGCTAAAGATAAAGCTTTTACGGTAGATTATTTCTGGGCATTACCTGGAGATCGTTATGAATTTAATGTTAGTAAGATTGGCAGGCTGTCTCCAGATAGACGAAAAAGGCTTTTAATTAAGATATTAACTGATTTAGGAGAAAGAATATTTAATTCACTAGAATCAGCATTTAGTCAGGAAAATCTTGTGTCTGGTATGTCAGATGCGTTTATAAGAGATCTTTCGATGGAGTTTACAGATGGGGAGATCATAAAAAAATTTGCAAAAGAACAGTTAAAAAATTATAAAAATTCCAAAGATAATAGCAATAGAGATAAAGAAACAGAACATATCTGTCCAATATGTAATGAATATTTTTCTAAGGGAGCAGTTGGATATGCAGATTTTTTAGATAAACCACAGTCGTTCAGTAATCGTGGATATGCCTATTGTAATACAGGTAATAATGTTGTAATCTGCAAAAGTTGTTATTATGAACGTTTATTACGTCAGATTTTTTTAGGAGCAAAACCTTTCGAGTTATTTGTATTGATCCCTGAAGACAGTCTGAGTCCATATGCTGGTGAGTGTTTACTGAATAAGGCAGAAAATCTAGAAAGTAAGTTTAGCAAAATAATGAGTCCAGTATGTGCAAATCCCGATCTAAGATTCCACATGAACAATACTTATCATCTAGCTAGAGAGCTGGCCCGGTTAGATGTAGAGAAACTTCAATCTGAAGAGATGGTTAATATTTTTACATATCAATTAAACTCTGATACTGCTAATACTAAAATCAAAAAGTTACAAACAGAGTTGGAAGATTACTTTGAAAGCGACTTAGAAGAAATTAACGACACTTGTGAGAAAACATACTTAGATTGGTCTGAGTTTGCAAAAGATGTATATTATAACCAAGTGGATCTTCCTCTATATGATGATATTCTCATGGATTTAAGAAAAAGGGTATGTAAACTAAATGAGCCTATAAAAATTGTTTCTCAAACGCCTAATTTTATATTAATGCCTGCATGGAATCCTTATGTTCCTGAAATTTCTCCAATTGCAGGGGATAAGAGCGAATCTGATACTAACATTGGTTTAAAGAAATTATTTGTTTCGTGTATCTTTGCTTTGGGTCTTGATTGTGCAGTGACTATAATAGAAGATAAGAGCATTTTGGAACCGGCTATCTTTCAAAACCATGGGCGAGTTAAAGTACCCGATATTCCATTGGTTAAAAAGATAATTCCGGCTCAATGGTTATCTGAAGAAGAAACAAAAAAATGGTTAAAAGCACTAACTGCTGCTTTTGTATTGGTTAATAGAACAGGTTTTTCTGAACGGGATAATATATATAAAATTCTTACCATTGGTAGTATAGGAAAGTTGATTCGACGAATTGAGCAGAAGGGTAATTCGATTCATTACCGAGATTTAAAGTTTATTGAAGATCTTAAGGAGGTAATGTGATGAAATCAAAAAAAATCATCCTTGTTCCACCAGCAAAATTTAATCCTCAAGAAGAATCTATAAAGAAAGAGATTCAAGAAATTGCGAATTTCTTTTCGAACTATCTTTCTGAGTTTATTGGTAAGAATCCATCTGGTAGTAAACACGCTATAATGGGACCAGTGGGAAAAATATTTGATAAGATTAAGAGCAATCAGTGGAATGAAGGAGCACTCTTTGGTTATCTAGTTAGAATTCACGAACAAACAGGGAATTTACGGATGAAACCCAATCAGGAAGAGAATATAAAAAAAGGAATCAATAAATTGCTTAGTTTAATTCAAGATGTCCCTATTAATTATCGTGCAAAGATTATTGAACAAGTTGATTATGAAATATATGGAATGCAGAAGACTCGAATTTTACTTCGAACAGAAGAAAAACGTCAGGATTTCATCCTTTATTTAAAAGAGAAATATGGAGATATATCAGCGTTAAAAGAAGTCTGGAATGAAGAGATTGATTGGGATCATATGGAGAATCCAAGTGAAGGACGAATGAAACAAGCAAAAGGTCAGAAAAAGTTAGATATGAAAGATTTCTTGGAAAAACGTAAAAAGAATTAGGAGGGATTCAAATGACTATAAAATGTCCAGAAGGATTAGAAACATTGAAAAAATATTTTGTTGATGCACCTGAACCAATCTTACAAGCAGAAACGATTCAAATATTAATTTTACGTGAAATTTTGGATTTTACTATATTTCGGACAGAAGATGATCGAGAAATTAATACAGTAGTTACACCAACCTCAATTGAAAATCAAGAATCAATGAATCGAGTAGCTTTTTTAGCTTCAAAGCAAAAAGCTGTAGAGTCTAGAAATTTGGCAAGTTTATTACGCACTTTGTCTAAAAAACATAATCATAAGATTGAAGAATGTTTTTTGAAAGACCAACTTTGTTTACAATGTCCTAGATGTGGTCTTTTTGGTGGGACAAGTACCTCTTCATATAAGAGTTCTAAATCGAATATTAGGCATCGAATTAGTTATTCGACAGCTTTTTCTCTAAAGAGTTTTGATGATTTGAATGAGGGGATTACCTTTAATGCGATCAACAACAAAACAGTCTCTACTGGTCAGGCATTGAATATTCGTAAAGTTGTTAAACCTGCTGCAGTATTTCCATCAATTATCACCTTGCGAAGTGCAACATGGAAAGAGTTTGTTTTAGCAATAAAGACAATATTGAGTTCACATAAATATGGAGCTGAAACCAGAATTGGTGGAGATGTCCGAAATAATATCGTAGGCATCATAGGTGGTTGGGAAGAATTAATCTCCCCACTGGAATTTACACTAGAATTGGCTGATTTGGATATCTTTGATATGAAAGAAGCTATGCAGAAAGTCGATTCTTATAAGGAATATGCTGCTCATCCTGCTGAAATTCAAATAATTATGGGTGATCCATTAAATCAAATTTTAACTGAACTTCAGAATTTTGAATTGAGTAAAGAGTTTTTAGAAGAAGCATATATGGATATCAAGAAGTATCGAGAAATTCAGGAAGGCTAGTTTCAGGAAAAGAGTGATTTCATGAGAAAAATAGATTTAAATCAGTATGGAGTTCGTTTATTTAGATGTAAAATGATAGCTCATGATTATTTATGGTTTGCTTCCTTTGATGTTAGTGGGGTAGCTCTTACAGAAAGAGTGGTTCATAACTATGCATTAAGTTACGCATTAAATCGATATGATCGGGGTCTTATGAAACAGTCACCACCTGAATATGAAAAAGATCTCTCTAATATGGACATCTATGCAACACCAGCTTGGGGATATCAGGTAGCTACTACGACTTTTACATATAACGCATTGGATACGAAAACATTACGAACAGATGCATTAGAAAAAAGGAATACACCTAAGTTGGGTAAAAAAACAATGATTGATCCTGGAAGTCAGTTTTCTTTTTACATTTTTACCTTAAGCAATCAGCCGCCTGGCTTAATCCGACTGGGTAAGAAAAGAAGTCCAATGAGATTAAATTATTGGGAAATGAGTAATCCAGTTGCTATCTTTTCTGAAAAAGAAGTGTTGATTGATCATCTAGTGAATCCTCTAGATCTGCAAGGGGATATTGTACAGTTCAGACCGATACAGATTCCACCATTTCTCATTCTTGCAGATATTAAGGTTAAGAATGATTGGGTAATAAAATTGGGGCCAAAGTATGTTCATTTACCGGTAAAAATATTTGAAAAGGTATGTAAAAATGAAAATTGATTCTTATTCTATAGAACAGGTTAAACACCCAAAGTATTTGGAGCGGAATCCAGACTGGTATCCCTATCAACATCAAGCCTTAATGCTTGATCTTTGGGAAAAACAGGATGCTATTGTTCAGACAACTAAAACTGGGAGTGGGAAAACGCAGTCCGCTGCTTTTCCAATGATTTACTATAAAAAATCTGGTTGCTTTTTGGCACCAACCAATGCTTTGTTGGAAAGTTTACAGGATAGTATCTCTCAAATGTGTGTTACTTTTGGATGGAAGGCTTATATTTATAGATATGGGGAGGAACAGGATAAAGTTAAACTTAATCACTGTGATGTAATATTGATTCAAATTGATGGAGACCAGTTGCAAAAGGACTTGGATGAAGGACGCTTTCGTACTAAAGGTATGGCTCTAGAAAAAGCTTTAAGTACAGGTAAACCTAAAATTCTCTTAACAAATCCAGATACACTCTTTTTAGTAATGACTCTTCGCTATCGGAATAGTTTACATAGTATTGGCTATCTTAGAGAGTTTGATACTCTTATTATAGATGAATTTCATCTGTATTATGATCTTGAACTTTCACATCTCTTATTTTTGATTCATCTTTCGAGAGAATTAAGATTATTTAATAAGACGATTTTTCTTAGCGCAACTCCGGAAAAAGAAACAAAAGAACTTCTTGATAGCCTTTTTCAGCCTTGTTACATAAATTCTGAAAGTAGATCTGAATACCCGATTGTTGGGGAAAGAGTCACGATCCATCCAATTACACTAGAGGTTAGGGGTAAAGGAGTAGATTTAAATGATACGATTGTTACTGCCATTCAAGAAAAAAAGGATTTGATTGATAAATTATTTGAACAAAATTCAGATGAAGATTTTGTACCTGCAGTAATAATTGTTAACTCAGTTATATATGCTATCCAAATTCAGGATCGATTAATAGAAAAGAGATGGTTGAAAGAAGAAATCGGGATCTATCGTGGTCTATCAGATCGACGTATTAGAACTTTCAGAGGAAAGAAATTAATTATTGGAACAAGTTCATTGGAAGTAGGGATTGATTTTAAGACACAATTCTTGTTTTTTCAAGCCGGAAACCTGGCTAGCTTTTTACAAAGATTTGGTAGATTGGGCAGACATCAAATAGGCTATGCAATTTTGTTTGATGATCGAGTAGAGGATGAATTTAACTTACTAAATACTTATACTTTTACCAGAGAAGACTTTGAAAACCTGGTAGCAGATTTATATTGTTCTGTAGATCGACGGGTCTGGTTTTTGATTTCCCAGAAAGGTTTAGAGGTAATAGGATTTATTCTTTACTGTTTTATTCAAGTGGTAGGTAATAATGAAGAAGAAAAGAGAATGATTCAGATTTTGCAAAAGTATTTGGATTGTTTAGAAGTAGATGTAAAAGCTAAACACTTGATAAACAAAGTACGACGTGGAATAAAAAAAGATTTCCCATCTACACAATGGATGCGTGAGTATTTTAGTTTTTTTACTTTTAGAAAAAGTTTACCTTCAGTACAAGTATATGATTCGGCAGAAGAGCATCGAAATGGATCAGGTTTTTATACTGCTGACCTTAAAACTTTGCTTGAAAAGGGAAAAGATTTGAAATGGACAGGCCAGCGTATTGAAGTAACAGGGTATGAGCACAAGCATAAAGTTCAAGTATCTTTTAATCTAAATGATCAAGAAGGAAAATTATTAGCGGTAAATCAAATTGAAGATTTTATGCTGAGGAGAGATGGAAGACCTATTTTTATAGGAAATTATTTTAAAGAAAATACACATATATGTATTGTAGTACCCAAATTTTTACGTACTGAATTAGATTGGATGATTTCTACCTTTAATTTTAAAAATCGGTACCAAGAAGGGATCATTGCCTTTGATGCTGCAGCTTTGGTAGTTTGGGAAATTTGTCAAAGAAAAAAATCAGAGAATATAAGTTGAAAGAGGGGAACGTTATGATTTTAATATTAATATTTAGTGGTTTGTTTTTTTAAAGTATATGAAAAAAAGTGTGATGATTTTCTCCAATGGTTAATTAGTAACTATGATGAGATTGTTCAAGAAAGAGCTTATTATGATGGAATTAAAATTACTCCTGAAACTGAACTAGTTCAATATCAAGCTTGTTTATCCTTTTTGATCATTAGTGTTAAAGTAAAATCGAAATTTTTTGTAAAAGAATCTCATTTTACTTTATCAATAAATGTAGTATATTCATTGATAGCACTTATTATTGGTTGGTGGGGGCTTCCATGGGGACTGATTTATACTATTCAAGCATTGGCGAATAATATAACAGGCGGAAAAAGATTAAAGTTGAAGAAGTAATATTTGGTAGTATAAATATATGTGAACCATATAAACAAAAAATGCTCCCATTTCTATAAAATTATAGTTTTCAGTAAAATCACCAACGAAGTTTAGCAAATGTTTTTTTATTTTGCTGACAAATTTTTCTTCACAACATTAATTATACACCCCTCTCAAATTGTAAGATTTTATCAGCTCTAACGAGTAAAATATTA
>JAGMES010000166.1 GCA_023128035.1 Halanaerobiales bacterium | reverse complement strand
GCTTTAGCTGAACGAGTTCACTCCATTCCTTCTGTTTTGAAGGCATATTTTTTTTAATAAATGGGAAGTCTTTAAAAGGAGGAGGTGGTTGTATGAAAAATGTAAATAAAACTGCTGAAGAATATGATCAGATGATAAAAAAATATAGATCAGATAAACCTCATTTTAAGAATATAATAATGGCTTTTTTAATTGGCGGAACAATTTGTTCAATAGGTCAGATTATCATTATTATTTTACAAAACGCAGGAATATCTGAACAATCTGCGAGCCCTCTTTCTACAATTATACTAATTTTTATTGGATCTTTTTTAACTGGCTTAGGTTTATATGATGAAATTGGTCAAATTGGTGGAGCAGGAGCCGCTGTTCCAGTAACAGGTTTTGCCAATGCAATAGTTTCTCCTGCTATGGAGCATAAACAAGAT
This sequence comes from Halanaerobiales bacterium, assembly GCA_023128035.1. Next base: position 8,634 of record JAGMES010000166.1, on the reverse strand, counting down.
GGATGGATTTTGGGATTAGGAGCAAAGATGTATATTGTTGCTGGGCCAGTGCTTACATACGGAATGGTTACTGCTTTTCTTATGGGGCTTTTAAAGACTATCTTTAAATATTGAGTATTTGCAGGAGGGAGTTTATATGAAACGGACCGGAAAGACAGTTTATTTTGATACACCCCCGGTCATTCTTGCCACCTCAGCTATGGCTGGTGCAGTGGAGGGCAAAGGGCCTCTTAGAACCTATTTTGATAAAATTATTAAAGATTCTTATTATGGTACCAAAACATTTGAAAGAGCAGAAAGAAAAATTTGTGCTGAAAATTGTCAAAATGTTCTACAAAAAGCAAACCTTAAATCAGATGATATTGATTTTATTTTAGCAGGAGATCTATTAAATCAAATTGTCACTGCAAACTTTTGTGCTCGTGATCTTGAGATTCCTTATATTGGACTTTATGGAGCATGTTCGACTATAATTGAAGCTTTGTCATTAGGATGTATGATCATCGATGGTGGTTTTGCACAGAATATTTTAGCCTTTACTTCTAGCCACTATCAAACGGCGGAGCGTCAATATAGAATGCCTACTGAGTACGGAAGTCAATATCCTCCTTATAAACAATGGACAGTAACAGGTTCAGGAGCATTTATTTTGAGTAATTCGGGAATTGGTCCTAAAATTACCCATGCTACTATCGGACGAGTAATAGATTTTGGAGTTAATGATCCAAATGATATGGGCTCAGCAATGGCCCCTGCAGCAGCAGATACGATCATTCAACATTTAAAAGATTTAAATCGTTCCCCAGAAGATTATGATCTGATTATCACAGGTGATTTAGGGGAAGTTGGAAAAACTATGCTTCGTGAGCTACTTCGGGAAGCCGCTTGTGATGTGGATGTTGTATTAGATGATTGTGGTGCAATGCTTTTTAGTGACGACCAGCATACGGGTGCCAAAGGAAGTGGTGCAGCATCTTCGGCAATCGTTTTGGCATCTTATCTTTATCAGAAATTGATGGGGGGTCAGTTTAAGCGGATAATGGTGGTGGGGACAGGAGCCTTATTAAGTCCAGTAAGTACTTTACAGGGAGAAACTATTCCTGGTGTTGCTCATGGAATCACCATTGAAATGGAGGAAAATTGATGTTAATGGTACTTAAAGCTTTTATAGTTGGAGGATTGATCTGTGCATTAGGACAGATTTTTTTAGATAAAACCAGATATACTCCTGCACATCTTCTGGTTACTTTAGTGGTATTGGGTTCGATTTTGACTGCTCTTGGAGTTTATGATTGGCTTATTGATTTTGCTGGTGCAGGAGTAGGGGTACCTGTTTCTAATTTTGGTTATATTTTAACCAAAGGGGTGTTGATGGAAGCAGAAAGAGATGGAATTTTAGGACTCTTTAAAGGTGTATTGGAAGTAGCTAGTTCTGGTGTTAGTGCATCAGTGATTTTTGGATTTTTGATCGCAGTTTTCTTTAAGCCAAAATGTTAGAAGATATTTGCCAAAAATAGGAGGTTGTAATGGGTCAACTAACTAAAATTATTGTGATAACTGATGGAGATGAGCTCGCCTCAAAAGCAGTTTGTGAAGCAGGGAAAAGGTTAAACTTAAGAACAATTTCAGCATCAGCTGGAAATCCGACACCTTTAAAAGGAGAAGAATTAGTTGGGTTAATAAAAAAGGCTAAAAGTGAGCCCGTTCTCGTAATGGTTGATGATTGTGGACATCCAGGTAAAGGTCAGGGTGAAGATATTCTTGATTACTTAAATAGTCACCATGATATAGAAATTTTGGGTGTTGTGGCAGTTGCAGCAAATGTTAAAAGTGTGGAAGGTGTAGAAGTAGATTTTTCAATTGATTGTAATGGGAATATTGTTAAGGTTCCTGTAGATAAAGAAGGTGTTCCAGAAGCAAAGAGTCACACTCGTGTTGAAGGAGATACAGTTGATGTTTTAAATGAGATAAATGTTCCAGTTATTATTGGAATTGGTGATATTGGAAAGATGAATGGCAGGGATAGTTTTCAAACAGGTGCACGTATAACTACAAAAGCAATTGAGGAAATTTTATCTAGGAGTGGGGTTTATGAAAAAGCAACCCATTAGTAAAAAATTGCAGGAAAATTTAGCGTATATTGATACTCTTTTTGACATGCCTAAAACTTTTGATCTAATACAGAGAAATTTCACTATTGGTGGAAAAAATGCATCTTTGATTTTCATTGATGGTTTGGCTAATGGTGAACTTCTTGCGGAAGTTATGAAAATCCTTGTAAAGGTAGAAAGAGATGAAATCTCAGTTAATACTCTTGAGAAACTTTTAAATCAACATATTATAGTTATCGAAACTGAAATTGTTGATACATTAGATCAAGGAGTTCAGGAATTACTGGCAGGCCCTCAGTTATTATTGCTTGAGGGCGAGAGAAAAGGAATTCTGATTGATGCACGAACCTGGATGTCAAGATCACCAGAAGAGCCAGAATTAGAGAAAGCAACTCGTGGGCCAGCAGATGGCTTTGTTGAGACAATGCTTTTTAATGTAGCATCAATTCGCCGACGGATTCGTGATCCAAAACTTAGAAGTGAAGTGATTAAGGTTGGCAAACGTTCACAAACAGATGTAGCTTTGGTTTATATAGATGATATTGTTAACCAGAATCTTGTAGATGAGATTCGGACAAAGTTAGAAGCGATAGAGGTAGATGGAATTCCCTTGGCTGATAAAAATATTGAAGATTTTTTGGTTGGTAAAACTCTAAATCCTCTTCCAAGGGTTCGTTATACTGAGCGGCCAGATAATGCAGCGGCACATATTCTTGAGGGACATCTTGTTGTATTGGTTGATAATTCTCCAACAGCTTTAACCATGCCAGCACCTTTCTTAGCTCATATTCAGAGTCTTGAAGAGTATCGGCAAAGTTCTGTGGTCGGGACATATTTAACATTTCTAAGAATGATCGCAATGCCACTATCAATGTTATTGCCATCACTTTGGTTATTGGTGTCTTTGCAACCTGAAATTTTACCAGAAAGTTTAAAATTTATTGGACCAAAAGAGGTTAGCACAATTAATTTGGGATTACAGTTTATTTTGGCTAGTTTGGGTATTGATTTAATTCGTATGGCTTCAATTCATACTCCGAATACTTTAGCTACTTCATTGGGCTTGATTGGAGCATTAATGCTGGGTGAATTTTCTGTCAAAGTTGGTCTTTTTAGCTCTGAAGTTATCTTTTATATGGCGATTGCTGCTATTGCTTCTTTTACAATACCAGGATATGAGTTGGCTTTAGTGATTAAACTTTTTAGGCTCTTTCTCTTAATTTTAGTTATCTATTTTAAAGTTTGGGGTTTAATTGGTGGAATTCTACTTATTTTGTTGTTATTCATAACTACGAGAAGTTTTGGGGTCCCTTATTTTTGGCCGATAATTCCATTTAATTGGCAAGGTTTAAAATCTTACATGGTAAGAAGTTCAATTTTAGCAGTACCTAGCACCAGACCAAAAATATTAAAGACGGAAGACTCAGACCGTAAACCACAGGATGGGTCATCGTAAGGAGGTAGTTTTAAATGGGAAAACGCGTAGGTATTCCACGAAGTCTTTTATATTATATTTATTACCCTGGATGGAAGAAATTTTTTGAAGAGTTAGGTGCAGAAATTGTTCTTTCTCCACCAACAAATAAAAAAATTTTAGATCTTGGAGTCAAAGATTCTGTAGACGAAGTTTGTCTCCCAGTTAAACTTTATTTTGGGCATCTAGAGGTTTTAAAAGATAAAGTAGATTATCTTTTTGTACCCCGAGTTATAAGTATTTCAAAAAAAGAATGGATATGTCCTAAGTTTATCGGATTACCGGATATGGTGAAGGCACAGTTGAAAGATTTACCTCCTATGATCTCTCCAGATTTGAACATGCGTAAATCTCGTAAAGGGTTATATAATGCTGCTGTAGAGGCTGCGGAGCCTTTTACAAAAAGTTCTATCAAAGTTCTAAAAGCACTGTACCTTGCGTTAAGAGAGCAGCGTAAATTTAAAGCTAAGCTAAAGACAGGGTTGACCCCTATTGATATTTTGGAGAAAAGAGAGAATAAACGGGTGAATGAAAAAAAAACTGTGCAAGACTCTTTAGTTATTGCTCTACTCGGTCATCCCTATTTAATTTATGAGAGTTTCATCAATATGGATTTGATTAGGCGATTACGTGAAATGGGAGTAAGATTAGTTTCTCCAGAGATGATAGAAGATAAAACTCTTAATAAAAATGCGGCCTTACAACCAAAAAGTCTTTTCTGGACTTTGAATAAAAAAGTGATGGGAGCAGGTTATTATTTTCTCTCAACTCAATCAGTGGATGGGATAATTCAAATGGCGGCCTTCGGGTGTGGGCCAGATGCTTTAGTGAATGAGTTAGTGGAACGACGCGTTAGAAGGGATGGGAATATTCCCCTACTTTCTATAAATATTGATGAACATAGTGGAGAAGCAGGGCTTGTAACCCGCTTAGAGGCTTTTATTGATATGATTAAGCTGAGGAGGGGGATGGGTTGAAGAAAGTTACTTTTCCCCATATGGGAAACATGAATATCGCTGTAAAATCTTTTTTGTATGAGATCGGAGCAGAACCGATTGAACCACCTCCAATTACAAAAAGGACTATGGAGCTAGGAGTTCGACATGCTCCTGAATTTGCATGTCTTCCATTGAAAGTAAATTTAGGAAATCATCTCGAATCGATTGAAAAAGGTGCAGAATATGTATTAATGGCAGGGGGAGTTGGACCTTGTCGATTTGGTTATTATGCGGAAGTTCAGCGTGAAATTCTTCATGATCTTAAAAAAGAAGTTGAGATGGTTACGATTGAACCAAATGTTTTTAGTATTTACAAATCATTTAAGTATTTACATGGTAAGAAATTCTCATTAATTCGCTTATATAGAATCTTAAGTTATGCTATGGAGAAGATACATGCTGTTGATGAATTAGAAAAATTAACTCAGTTCATTAGACCAAGGGCAAAAGATTCTAGAGTAGTAAACAAACGATTTCATCAGTTATTAAAGAAAATGGAAGATGCAGGGACAATGGATAGTATTAGAAGGGTTAAATTAGAGGGTGAAGAGTCATTAAGAGAGTTGATTGATCCAGATTTCCATACAGATGAGATTATCCATATTGGCATAGTTGGTGAGATTTATTTGATTCTGGAACATTATGTTAATTTGTATATTGAAGAAAAATTAGGAGCTCTGGGAGTTGAAACACACCGAACCGTTTTTTTAGGACACTGGATTATGGATCATGTGCTTAAGAAAATTGATCGTAAACCATACATAGAAGCAGCAACTCCATATCTAGGAGCAATGATTGGGGGACATGGTCAGGAGACTATAGGACAGTCAGTATTGTATGCTCGTCAGGGGTTTGATGGGATCATCCAGGTTGCTCCTTTTACCTGTATGCCAGAGATTGTTGCTGAGAGTATTTTGCCTGTTGTGAACGAGAAAGAGAACATACCGATATTATCCCTCTTTTTTGATGAACATTCAGGGGAAGCGGGCATTCAGACACGTCTTGAAGCCTTTGTGGATTTGGTGCGTTCACGTAAAAGAAGAAAGGATAAGAGGAGAGTGATCTTAAGTTGAGAAGTTATTTGGGGGTAGATGTAGGATCAGTCAGTACGAATATTGCAGTTCTTGATGAGAAGGGGGAGGTAATTGACTCCCTCTATCTTCGGACTCAAGGGAAACCTATAGCAGCAGTTAAAGAGGGAATGAAACAAGTTTATCAAAAATATCCTAATTTAGATGTAATTGGAATCGGAACAACAGGAAGCGCAAGAACTCTTACTGGGGTCATGTTGGGGGCAGATTGTGTCAAAAATGAGATCACTGCTCATGCAGTTGCAGCATCCTATGTACATCCAGAAGTGAGAACTGTTCTGGAGATTGGTGGACAGGACTCTAAGATCATAATTTTACGCGATGGAGTGGTAGTTGATTTTGCTATGAATACTGTCTGTGCGGCAGGGACAGGTTCATTTCTTGATCAACAGGCAAGTCGTTTGGGGATTCCCATTGAGAAGTTTGGGGAGTTAGCTTTACAGTCTAAAAATTCAGTACGGATTGCTGGCCGTTGTTCTGTTTTCGCGGAATCAGATATGATTCATAAACAACAGATGGGTCATGCTAATTCAGATATTATTGCTGGGTTATGTGTTGCTCTAGTACGAAATTATTTAAACAATGTAGGTAAAGGGAAGAAGATTTTAGAACCTGTAATCTTTCAGGGTGGAGTAGCTGCTAATGTAGGAATAAGGCAGGCTTTTATGGATGCTCTGGGGTTAGAGATTATGATTCCACGTCATTTTAATGTGATGGGGGCGATAGGTGCAGGATTGCTTGCAAGAGATAAGGTTTCTCAGGGAGAAAAGCCATCTAGTTTTAAAGGGTTTAATACTCTGAAAATGGATTTTCAGGCTTCTAGTTTTGAGTGTGATGGGTGTCCAAATCACTGTGAAGTGATTAATTTTACTCAGGATGGAGAATTGATTGCTCGGTGGGGGGCAAGGTGTGCGAAATGGGAAGTTAGTTGAGTGTGTAATATAAAAACTTAGAGTCATACTAAGACAGGAGAAACGTTTCTTCAAAAGTCATGTCGATGTAAGTTAAGCAGTTTAATCAAAGTTTTGCTGTTATAGAATGACTTTTTGGTTAAGATAGTGTTTCTAAATTCGAGTTGATTTAGGCGTCACTTGTTTTCCTGCCTATACTATGACTCTAAGTTTTTAACGACATTTCAGAAGGCGATTTTATTTGCTAAAATAAGGATTAGTATGAAATTGTAAGGTATATTGTGCTTATTCACTTTAGAAATAAAAAATAGCTAGTCAATGATTTGACATTTAAGATACAATAATTTATCATTTATATAAAGACTAGAAAAAATTAGAAAGGAGACGTTTAAAATAATATGTATCTATCATGGGAGAAAGGGAGTGATGTTTATTAAAGCAAAAAGCTATATTATTATACTGGTTATTGTATTAGGGTGTATATTGTTAGTTAGAGAACCTATGTTAGCTGGCCAACATGAATCTAATGGCGATGGTGATAAGGAAAGGATATATTATGAGGTTAATGATTATAAAATATTCGATTTTATTGAACCAGAGATTCATCCATTGTATGTGCTTTCAGCTGAACCTGAAGTAGAAATTTTTCAAAGTATAGTGAATAATTTTCTTGAGGACTACTGTAATTCAAATCCTGATCTAAGATCTTTAAAGGATAATCGTAAAGTTAGGGAAAAACATATTTATTACTCAAATGATTATGCAAATATCTATTTGCATAAAAATGGGAGAGTCTACTTTTCTACAAGAAATTATTTTCTATGTCGTAAAAAAAATTATTTAAATGAAATACATAATTTAATTGAAATAAATAATGAAGAATTATTACAGAAGGCTGAGAAATTTATCGAAAATTATCTTGGTGGATTTCGGAAAGATTTAAAGCCTGAGATAAGATCAGGTAATGAAATTGTGTTTCATCAGTATATTGATGGAGTAAAAATCTCTCAAATAGTATATGAACCAGGAATAACCATTGAATATTATAAGAATAATGTTATAAGATTTGTTAGATTTACTTTTAATATTGAAAAATGTGAATTGATATCCCAGAATATATTAGGTCCTATAGAATGTATAGAAAAATCGATTAATTTTCTTAAAAACTACAAAGGTGATAAATGGATAAAATTTACGGAAGTTAATTTAGCTTATTTCCCCAGTTCTTATTTAGAAAATGGGTCAGAAAAGTTTAAAATGATACCTGCCTGGGAGTTTACAAATCAAGATCATAATGAATATATATATTTGGATGTTTTTACGGGTAAGATTTTATATTATTGGTTGGGAATGCTTTAAGAATGTTACAACAATTGAGGAGGAAGGTTAAATTGTGCTTATCTCATTAGAAATAAAAAATAGCTTGTTCAATGATTTGACATTTAAGATACAATATTTTTTTTATATAAAGACTAGAAAAAATTAGAAAGGAGACGTTTAAAATAATATGTATCTATCATGGGAGAAAGGGAGTGATGTTTATTAAAGCAAAAAGGTATATTATTATACTGGTTATTGTATTAGGGTGTATATTGTTAGTTAGAGAACCTATGTTAGCTGACCAACATGAGTCTAATGGCGATGGTGATAAGGAAAGGATATATTATGAGGTTAATAAGTATAAAATATTCGATTTTATTGAACCAGAGATTCATCTATTGTATGTGCTTTCAGCTGAACCTGAAGTAGAAATTTTTCAAAGTATAGTGAATAATTTTCTTGAGGACTACTGTAATTCAAATCCTGATCTAAGATCTTTAAAGGATAATCGTAAAGTTAGAGAAAAATATATTTATTACTCAAATGATTATGCAGATATCTATTTGCATAAAAATGGGAGAGTCTACTTTTCTACAGAAAATTATTTTCTATGTCGTAAAAAAAATTATTTAAATGAAATACATAATTTAGTTGAAATAAATGATGAAGAATTATTGCAGAAGGCAGAGAAATTTATCGAAAACTATCTTGGTGGATTTCGGAAAGATT
>JAGMES010000165.1 GCA_023128035.1 Halanaerobiales bacterium | reverse complement strand
AATGTTAGTAGGTGAGTAGTAACGTGAATTATTATACCTCTCATTATAATGAGAGGTATTTTTTTTCTTTTTCGAACATAACCAGGTGTAGAATTTGGGAAATGGATTATATTAATTACAGTTTTCTAAAAATAAGAAAAAGTTTCCCTTATTTTTATTACTTTGGGTAACAAACTAATAATAGTATGTCAGAGATGGAGTAATTTTATGCATTAACAATCAATTTATTTGGGATAAGAAAGTTAAACAGGGATAATCTATTTTGATTAGTATGAATTTAAGATGAGTTAACTTGAGTTTTAGCATAACATAAAGAGGAAATTGGTATTAAACCTATGAGAAAAATACTCTAGCGCAAGTGGGAGTTTTTTTGACCCAATGCACAAGAGTAAAGAATTAGAGCATCATTTAGATGAAAAGAGGGGGTATAATAATTTATAAAAAAATCAAAAACAGTTGACAAAAAATTAAAAATTCGATATAATGATGTTAAATATAGAAATTAAGTCTAATGCCATATAAATTACTTTTAAAGATATTTCTTAAATACAGTAAAGCTGGAGTTAGATAATTTTCTAGGTGTTTACAAAATTTAGAGTGATAAGAATATAGTATATACCATTTAAAGAAAGTAGAAGCATAATTTAAATGAATTATAAGTTTAATTTTAATGATAGAAATTTTACACCAACTAATATAAAAAATTAAGCATATAAAATAGGTTTCTGCTTTGAAGTCAAAAAAAGTATTAAAAAATGGATAATATAAGTAACTTAAACTTCAAATATACTCATTTTGATTAATTTTATCAGCAAGAAATAGATCTGCTTTAATAGTTATTTTATCGCGTGTTTTAAGATGTCCCAGACATGGGTTCTTTAAAATAATTTATAGTTTGCTCCAAAACACAACGTTTTTTATAAAGTTCATCCCATTCTAGGGTATTTCGAATAACGCCAGGATAAGTGCGCAAATCTTGATCAGGGTAAGTATGGACTATTCTACCATAAGAAGATGTTGTACATAGATTATCTATAGGTCTTCTTTCTTTTTCATTACAACGTCCACTATAAACCATAGGCTGGTGAATCAAATTTAGTATTAAACTCAACATCTGGATGTTTATACTTAAAATCATCATCCAATAAAGTGATATTTAGAACTATGCCAAGAACTTTAGTTAAAATAGCAAATTTGTAGATATAACAGAAATGTCTAGTGATATAAAGTTGCTTATTTTCTTTATTAGCAGAAGATGAGGAAGGCGTGAGTTTTATATGGATCAAACATCAGGTTTGCTTTTATATTGATATTTAAGTTTTCTAATAAGAGAATTAAGATATTTAGGATTATTTTCTATGACAATAGCTTCTATACCAGAGGTATTAAAGATAAGAGATGATGCTAATTCTTTGTCAAGCTTTTTACAAATAGGCTCAGTAATGTCTACAAGATGATGGAAAAAAGCTTCTAAATGATCAGCAAAATCTTTCTTAAATCTAGAGAATTGAGATTGATCAGGTGCCTGTTTTAATTCACAAAAATCTCTTAACTCTTAACAAAATGAAAAAATGTACTTAATAAACTAATGGTAGGAATACCAAGAATTTTTGAAGTATTAAAACAGAGAACATGGGATAAAGAGAGTAATCTCTCTTTATCCCATAATATTTATTATAAGCATGATAAAACGAGAGTGGAACAAGATTAGCTAAATCGAAATGTTCGCTTAATAGTTCTAAACATTTAGGTTTATCATTATAAAAGGAATCTTTGCAGTCAGAATAAATATCAGCAAAAGACATTTGTTGATGTTTTTAAAACAATTTGATCACCCCTTTTGTTGTATTAAATGTTTTGGTAACTAAATTATATAATATTTAAAAGAGGAAGTCAGTATAGTACTTAAATGTCAAGGGGACAAACACCCAAGATAATTTTCTATAAGGAGGAAGTTATCATCGAGCTGAGATTATGCAAAAAAAATGGGCGCGACGTCATAAATGAATGTGCAAAAAAGAACCGATAATGGTCGCAGTAAATTTCAATGAGTTTGAAAACAAATGTCAGCCATCGGGTGTGAATCAAACTGACAAAATCAATTGCATTGTCTTGTAATTTTTACACACTGTAATTGATTTTATCAATAAAAAACACTACTTTAACTGTATTAGAATTAAGGTAGTGTACTATAAGAAGGGAGGATATAAAATGAAAAAATTAATGTATGTTGTTAAGCCTATAATTAGTCCGACATGTGGATGTGCAATAGGAAGCTGTGGAAATAAACCTATAGACTAATCCACGAACAAAGGTTAAGTATAGCATAGGGATATATCCCTATGCTATACTTATTAAAGTTAAAAATAATAACCATTCTTATTAAAAATATTAAAACATATTGTTCAAAGGAGGTCACAATGTATTATATTAATACGGGAACATACATAAAAAATAATGTGCTTTTTGATTTAAGAAACCTGTGTACATATAAAATAAATAATGATGTATTAGAAATATTTAATAACCTATACAATAATATAGATACTCCCGATATGGAAAAACATGAGAATTATGAAGAAATTAAAAAAAACTTTTTTTCAAATAACCTTGATAAGATAAAAAAGAATAAGAAAGACATAAATGATATAATAAATATTCAGATAAAAGTAAGCAATACTTGTAACCTAAAATGTACTTATTGTTACGCTAATCAGGGTAATTATGGTAAAGAAGATTCGATAATGTCACAGACTACTGCAAAAAAGATAGCCCAAAAAATAAATGAACTTTTTCCAAAAGTGAAAAAAGTATCTTTTTTTGGTGGAGAACCGCTATTAAACATAGATGGAATAGAAACTATAGTAAACACATTGGACAACAAGGAAATAAAATATTCTATGGTGACAAATGGAACGATTTTTAACGCGAAATTGCTAAATCTTCTGAAAAAATACGATATGACTATGATAATTAGTATTGATGGTCCAAAAGAAATTAATGATTTAAATAGAATAAACAATTTTGGACATGGTACATATGATGTTATAGCTTCGAATATAGATGAGATACAAAAGAAAGCTAATGCAGTAGGGATGCTAGTTGCGGTATATACAAAGCCTGGATATGAGAAATACTCAAAAAAAGAATTATATGAATTTCTGTATAAAAGATTCAAGGTAAAAGCTATAGGAATAGGCGAAGTATTTACAGAAATTGAAGAATTACAACTTCCTGATAATTTAAACATTAAAAAATCACCAAAGGAGATTGTAGAATTTACATTGAACAAAATAATGAATGAAGAATTTTTCATAATAAATGAGGTTTATGATATATTAACTTCATTTTTTAATCAAGTAAGCATGAGTCAATTTTGTGGAGCCGGAATAATGTCACTATTCATAGACGAAGAAGGAAATGTATGCCCATGTCAATTATTTACAGATGATGAGGATTTTTATATGGGAAATATATTACACGAGCATCTCCAACCTTATAATCAAACAGAAAATTATATAACTGTTAGAAATAAACTTAAAAATGTTCGCAAAGGTTCAATTAATGAATGTGATAGTTGCATAGCAAGGTTTTGGTGTTTTAGATGCATAGGTATGTATAAGTCAGAAAAGAACTTCGGTGCATGTAAAGATATCAACGAGTGTACCTATAATACAGAAATCACAATTGAAACATTAAATAAATTATCGGAGTACATAAACGAAGACAAATTCACTGAATTAATGCAAAAAATAAATATTTTGTCCTCAGCCATAACGGAAAATGCGTTTTTAGCCACTAGTCAGATACCTTAAATTTAATTCAAAAAAGGTGGAAAAGAAATGAAAAAATATTTTTTTAAAAGAAAAGGTTTAATTCTTATAGTTGTATTAATGATATTCATCTCTTCCATATTGAATGTAGGATTAGTTTTTATAACTAAAAGCATTATAGATTTATTAACCATTAAAGACATTAGTATGAATAAATTCTTTATGACCGTGGCAGGTGCGTTCTTATTTCTGCTTGTTATGGTAGTAGTAAATTATATTTCATGTTTAAGTAAGGCAAAATTTATCAGGAGTTTAATGTTAAGTCTAAAAGCAGATATTTACAATAAAATATGCGATCTTAGCATTACAAAGTTTAATGATAAAAATAGCGCGTTATACATTTCTATTCTAATTAACGATATAAATGTTTTAGAAAAAAGCTATTTCAACTCTGTTCTTTCAATTATTTCTAACATTTTAGTATTCATTATATCTGTCATTGCTTTAGTAAATTTAAATATATACCTAGCAGTAGTAGCAATAGCAACTGGTATAATACCCCTATTTATTCCAAAGCTTACTCATAAAAGATTATCTTCATTACGAGAAGAATATTCCACTAATGCTGGAAGGTTTATAGCTAGAGTAAAAGATATTTTTACTGGCTTTGAAGTTATAAAAAGCTTCAATATACATAAGCAGATATTTGATGAATACAGTAAGGAAAACTCTAATATGGAGCACACAAAATTTAAAACCACTGTTTTTGAAGGAATAATTGAAGCCTTATCAATGCTGTCAGGATTTTCAATGTTTTGTATAACATTAGCATTTGGAGTATATTTGACCTTGAAAAATATTATTACTATAGGTACTGTCATAGCTGCTACTCAGTTAACAAATAACGTGATAAATCCAATAGTCAGGATAGGTTTAAGTATTAATGCAGTAAAATCATCTAGACCAATTATTGAAAAAATAGAAGCCCTTTCAGTGCAAGAAACAGAAGTTTCTAAAAATATACTCAAGGAAGACTTCGATGAAAAAATAATATTTTCCGATGTATGTTTCTCCTATGATAATAAAGTAAATGTGTTAGATGATCTTAACTTCGAAATTGAAAAAGAGAAGAAATATGCCATTGTAGGTCACTCTGGCAGCGGCAAATCAACAATTTTAAGGTTGCTTCTTGATTACTATAATAATTACTCTGGTGAAATCCTGATGGATGGAATAAAAATTTCAGATATACAGCTTGAATCTCTATATAAGCTTGTATCTATTATCCATCAAAACGTGTTTATTTTTGATACCACTATAAAGGAGAATATAACTTTATACCAGCAGTACGCCGAAGATAAAATAAAAGAAGTTATTCAGCTATCGGGCTTATCACAGCTTATCAGTTCTTTTGAAAACGAAGAAAATACATTTATAGGAGAAGCTGGGAATAGGTTATCGGGCGGTGAAAAACAGAGAATAGCCATAGCCAGAGCGCTGATAAGGAATACCCCTATATTATTGCTGGATGAAGCCACTGCATCACTGGACAATACCATGGCCTACAATATAGAAAATTCTATCCTTAATCTAAAGGATATCACTGCACTGGTTATAACTCATAAACTGTCTCAAGAACTGCTTACGCAGTATTATAGCATCCTTGTGATGAAAAACGGAAGGTTAGTAGAAAAAGGCTCTTTCGAACATCTGATGGAACATAAAGAATATTTTTGCAGCTTGTATTTAGCACAAGAAGAAAAAAATACCGAAAATGAGTTGGCTAAAGTACAACTTGATACTTTCATAGCTTAAAGATTGATTAAATATTGGTATGAAAAAGAGGTGCATTATGAAAAAACACCTATTTAAAAACAAAACCTTACTATTTTTGACTATTACAATAACAATTATATCTTCAGCACTTAGTGTTTTATTAGCATTCGTCTTAAAAAATATATTAGATCTGTTGTCCATAAAGGCAGATGCCAATGAATTTTATAGAACCATCTTTCTTTCTGGTTTTTTTATCGTCTTTAGCAATATAGTGTATGTAGTAAAAAAATACGTTAAGGCAATTTATATCAAAAAAGTTGTAATAGATTTAAAAAACCATACTTTTAATAATATATCTAATCTTAATATCGCAAAGTTTAAAAGTAAGAATAGCGGTAATTATGTATCAAACCTGACTAATGATATAAAGCTAATAGAAGATAACTATTTAGATAATTTAGTGGAAATTTTTGACGATATAGTAAGCTTTATTATCGCTGTATTAGCTTTGATAAAGTTAAATATATATCTGGCAGCTGTAACAGCATTAATAAGTACAATTCCACTGCTTATTCCTAAATTTACACATAGAAAAATAGCTTTATTGAAACAAGAATACTCAAACAGCTTTGAAAGCTTTACAGCCAGAATTAAAGATATATTTACCGGTTTTGAAGTTATAAAAAGCTTCAATATACATAAGCAGGTATTTGATGAATTTAACAAGGAGAGTAATAGTGTAGAAAAGGCAAAATATAGAAACATAGTTTTTGAGGGCGCTGTAAATTCAATAGCAACCTTTTGTTCGTATGGAGTTCAAATTATAACTATAACTGTAGGGGTATATCTGGCACTAAAAAATATGATTACCATAGGAACAATTCTTGCTGCTGGTCAGTTAATGAATTATATAGTAAGCCCTATAGCACAAGTATCAGCAAGAATCAATGCAATAAAATCATCCAAGCCAATTATTGAAAAATTAGAAGCCCTCTCAGTGCATGAAACAGAACCTTCTGAAAATATAACCAAGGAAGACTTCAATGAAAAAATAATATTTTCTGATGTTTCTTTCTCTTATGATAATAAAGTAAATGTATTAGATACTCTTAACTTCGAAATAGAAAAAGGAAAGAAATATGCTTTCGTAGGTCACTCTGGTAGCGGTAAATCAACAATTTTAAGGTTGCTTCTTAATTATTATAATAATTACTCTGGGGAAATTCTGATGGATGGTATAAAAATTTCAGACATAAAGCCCGAATCTCTATATAAGCTTGTATCTATTATCCATCAAAACGTGTTTATTTTTGATACCACTATAAAGGAGAATATAACTTTATACCAGCAGTACGCCGAAGATAAAATAAAAGAAGTTATTCAACTGTCGGGCTTATCACAGCTTATCAGCACTTTTGAAAACAAAGAAAATACATATATAGGAGAAGCCGGGAACAAACTTTCGGGCGGTGAAAAGCAGAGAATAGGCATAGCTAGAGCATTGATAAGGAATACCCCTCTATTACTTCTGGATGAAGCCACTGCCTCACTGGATAATACCATGGCCTACAACATAGAAAAATCCATACTTAACCTAAAGAATATCACTGCACTGGTTATAACCCATAAGCTTTCTCAGAAATTGCTTAAGCAGTATGATAGCATCCTTGTGATGAAAAATGGAATATTAGTAGAAAAAGGTTCTTTTCAACAGCTGATGGATCATAAAGAATACTTCTACAGCTTGTATTATAATGAAAGCGATGAACTGAAAAAGAATTGTGCTGTGAATAGCTAACCTTTATAGCTTTCCAAAAAGCTGACAAGGGTGATAATTTTTAAGTGGATTGTATAAACTTTGTGAGAAAGAAGGTTTAAATTTTGAAAATTTTATCATTTTGACTTAAACAGATTAACCTTTAGAGCAAAACTTTAACCTCTAAAGGTCTTTTTTAAATTTATTTACCACTTAAGTTTAAATATTAGTATGATAAATAAGATACCTTGCAGGATTTATTCGATTTTTGACGAAGAAAATTGAGGACAGTAGCAATTATCATGATACATATTTAAGGAGGTTGACAAATGGTAAAAAAGTATTTAAAAAGTCAGTGTAAAGTATTATTTTGTATGATGTTTTTAGTTCTTTGTCTGGTAACAACTGCGTTTGCTGAAGGCGGTATGGGTGAGCAACAATATTCGTATGCAGGTTCAAATTATGAATTGAAGGGAACATTGGTTCAGGAAATGTTTTATGGCCCATATAATTTTGGTGATACTCCTGAAGAAGATCAAAAATTATATCCTTATTTTCTTTATCTTGATAATCCTATTGATGTCGTGTCCTATGAAGAAGATGAAACTTGTCCTAATGTTTATGGGATAACAAAACTTCAAATTATTAACGGCAATGGCTATGATTTAAGTAAATATAAAAACAAAAAGGTTAATGTTTATGGTAATTTTATCGCAGGTTTCTCAGGTCATCATTTTACAGATGTATTAATAGATATGAATGAGATTAAAGAAATTAAAGAACATAGCAAGATGGTATTATCTTATGGTAATAGAGATGTAACAGTAAATAACCTTTTAAGTGAAGATGTCTTTATTTTTCTATTCGGATCAAAATATGTTAAAAGAACAAGAGTCCATATTGGAGAAGGCTATTATGAAGAGGGCACAGTAGTTTTTGAAAACACTAAAGACGAAATATTTATTTTGTGGAAAAATACAGAAGACGCTAAGAATCCAGCACAGATAAAAATTACTGATCCTAACTCTGGTTGGGTATTGAATGATAGAATTACCATTGGAATGCCTGTGAAGGAACTTGTTAAAATTAACGGTAGAGACTTTATGTTTTGGGGTTTTGGTTGGGATTATGGTGGTCAAGTAGAATCATGGAATGATGGGAAAATAGATAGTAATGTTATCATCGGTCTTTATGCTGAAAAATTCAATATGCCTGGTACTTTGGGAGAAGTTTTATTAAATAGTGGTGATCCTAGATTTAAAGATGTAAAATTTACTGTAAGATCAATAATGATAAATTTTTATTAGATTTATAAGTAAAGAAAACAGCCCCATTAGAGCTAACATAACTCTAATGGGGCTGTTTATTTAGTCTAGATAGATCACTTGATATTCTCCTTTACCGATAAAGATAATCAAAGCCTTTTTTAAATCTTTTTTATCTCTAAACTGTGCACTCTTTGCATATCTTGATAATTGGGTTAAACCTTCATTTTTAATTTTTCAAATTGATCTTTATTCTTTTCCTTGATATATTTTAGCTCCCACAACCATTCATATTTCGTTAGATCCAAAATTAATCTGATACTCTTTTGCTAATTGTTCGGTGAAATACTCCCAGAAGACTGTTTTTATTACATAGTTGGGTATTTTAAATGATAACCAGAATTTTATAGGTCGATCTATGGTTAAAAGGCCAAGATAGAATAGTAGAGAAATAAAATAACGTTCATCATAAAGCATATCAAAGGAAAATTTATCTATTAGTTTACCAGTGATAGTTTCGTTTTCAATAATTTCTTGGTTACTACTCAGGCATTCCATT
>JAGMES010000164.1 GCA_023128035.1 Halanaerobiales bacterium | reverse complement strand
AAAAGCTTTACTTTTTAGTTAGCGATTGAATAGTTACCTTTGTACCTGAAAAGGTAAGATGGGAGAAGATAAAGGATTTGATTTTTGATATTGGCCCGAAACTTGATATGGCATTTAAAGCTATAGAGGATAAACTTAGAAACTCAGAATTAGTAGTAGTCTTGACTACAGCAAATTATAATGATAAAGAAAGAGTATCTCTATTATAAGGCGACGAACTGTTGTTAAATTATGAATAAATAATTTTTTTAGATTGTAAAGAAAGATATGCAGAAAGTGCTGCAACTTTTGCATTGAATTCTTACAAAAACTATGTTAAAATATAGTAAATGATGCATATGTTACTTAGCTATTGATTATATTAATAGAAAGGAGTTGAGAAGGAGTGGGTATGTCAATGTCTTTACCTTATGATGTTTCTGAATTGCTTGATCTTCTTAATCGTAATTCTCATACGATTTCTAAGTATAATCGTGGTCAGTTAGCTAAAATTATTGACTCAGAAGAACCATTTTTTATACAACAGGATGGTATTACTAAAAAAGCTATAATTAATTTTGATGACTTTCGTTTTATTATGGAGATTTTGATATTTCTCAAGCATTTAAATGAGGCTGAGGAAATGAATTTTTATGAATCGGTTTTTAATAGATTAGAATCTCCAGTTGTTGCAAAATTTTCAGATATGGTAAAGGATTTTAATATATCAAAAGATGACCTCTTAAAGGCGATGGATGAGGTGGAATTTGAGTGAATAAAAAGGATATAGATAAACTACTTATGTCCATTTTGTCTGAAAAAGGGTTAAATGCAAAATATGATATAGGTTTTGTAAAAGAAGCCTATGCTGACTTACATGAGGTTCAAAAAAGCGGACATTTACAAAAAGTTTTAGGGGCTTTATTAAAAATATCCGTAAATCCACTTACTAAAGACCAAGGAGGTTATGGAGAGCCACTTGGAAATAAATATGGATTTAATCTTACCGGATGTTCAGCCGTAAAAATAAAAGGAAAAGCCTCAATTAGGATAGCTTACAAAGTTATTCAGGATGATTCAATGGTAAAAGTCCTGATTATAGGCGTTCGGAGAGACGATAATATGATATATAAAGAAACTGCTAAAAGGTTAAATAAACTCTTAAAAGAGTTAGAAAAAGAATAACCATTTAAAACTTTATGTTTTGGCTAGAAATGTTTTTGGAATGGAATCTGTACATGTGAGGAGTATTCACTCGCATGTTTATTATAACTGTTCAATTTTCACACCTGAAAAGGTGTTTTTTTCTTAGTTAATAATTTAAATCTAAAGTAGTTAAAATTATCATTTTTACTACTTTAGATTTAAATTATCTGTGAACATTTCAAGTAAAATAACGATATAAAGTTAGGAATATTTACGCAATAGAAAATGGAGGTAAAAATATTTTAAAAAAGTTGATTTTTTTGCTATGTATAGTATCATATTAATATAGGTGCACATATAATATGATATAGAAAGTATCATAAGTGGGGGTGTAACGTTGAAACAAATCTCTTTAGAGAAGTTGGGAAAGATTGTTGAACAAAAAAGAAGGCAATTGGAATTGACGCAAGAGGAATTAGCAAAGTTAACAAATATGAATCGTAATATAATAAGTAGAATTGAATGTAAAAATCATTTACCCTCGTTATCACAATTAAATGCGCTTTTAAAAGAATTAAATATTAATTTTGAAGAAATTCTAGAAGAGGAAAGTAATTCGGATATTTTTATTGCTATGCTTGGCGAAACACAGTCTGAAAAAGAAAAAAAAGGGTTTAATCAAATGATTTCTATGGTCTTACGTCTTAGAAAACATCATCGTTTAAGGAGAACTTAAAATGTTGGATAAACAAGATATTTATGAAATTGAACGATTAGTTAAAGAAAAGCGAAATATGTATGGTTTTGGAATGGGTCCCTTGGGAGATAACATTTTTAAACTTATTCGTGAAATAGGTATTCAAATTCTATATCTTCCAATTGAAACAGGTGATAAACAAAATAATATTTTCTCGGCATTATATATAAGATCAAAAGAAATCAATAAAATAATTGCTTTTGTTGGTTTGAATACCTATGAATATTATGATAAGCAAATTTTTGCTTTAGGACATGAGTTATATCATCACTATGAAAAAATTGATTGGACAATTTGTAGGTTTTCAATTGATAGAGAAGATGCAAGAGAGTGCAAAGCCAATCGTTTTGCTGCTGAATTATTACTACCTATTGAAACTTTGCAAGAAGAGATTAAAAAAGTAAATAAGGGAGAAATAAGTTTAAAAAGTTGGGGTCATTTGAGTTTGCTACGTTTAATTGCTAGGTTGCATTGTGAATATAAACTTCCCTATAAAGCAATTGTTAGACGGTTTCGAGAAATTGAAGTTATAGATGATAAACAATTTACTGAACTTATAAGAGAATCTGTAAGAAATGAAGGCGATAAATATTACTTAATTGGGCTCAATGTTGATGAAACTACTTTTAAATTATTAAATCAACGAACAAAAAAATCTGGTGTGGATGGTCCAGCTTTAGAAGAATTTATTCTAAACTATGAGGATGGAAAAATTTCATTAAATGAATTAAGTGAGGATTTAGATATTTTTAATAAGACTTTATTTGATTTTGGAATAGAAGAAGAAATTGATATAGAAGATTTAGAAGAAATCAAAGACTTTTTTGGGAGTTAGCCCATGAAATTAAATCTTGTAAATACGGATGTCCAAAATCAAGCCGTTATATCTTTGATTGAAAATAATACACTATTTCATATTGTACAGCTTATGACCCTAAATTGGATAATAGTGATGATCGAGGTGAGGTTAAATCGCTGGCCCATATTGCAACTAAGGAATATTTATATTTTTGTTCACATGACTATAATGCTTTAAGGCTTATAGAATAAGCAGAAGATTTAAAAACGAATTTAGATAATGTGCAAGCAATTAGGCCATATGAAATTATTTATTATTTAGTTAAAACTAATTTGGGAAAGAAAGTTGAGTTACGTAAATTATATAAGTATTCATACTATCTAACTAAATCAGATAAAGCAAAGAATCCAAGCTGGAGTGATTTTTTTCACAAAATGGATGAATTATATGATGATTTCTTTTAGACTAATAAAACCTCTTTAAGTAGATATAGGTTGAAAAACAACTAATATTTACTTAAAGGGGTTTTATTATTAGTATGAGTTGCTAATTTAAAGATTTAAAACAATAAACCAATAAATGAATTTTGTCAAAAAAAGTTACTTAAAACTCTTGAAATCTGATAGCTGTAATGGTAAATTAAAGATAAGAATTTATTTACTTTCCTGCTAAAATATAAATTTTATTGTTTCAAACTGATAAAGAAATAAATTCGGATTATATATAGTAATAATTCCCACTACCTTAGATTTAAATTAATTGTATTTCATTATCTGAGGAGTGATTGTATGTTATGTGTGGAAAACAGGAAGGTAAGTAGAAAAAACATGATGCCTTGTTTAACGACATTTTAGAAGGCGAAGTCTCTCTTCCCTATAGGTGGGGGTGAAAGAACTAGAACAATTTAAAAACTTTAGTGGGAGTTCAAATAACCTTCTGAAGTCGTTAAACCTAAGAGGTATTAACGTAGTTATTACCTCGACTTTAAACACTCTTTTGGAAATGTTTTTTGTAGAGTTTGTGGAGTTATTTTTTCCTGAAATTATCAAAGATATGGACAAAAATCATGTAAAGTTTTTAAGAGAGGAAGTAATAACTGATTATAAGGAGTTCACAAAACACTATGTAGATATTCTTGTAGAGACAAAACTAAGAGGGAAGATGGAGTAATACTATTTCATGTAGAAAGCCAGGCCCAGAGATTAGCAGACTATAATGAAAATATGTATCGTTATTTTGCTGAGTTGTATAAAAAGCATCAACATAAAATTATTCCAATAGTTATTTACTCTCATGATGCAAAAATAATAGAACCAGATAGTTTTATAATAGAGTTTCCATTTTTGAAAACTTTAGAGTTTAAATTTTTTAGAATTCAATTAAGAAAAGAATCATGGAAGAAGTTTATAAAGAGCAATAATCCAGTTGCAGCGGCGTTAATAAGTAAAATGGATTGGACAGAAAAAGAAAAGATAGAAGTGAAGATTGAGTTTTTGGTAACATTTTTTGAGACGTATTTACCTCTCACTGAAAATGAAGAAGAAATCTATCGTAAGAGATTAAAAAACGAATTAGGTGAAAAGGAGGTTGAGAAGTGTATGGAGTTTGTTTCATCTTATCGTTTAAAAGGTAGGGCTGAGGGTATAGAGATAGGTCGTATAGAAGGTAAAGCAGAGGCTATGAGGGAAGTAGTAATGAGAATGTTATCAGCAAATATATTGATTTCGAGAGTCAAAGAATTGACAGGTTTATCACTTGAAGAAATACAAACTCTAAAACAAGAAGAGGAAATTATATGTTAACCTAAGATGTCAGAAAGAGGATTGTTTTTTGGGCAACGTTGACGCGAATGTTAATAAAAAAGTTGAAATTTCTTTAGAAGAGATGATTTAAAGGTTAAAAAATACCTATCAAATGTACGGTGAAGAGTCGTCCATTATTGATGGGTATTTTTTAACTGAACAGGATAAAGACATTTTGATAATGGTTTAGTTCTGGGTTTCTTTTATTAATTTATAACGTTAAGTCGCCAAATAGCTGTCACAAAGGATATATACAGTAAATAGATTAATAAATATAGTATGCACCTTTTTAATTAGAGTAATATGATTGGTTTACCTAAAATATAATATACTAATTAGGATAATTTTATTTTTACTAGTACCATCATAAAAGAGTGATTGATACAATTCAACAACAGGTGACAACAGGTGACAACAGGTGACAACAGGCTATGAGTAAAGTTTTTTATTGAAGCCAAATTTATGTGAGGTGAGAAAAATGAAGCATATCGGCACACGAAAGTATAAGGATGAATCACCTCGTAATACTCTAAATCGAATCAGGAATATATTAAATGATTTAGGGATTTTAACTGTACAAAAAGGTGTAGCCCATTTTGCAAAGTGGTTTTATTCTCTTACAATTGGAATTGAGAATACCACTCTTTCTACTAATGGTAAAGGAACCACCTATGAATACGCTCTGGCAAGTGCTTATGGTGAGCTAATGGAACGACTTCAAAATCAGGCACCTTTTAGACTTAATACTGATGTTAGTCAGGAAGCGATAGAGTACAAAGGATTTTTTTATGCACCTGACGAAAAACAGATGAGCATAGAAGATGTACTAAAGAGTAAGAATGGATGGATCAAAGAAAAATTGACTCAGTTGGACTCCAGTATAGATCAAAAAGAGCTTCTAAAAAAATGGCAAGATATTTCCTATGAGGAATCCCCTTGTGGCTTTATCGCTATTCCATTTTGTAACATGAATAGTGGTAAACTCTCCTATATTCCGATGAAAATGGTTTCAAAAATGTATATGTCGAACGGAATGTGTGCTGGGAATAGCCCGGAGGAAGCATTAGTGCAGGGTATATCTGAAGTGCTGGAAAGGAATGTTAATCAACGGATCATGGATGAAAGGATAACCCCCCCTACTATTCCTATGAGTTATTTAAAAAAATATCCTAAAATAGAAATGATGATTAAGCAGATTGAGTTAAGTGGAAATTATAGTGTTCTATTAAAAGATTGCTCATTAGGTCAAGGCCTTCCTGTGGTGGGAGTAATCTTTATCAACAGAGATCAGCAGAACTATTTTGTAAAATTCGGTTCTCATCCTGCTTTTGAGATTGCAGCAGAGCGTACCCTAACCGAACTCTTGCAGGGACAGGATGTAAGGAATATGCGGGGTGTATGGGAGTTTTCATTTAGGAGTAATATGGAGGATGAACACAGTAATTTATTAAATATTCTTGTTAACGGTTGTGGATGGTATCCCCCTGAGTTTTTTAAAACAACCCCAAGCTATGAATTTAGACCTTTTGAAGATGTTAGCAGGATGACCAACAAAGAGATGCTGAAATACTTAATCAACCTTCTGAAAACTAAAGGCCATGATACATATGTGCGAGATGTGTCCTTTTTGGGATTTCCTGCATTTCATGTTATAGTTCCGGGTTTCAGCGAGATTGAAGAAATCAATGAGGTTAAAGAATTAGATGAATATGCAGAGTTTGTAAAGTTTAAAAAGTTGATCAGAAATATGAAACATATCACAGATGAAGATATTGAAAGCCTTTCTACTTTTCTGGAAAAAAAGGATCTTAGCCATAATACAACGGTGTTACAAATTTTAAACCTACCAATAAGTAATGATCTGCCTTGGTATTATGCAGATGTATCTTTATTTACTACTGCTCTTTACTGCAAAAAGGGTGATTTTAGTAGTGCATATAGGGTGTTTGAACGATTCTTGGGTAAAATTCAAACAAATACTTTCCATAAACCTATGGTTACGTACTATAAATGTATGAGGGATTATTTGGCAGCACGTTCAGATGGTTTGGATGATAGAGACATTATAGAGATGCTGGGAACTTTTTATCCTCTATCCATGATTAAAGGTGTTATAAAGGAAATTGGAAATCCTGAAACTATTTTTCCAAAGCAAAATCTTATAAAATGTTATGATTGTGGAAATTGCCAATTTAAATATAAGTGTCAATATAAAAATACGGAAAGGGTATTTAGAGTTTTAAAGGAAAGATATGCAACAAGCAGAATAAACCAGCAGGAATTAATGAATTTAGTGCGGTAAAGGTCGAAAACCCCACTAGAAATTTAGTGGGGTTTTGTTTGATTGCTTATCATAGAACCTAAAAGCACGGAAAATAAATTTTTTAATGATAGAAGTCAATCGTTTTTGTTCTATGTTTCACGTCTTTGAAATTACATCTGAAGATCTTAATTTAGACCCTTTATAGTCTTAAACTATCTCATAGGATACTTAGAAGCCATAGGTTGCATAGAAGACGAAGACATGCAAGTCATTGGATGCATGGAAGCCATACCAGCCATAGGTTTCATGGAATACATAGAATCCATTGATTGACAATCATGATATTGTTTCTCCATTTTAAAAATCCACCTCATTCAAAATTTTTTTAGGTATTTGACTTGCTAATATACTATTCTCTATTTCGGGAAATGTTACTTCCTATTTTGATGTATAATGTTCTTAGACATCTTGTTAAATAACGAAAAGGGTTTAGAAAGAATAGAATATTATCAACCTCATTTCAATGTTAGCCAAATTCTGTAAAGATAAAGGAACAAAAAAAGAGATGGACCAGTTGCACTTCTAATCATGACCTGATGTTTAATTGGCGTTGTTCAATGGCTCCAGCATATGTTCTTGATTATATTGTTGTTCATGAGATGTGCCATTTGATTTATTTAAATCACTCAAAATTTTTTTGGAATATGGTAGAAAGTTTCATGCCAGATTACGAAAGAAGAAAAGAATGGCTTAAGAACTATGGTATTAAGATGGATTTATAAAATTAGAATTAATAGAATTCTTACACCTGAAAAGGTGTTTTTTATTAGTCGATGATTTAATTAGTTAAAATACTAAACCAATAAATGAATTTTGTCAAAAAAGTTACTTAAAACTCTTGAAATCTGATAGCTGTAATGGTAAAATAAAGATAAGAATTTATTTACTTTCCTGCTAAAATATAAATTTTATTGTTTTAAACTGATAAAGAAATAAATTTAGATTAGATAAAATACTAATTCCCACTACCTTAGATTTAAATTAATTGTATTATCTGAGGAGTGATTATATTATGTTATGTGTAGAAAGCAGGAAGGTAAGTAGAAAAAAACATGATGCCTTGTTTAAAACTCTTTTAGAAACGTTTTTTGTAGAGTTTGTGGAGTTGTTTTTTCCTGAAATTATCAAAGTGATGGACAAAAATCATGTAAAGTTTTTAAGAGAGGAAGTAATAACAGATTATAAGAAGTTTAAACAACACTATGTAGATATTCTTGTAGAAACAAAACTAAGAAGTGAAGATGGAGTAATATTAATACATGTAGAAAGCCAGGCGCAGAGATTAGCAGATTATAATGAAAGTATGTATCGTTATTTTGCTGAGTTGTATAAAAAGTATCAACATAAAATCATTCCAATAGTCATATACTCTCATGATGCAAAGATCGTAGAACCAGATAGTTTTATAATAGAGTTTCCATTTTTGAAAACTTTAGAATTCAATTAAGAAAAGAATCATGGAAGAAGTTTATAAAGAGCAATAATCCAGTTGCGGCAGCGTTAATAAGTAAAATGGATTGGACAGAAAAAGAAAAGATAGAAGTGAAGATTGAGTTCCTACGAATGTTATTAGAGATGAAGTTAGACGATTTGAAAAATGAGTTTTTGGTAACATTTTTTGAAACATATTTATCCCTCACTGAAAATGAAGAAGAAACCTATCGTAATAGAATAAAAAATGAATTAGATGAAAAGGAGGTTGAAAAGAGTATGGAATTTGTTTCTTCTTATCGACTTAAAGGGAGAGAGGAAGCTAGGAGAGAAATTGCTAAAAAGATGTTATCAGCAGATATGTTGACTTCAAAAATCATGGAATTGACAGGTTTATCTAGTGAAGAAATACAAAAGTTACAATAACGAGATTAGATTTGGTAAAGATATTGAAAAAGGTAAGTATAAATATCATACTGAACAAACATTGCTTCAAGATATCAAATTAAGGGATCAGGTCGAGGGGATGATGGTTAAATGCAAAAAGGATTTCTCAACATATAACTTATCTAAAAGATTGAATGAACATGCTATGCAGTAAATGAAAGACGATTGATTATAAAACGGAGTTAATTTAATAATTTAAAGTTAAAGGAGACGGAGTATTACGTCTCTTTTTCTGTATATGTTCTTAGACATCTTGTTCAATAACGAAGAGGGAATAACAATATCTTTGAAATAGAAGGAGGAAAACTTGCATGTAATGAGAAATATATATAAAAGTTATTAATAATAGCTTAGTTATAAATTTTAAGAATCACAAATATCACAGTGATGTAGTACTTCTTAGTGACAAACACATTTTAATGAGAATATTTGGGGGACAAGTTATGAATAAAAGTATGTCTATATTAAGCAGTATATTATTTATTGTAGTGACATTTATTTTTAGTTACTACTCACCTACTAACA
>JAGMES010000163.1 GCA_023128035.1 Halanaerobiales bacterium | reverse complement strand
GGGTCTTAACTCAAAAGATAAATGTCTTTTCACATAATTTGGCTAATTATTACAATGAGACCAATGAACCAGCAGTAATACGCAAAAAGTTTCAAATTCCGTTCTTTAATTATTTTTAATAAAAAACGGATCGCTACATAACCAGAGATAACTGCTGCTACGGTTCCAGCAACTAAATTTTCGATCCCTACATTACCCCCTGCACCTTGAAAAATATCGATTCCCTCTAAAAGCGTAGCCCCTAATATTACAGGTACTGCAACTAAAAATGAATAACGAGCAGCCTCATCTCTTTTCAATCCCCGAAAAAGACCTGCTACAATAGTCGTGCCAGAACGTGAAATCCCTGGAATAATAGCTAAACCCTGAGCTATACCGATAGTAATAGCATCTGCTCCCTTCATCTGATTTATACTTTTCCCTTTTTTAGCGAAAGTTTCAGATAGCATAAGTAAACCTCCAGTCACTAGTAGCATAAAACCAACTACTAGAACCGATTTATACAGTTCTTCAAAAAAATCTTTAAAGAATACACCGATAATTCCGGTAGGTATCATACCAATGATTATCATATACATCAATTTACGATGGCTTTTTTTAAACGTAATTAAACTTATGATATCATCCCAAAAAACTATAACTATCGCAATCAGTGTTCCAAAATGTAAAAAAACATCTAAAGTGAGCGCTCCTTCATTCAAACCCAAAAAGGTCTGAAATAAAACTAAATGCCCCGAACTACTTACTGGCAAAAATTCTGTTGCACCTTGAATCAATCCGAGTAGAATTGCTTTCCAAATTGTTAACTCCATAATAATCACTCCTATATAATAATTCAATCAAAAAAATTATGAATCGTTAAGTAAATGCTCTAAGAATCTTAAAAACGGTAAAATGATGATGGCGGTAGTAAAATTAAAGATGGTATGGGAAAAGGCAATCTGACAGCCGAGGTCAGATGAAAATCGAGATACTAGAATACTGAAATTATTTAGAATTGGAATGAAAAAAAGGACTCCAAAAATATTAAAGATTACATGAAAATATGCTACTCGTCTGGCGATTTTATTAGTCTTCATTGCTGCAAGAAGAGCTGTTACACATGTTCCTACGTTTGAGCCTAAAATAATTGCAATTGCTCCTTTTAATGTCATCATTCCCTGACGAGCGATAGATAATACAATTCCTGACGTCGCACTGCTAGATTGAATGAGTGCTGTAAAACCCAAACCAGAAAAAATCCCTAAAATAGGTTGGTCACCAAACTTCATTAACCAACCCATAATCCGCGGATTATATTGTAAGGGCGTCACCCCGGTTTGAATTAACTCTAATCCTAAAAAAATCAAACCAAATCCAATACTAACCAAACCTCCATATGAGATTTCTCTTTTTCTTTTTATCCAACCTAAAACCATAACCGCAAAACCAAATAATAAAAGTCCTGATTCTAGATAATTTATCTTTAATGATAAAATATGCATGGTTATCGTTGTACCAATATTCGATCCAATAATCACCCCCATCCCTTGATATATAGTCATTACCCCTCCGTTAACAAAGCCAATTACCATCACTGTGACAGCACTACTACTCTGAATGACAGAAGTAACTATAGCTCCTGTAATTATCCCAGCAATAATATTTGAAGTGAACGTCTCTAAAATTTGTTGTAACCTAATACCTGTACTTTTTTTCAAACCTAGCTCTGAAAAATGTAATCCCACAAAAAAAAGAACAAGACCAATAGTCATATAAAGAATAATTTCAAGCAAAAAACTCAATCTCCTTTCAAAACTTTCATCTTTTTATAATCTATATTCAATTTTTAAGCAAAAAAGAAATAGAGAGCTCACCTCACAAAAAATATTGCAAGAAAACTCTCTACTTATAATTTAATTACTTTTAGCAGTTGAAATTTTGTTGTATTGTTTTATAGAGAAAATTTAATAATAGTCCCCGGCCAATAATTTAAGTTTATAAAATCATTCGGATCTGAACTAACAAGTTGAACAATCCTTGCTTGATTATCTTCTAAAGGTTCAACAATAAATTGCCGATTCTCAAAGGTAATCTCCCGATAATTTTCTAATTCTTTTCCATCCCACTCATCAAAAACCATTTCTGACGGAATTATTGAATACAGCATCAAAAAACCTCCATTCTTAATGCAACGTCTGCTCCCTTTCATCAATTAGTTTTCTTAAACACTGAAGGGCTTGAGATAAGCCACCAACTTCATCAATTAATCCTTCAGCTACAGTTGCATCTCCAACGAGCACTGTACCTACATCTCGAACCAATTCGCCTGTCTGAAACATTAAATTTCTAAAACGTTTTTCTGAAATTTTCGAATGGGACGTGACAAATTGAACTACTCGATCTTGCATTTTATCTAAATATTCATATGTCTGTGGAACACTAATAACCATTCCAGTCAACCTTAATGGATGAATAGTCATGGTTGCAGTTCCTGCAACAAAAGAATAATCTGTTGCTACTGCAATTGGTACACCAATACTATGGCCTCCTCCTAAAACCAGCGATACTGTAGGTTTAGTCATACTTGCCAACATCTCTGATATAGCTAACCCAGCCTCAATATCACCACCTACCGTATTTAACACCACAAATAATCCTTTAATTTTAGGGTTTTCCTCAATCGCCAACAATTGAGGTAAGATATGCTCATATTTAGTTGTTTTATTTTTAGGTGGTAATACCATATGACCCTCAATCTGTCCAATAATATTTAACATATGAATATCACTCTGCACATCTGTAGGTAAATTGTTTTGACCAAATTTACGCAAAGCTGCCATAGAAGCCTTTCTAAGCCTAATGGGATGTTGTGGAGCATCCTGAGGGTTTGACGGTGGAACAGGCACAGGAGGTTGTTGCTCCTGTGATGGCCCCGGCATTTGGGTAAAATAAGGATTTCCTTTAGGAGGTTGTTGTGGTGCTCTGCGATTATTATACATCTTTTGTTGTTGTTGATCTTCTCTCATCCTCACCTTAATCACTCTCCTTTACTATATAAATATAGTATGGGTGAGGAGAGTGCAAATAATACAAAAAACTTAAAACCCCCGACACATTTCAGTATCGAGGGTTTATCATCAAAGTCGAAATAATAACGAAGTTATTATTTCTTAAGTTTAACGACTTCAGAAGGAGATTTTGCCAGCCACTGAAGTTTTGAAATTATTGTAAGACTTCTACCCCCACCTATAGAGAAGAGGGTCTTCACTCTGGAAACCACCTTCTGAAATGTCGTTAAATTTCCATAATTACTGGTAGAATCATCGGCTTACGTTTAATTTTCTGATATATGAAAGTACTCAAAGAATCGCGAATTGCTGATTTTAAGGTTCCCCAATCAGTAATTCCTTGAGTTTCACACCTTTCTAGTGCACTCTTCACCTTTTCAGTTGCCTCTTTTATCAATTCTTCTGATTCACGAATATATACAAAACCACGGGTTATCATATCTGGCCCTGCAACGATTCTTGCTGTTCCTTTGTCAATAGTCAAAACCACGATTACAATTCCATCTTGGCTTAAGAGTCGACGATCACGAAGAACAATGTTACCTACATCTCCAACTCCGAGTCCATCGATTAATACTTGACCTGCTGGTACACTTCCACTGATTTTAGCATTATCACGGGTTAACTGTAAGACGGAACCTGGCTCTATAATAAAAATATTTTCTGGTGGAATTCCTACTTCTTTAGCTAATTCTGCATGGTGATGAAGATGACGGGACTCTCCATGAACAGGGACAAAATATCTTGGCTTTGTCAAGTTAATCATCAATTTTAACTCTTCTTGACTAGCATGTCCTGAAACATGTACTCCTGAAACTGCATCATAAACTACATGGGCTCCCCTCACAAAGAGTTTGTTAATGGTTTGAGCAACAAATTTTTCATTTCCAGGGATAGCCGATGCTGAAATTATTACTGTATCACCATACTCTATAGTAATCTGACGATGATCTCCACGAGCCATACGAGTTAAAGCAGCCATTGGTTCCCCTTGACTCCCCGTTGTTAATAGACAAATTTGCTCAGCTCTATATCGATGAGTATCTTTTAAATCAACCATCATTCCATCTGGAATATGTAAATAGCCTAAATCACGAGCAATATTCACGTAATTTATCATACTCCGTCCTGTGATAGCAACTTTACGATTATAATTAAAAGCAGCATCGACTACCTGCTGAATCCTATGAATATTAGATGCAAAGGTAGCTACGATAATCCTACCTTCTGCTACTCGAACAGCCTCTTCGATAGATTCACCCACAACCTTCTCTGACAAAGTGACACCTTCTCGTTCCACATTTGTACTATCTGAAAAGAGAGCTAAAACCCCATTATGACCTAATTCAGCCAACTTATAAAAATCAGCAACATGCCCATCCACAGGAGTATGATCAAATTTAAAATCACTTGCATAAACAATTGCTCCGTGAAGGGTATGAATAGCCAAAGCACAAGCATCAGCAATACTATGATTAACCCGAACAAAGTCAACCTTAAAGGAACCAACCATAACTGTTGATCCAGGATTCACAACTCGCAATTTAATTCCTGAAAGCCGATGGTGCTCTTTCAATTTACCCTCAACCAATCCCAGAGTTAAGCGTGTTCCATAAATCGGTACTTTAATTTCACGTAAAACATATGGAAGAGCTCCAATATGATCTTCGTGACCATGAGTTAATACAATTCCTTGAATTCGATCTTTATTTTCAATAAGATACGTAATGTCAGGAATTACATAGTCAATACCTAACAATTCATTCTCTGGAAACATGATTCCTGCATCAATTATCAGGATCTCGTTTCCAATTTCAACAATCATCATATTTTTCCCGATCTCACCCACTCCTCCAAGTGAAATCATTGAGACATTTTTAGATTCGATTTTTGATTTTTTAATCATTTATTTAAAATTACACCTCCTATTTATAAAATTTTTCGTCACCTAACCACATTCTTAATAAATCAAGGCAAAAAAAAACCGTTCACTAACCCGTTATCTCTATTATACTGGATTTACAATTAAAATACAAGCAAGACACCAAAAAAAAGAGTAGATTCATTAAAATGAACTACTCTTAAAACATTTTAATTTGTGAAATCAGGTTTAAAAGAAAATCTTTCTCCTTTTTAGTTGCTTCAATTAGTGGTGGGCGAACAGGGCCAACACTGTGCCCCAACTCATTTAAAAGCAACTTTATAGGAATCGGATTTGAGGTTATGAAAATTCCATGAAAGACAGGCAATAGCCGACCATGAAGAATAGCTGCATTTTTAATATTACCATCCTTAAAATGCCGAATCATCTCTTTGATCTGTTTGCCGATAAGATGAGATGCAACACTCACAATCCCTATTCCTCCAACAGAAAGAATAGGCAAAGTAAGAGAATCATCCCCACTATAAATAGCAAAATCAGGCGATGTTAAGCGCCGAATCTCAGATACTTGATTTAATTTTCCACTAGCTTCCTTGACTGCCACGATATTCTCTATCTCTGCTAATCTGGCAATTGTCTCTGCTTCAATATTTTTTCCCATTCTCCCAGGAACATTATATATCATGACAGGTAAAGTGGTTAGTTCAGCGATCATCTTAAAATGCTGATAGAAGCCTTCTTGAGGAGGTTTATTATAATAAGGGCCAACTATCATCACTCCATCTACACCAATTTTTTCAGCTTCTATGGTTAATTCAATACTGGCCCTGGTATCATTCGTTCCAGTGCCAGCAATAACACAAGTTTCCTCTCCCACTTCTTCTATAATAGCCTGCAAAAGCTTAAGTTTCTCTTCCAATGTTAAAGTCGGCGACTCTCCAGTTGTTCCCAATACCACCAGACCATCTGAACCGTTTTTAACCAAATATTTTGCCAACTTTCTAGCTCTTTCATAATTTACAGATAAATCTTCATTAAAAGGAGTTACCATTGCCGTCAATACTTCACCAAAAATAGCCATCTGGTCATCCCCCTTGAAAATTCATTGCCAAATCTGATCTAACTGAAAAACTCGATGCAATGCTTTAACAGCCCTTTCATGATCCCTCTTCTTGATAAGCAAAGCGATTGTACTCAATGAATCAGTACATTGAAAAATCGGAATGGCTTCACCTATCAGTGCCTCTACAATTTTTGCCATGACTCCTGGGCGTCCTGTCATACCAGATCCAACAGCAGTCACTTTACAATAATCATTAGAAATTTCATATATATAATCCCAACTACTTAAAGCCTTTCGAGTCTCATCAACCCGATCTGCATCTACAACAAATGAAATTGAATCTGGCCTAACATTAATAAAATCCGCGCTAATCTCTTGATCAGCGATTACTTTAAATGCACCCAATCCTGTTGCATTTTCTAATTGTACGCGAGGGATAATTCTAAAATATACAATATTTGTTTTAGAAGCAATCCCAGTAACAGGGCGATCTCCTCTAATCTCAACTCCATCTTCAAAGCCCACTTCATTGATTAAAGTGCCTTCATGATCTGTAAAAGTTGAACGAACTTTTATCGGAATTCTTTCACGTCTGGCAATCTCAGCTGCTCTTGGATGTATTACTTTTGCTCCTTCATAAGCTAATTCGCAAACATCTTTATAAGTCACGTTTTTAAGAGTTTTCGCATTAGGTTCGATTTGAGGATCAGCGGTCATCACTCCATCTACATCTGTAAAGATTTCAATAAATTCTGCTTTTAATGCAGCTCCTAAAGCTGTAGAGGTAGTATCACTTCCTCCACGTCCAAGAGTTGTTATATCTCCATTTTCAGTAATTCCCTGAAAACCCGCAATCACAGGAATCATTCCTGCTTCTAATTCTTTCAAAATACGATCTGGATTCACTCTAACAATCCGTGTCTCTCCAAAGTTTTCATCTGTAATAACACCAGCTTGAGCACCAGTTAAAGCTATTGCCTTTAATCCAGCTATATCCAATTGTTGGGTCATTATTACTGCTGAAATTACTTCACCACATGAGATTAATAGATCCATTTCTCGCGATTTTATATCAAAATTTATCTGTTTAACCATTTCAATTAGAGTATCTGTAGCATATGGCGCACCCTTCCTTCCCATTGCTGAAACCACTATCACTGGTTTATAACCTAGCTCAATAGCTTTCAATATCTTATTTACAGCCAGTTCACGTCCTTTTGAATGGGCTAAAGAAGATCCACCAAATTTTTGGACTATTATCTTCATATATTAATAACACCTCTCTTTTCACAATAAACCTCTCCATAGTAACTCTTCTCCGATCTGTACAGCATTTGTGGTTACTCCTTTACAAATATTGTTAGCAGCAATATTCGATTCAGTATAATCCATAACTTTCCTAATTTCATTAATTATTTTTATATCTTTTTAAGTATATCTGTTTTCATGAAAAATATCAATGTAAGAAAAGTGATTGAAAACAATTGAAAAAGAGTAATTCCTCACTTTAAGAATCGTTTCATTGATTTATCTGAACGTGAGGAACCAATATCGGTTGCAACTGCTTATTGTCTAAAGCAGTCATAATCGTATCTGGGATATATTCAAAATGAGCTACCAAAGATTTTTCTTTTTTATATGGAAGGTCCTGACCATATGGTACCATATAAGTGTTTTGTTTATCATGTAAAATACCAATATTTTTCGCACAAATTCCAAGACCATCATTTGTAGAAATTGCCAACACTACGGGACAGTTATTTCGCCATTGAGCTTTGCAAGCCATCAAAACTGGCCCATCAGTAATCCCATTCGCCAAAGCACTGATCGTATTACCTGTAGCAGGAGCGACCACAACAACATCTAGTAATTTTCCTGGTCCTATCGGTTCAGCTCCGATTATAGTATGAATAATTTTTTCCCTGGTAATTTGCTCTAATATATCTCTCCATTTTTTTGCAGGACCAAATTTGGTATCCCAGGAATATGCATTTTCCGACATAATAGGGAGTAAATCTGCTCCTAAATCAGATAATTTTTTAAGCTGAGGAATCACTTTTTCAAATGTACAAAATGACCCGGTCATACAAACACCAATTTTTTTGCCCCGCAAATCCATCTACGAAACACCTCCAAATTTATCATCCCGCCCAATTCGTTCCTTCAAAATCATCTCTGGTACGATTCGCCCAAGTATTAAGCCAGATGTTTGGGGCGCAACTTTTCCAGGCAATCCTAAAGAAAGCAACGCCCGAATATTAAATTTTTTTGCTACTTCAAAATCGGTCCCTCCAGGAGCTGAAGCAAGATCAATGATCAAAGTATCTCTCCTTAAAAGACGAAGACGATCTTCTGGTAAAACCATAGCTGGCACAGTATTATAAATCAGATCAAATTCAAGTAAACAATCCTCCATTTCATCATAAGTTAATGTATGTATTCCTAAATCCTGAGCTTTAGCAATGGCTTCTTTACTCCGGGTTACTCCATACGTCTCTGACCCCAGTGCCCGCAATCTCCAAGCCAGAGATAATCCACATTTACCTAATCCCATCACCAATGACTTGCAACCATGAATAGTTATCTGAAGTTCCTCCATAGCAACCTGAATCGCTCCTTCTGCTGTAGGAATCGCATTCAAGATTGCTACATCTTCACGTTTCCCAATCAAATGCAATTTCACTCTAGCTTCTTTAGCCCTAGAACGAACTTTAGTGTTAGCCATTCCAATCAAAACAGGAACATTTTTATCTACCAAAGTAAAAAAATTTTCATCCAAATAAATCGGCTCATTAATAAACCTAGCTTTGATCATCCCTTGTGCATCAGTTCCTGACATTGGAGCAACAATTACATCTACATCTTTTATAAGATCTTCTAATTTTAATACCACCTGAACCTGATCGGTAAGGTTTCCTCCAGGATCACCTAAAACCTTTAGCTCGGCACCTTCTTGTAAAAGGCACTCCATCATTACACTTTCCCTCTTATCTCCTCCCAAAATCCCAACACTATACCCTGTCAATCTTTTCATATATTTTCTATGCCCCCTTCACGAATATTACTTCGACAAAGGCGATATTACTACATAATACTATATGTGCAATTTTCATTGACAGTGCCTGTCCAGAAAGGATATTCTCAAAGAAAAAGATGACATGCTATCATTAATGATTAGCCCACAAAAAGTAGTCGCACTCAAATGCCATAGATA
>JAGMES010000162.1 GCA_023128035.1 Halanaerobiales bacterium | reverse complement strand
ATCACATAGGTCTTTTTGTCATACCCATTTTTCTGGTTTTTTATATTTCTTCAGATGTTCATAAGAAATCATTGCAATTCCCAGTTAAATTATTACAAATCACCTGCAAACTCATTATTTATTCCGAGAGACTATTTAGCATTCGATGTATAACATCGACTAATTAATGAAATCAAAGCAATTAATCTATCTTATAGTAGACACCTAAATTCAGTATCCAAAGCTATCTACTTTGAAATTATGTAACCATGTCTACTTCCCTAGAATAACATTAAAGGTTTTCTTTTTATATCAAGCCCAGCCCAATTTCACGTAACATTTTCGCCATATGCGGAGTAGTCCGTTCCGCCAGGATTGTCACGCTGTTTGCGTGGTTTTTGCAACCAGCGTGACAAAGGGCTATTCTGTATATGGCGAAAATGTTCTACGACGTACTAGAGTCCTTACTTGCTGTAAATCTACTTTTATGTATTAACCTTTAACTATAGATTTTACCTTATATCCCATTATTCTTTTCTTTCTTTCGACGTTTATTATTCAAAACCTTCATTAAATTTGTATTTATTTGAAAACTTCTTCCTGATCCACAATAAAAGCGTTAAAAATCCTACAGAATGGACTTTTAACGCTCTATTATAATCAAGTTTCATCACTATTTATTTTTAGAAAATCGGAAAGTTCTTTTCTTAGCTGATTCCATACTTCTCCTAATGGTTGAACTAATTTTTCCATCTCTCCCCAACTCAAGAAAAATGAATATGAATGTCTGTAAAAATGTCTAAAACCAAGGTAATCTGCTAATCTTAATTTTACTTCCTCTGAAATTACTGGCTTTCTATTATCTTGCTCAGCTGCCATTTGTAATAGTAAATTTCTATGCCAATGATTATTATTTGGCGTGAAACCATCTACCTTTTTGGCAATTTGCATAAAAATGTTTTCTACTCCATTATAAAATGAATGTAAAACTGAAGCTAATGCTGTTAATTCTATCAAATCAGGTTCATATTCCTTACTTTTCTCCAATAATTGATTATATGATTCAAACAATTGATCAATTTGACCCATTTCAAATAATACTGCCGATTTCATTTTATCACGCGACATAAATCAACCCACCTTCAGCAATCAAATATTCTGCGAATGGATCTCTTCCATCAAGATTTATCAAATCAACTTTATGATTTAATTCAAGCAATAACTTTCCTAACACGTGAAAAAATCTATCTCGTGGACATCCTTTAACAGCCAAGTCTATATCTGAATCTTCCCTAAAATCTCCTTCTGCTAACGATCCAAAAAGATAAATTTCTGTACATCCTTCATCTTTGAGGATTTCAATAGCTAATTTTATATCCTGAGTATATCTCTCTGGAATTCGACTAAAAATATCTCTCATGTCTCCTCCCCCTTTTAATCATAATAACATACTTACTATTTATTTTACCACATATTATCGTTATATCACAGAGTTATTTTATTTTTTAGTTAATTTTTAAGATATTGCTTTAAACATTTTTTGAAATCTTGACTCTAGTATGTCGAAGAACATTTGGATATACGAAGTTCTACTGTAGCGTAGCGGAGGTAGAATTTGGGTGGAGCGTAGCGGAACCGTATATCCGTTGTTCTGCGAAGTGCCACACAAGCCTTACATAGAAATGATATTTTTGAATCTAGGGTAAATACTTTTCTAAACTATTTTTAAACTCTGCTATCTTCTTGCCATATGTCTCTGAAACTCTATAGGTTTTTATATGTAAACATGGTGAATAGTCAAAAGCAACATCATCAATACTTACTTTAAAAAACTCACCCGTAAAAGCTTCTTTCATAGTATGTGGTACATTGTGATTATTTGTTAAAATTCTACGGAACAGCTGATGGGTATTTTGTCCAAATGTTAATACTAGATCAGGTTTATAGAATACTATTTCCTTAAATAAATGCTCCTTGCATTGTTCAAAAAAGAGTCCCACTTTTTTGGAAGGGGGTTGTTCAAACGAACATTTCACTAAATTAGTAGCATAAATAGTTATCCTATCAAACATATCCGCTCCAAAAATTCCCTTTAACCAACGCTTAAGTTGACTGTTTTCCTCATCAAGCATTAGTACTCGTTTAACTCTCTCTGGTTTTTTATAAATCGTTGGATCCTGCCCTATCAACATTACTTTTAAACTGCCATTTGACACATAATAAGGTTTCACTACTAAAATACATTTCTTTATAGCGTTACATTTTTGATTACAACAATATTTCGGATAACCAAAGGAATATTCTTCCATGATAAATCCCCTCACATTTTATTTTTAAGAATAACTTTCTTGGCATTTCGCTGAACAAATTCGAGATGATCTGTGAATTGGGTACTATAACATAATCAAATTCTTTCAGCTTTTTAAAGACTATCGTAAAGTTAAATTACTTTTTTTGACAATAGCAGTTGGGTTATACTGCTGAATCAATGAGTTAATAATTATTTCTTCTGATTCTGTTGCTTTGGGTCCAATTACAACTTCCATATCCTTTATTTTTTCAGGATCTAGATCTAAATCATATGTATCGAAAGGAAGAGTATTAGACTTTAACCTACTAAATATTTCTTGGTGCTCTTGAGTTGTTGATGCTGCGAGTTCTGTTAGTTTCCACGGACAAATTATAATTCTATACCGCCATTCTTTCTGAAATTGCCATACAGTTCGTTTATACTTTCCTAATGGGGCTAGCATTATAGTTTGCGTTGTAGCTTTTGTCTCCCTATTTATCTCGGTATAAAAAACTTTTGGATTTAGAAGATTTAAATCATCAGTATATTCTATTTGATTGAGAATGTCTTTAAAAGGAGGATTAATAACATAACTATTATTTTTGTAATGGTCTTCAAAATTAATATAACTTTCTATATCTTCGCTGCAATGATATCGACCTTTTTTAATAACATACAGTTTAAAGGGATAAATGGGAAGTCTAATTCTAACTCCTTTCATATCTGGTGTGTACATATGCCATAAAGGAATAGATTCTACCGGATAATCAGTCCAACAACTAACAAAGCAAAAACGACCTAGATCTCCATAATCATTTGTGATAACCTCTTCTAGGTCATCAACTCTATTTAAGCTAGTAAAGCGTATTTTTCGATACTTCAATATCAACGCCAAATTTTCTATACTTGTATAATGATATAAATATTCAATCATAAAAACCCCCTTGAAATTTTCTGAATAATAGGAATAGTCTCATCGCACAGATAGTATTGCTTATATCTGAAAACGATCCAAACTTGATATAATTGAATTTAGTTTTGCCTGTCTTCTTTCGTAATCACAAAATCATTTTGCATTTCGCAGAACAACTTATATCAGTCCTTATTTACCCCTAATCCTTCAACCTCCCTTCATATCTGAACTAAATTTCCAATAGTATTCCACCATCCTAGTTCAATCTACACGCATTCTTATGCGTATTTTGTATATTCCGTTTTTCTCGCTCACTAGAAAAATTTTTATTAATCCATAAAACTCTATAATTATTAATTCTTTACCTCTAAACCCATTACTCCTAAGAATCGTTAAATTACTACTTAATATTTCTACCTTCACCCCTTTAACACCTGCTTCGTGTTGGTAAAAAATTACAAAATTATCGAAATTTAAGTTCACATCATTCGCCCCTACCCAGACACTACCACACCACAGTACATACCTTTCAGCATACGGAAGTTCATCCACTGTCTAACGGTTAAACCCCTCAAACTTAAACTTAAGGGGTTTTGCGTTTTCTGAAGTTTAGTCAATGACATCAGGATCAAGCAGTAAAATTTTACCTGCCAAATAATCTCGTGCATTTCGTAAGCCATACATATTTCCTTCTGTATTGCCCATCGAAACAACATAACCCCAATAGCTTTCTCCTATTTCATCTTTAGAATATTTATTATTATCATTTAAATGTGGCCATTTATGCTGGATAGATCTTTTATTTTAGTTTTCAATCATAAATCTAATGACGGCTCAGACTCTTCATTATCCTCTATGACGATATTTCTTGCTACAGTAGTTTGCAATAATTTGCTGTAATACCTGGGAGGTACCTTCTATTATTTCAAGAATTTTTGCCTCTCTAAAGAAACGTTCTACCGGGTATTCATTATAACAACCGTTTCCACCATGAACCTGAACAGCATTAGTTGTTACACCCATGGCTACTTTAGAAGCAAAATATTTAGCCATAGTGGTTTCAGTTATAGCGTTGTAATCACCGGATTTTCTCAATTCTCCAGCCCGAAGACAAAATGACCGGGCAGCATAGATATCAGTCACCGCATCAGCTATCATTTTCTGGATTAACTGAAATGACCTTATTTTCTTTCCAAATTGAGAACGTTCTCTTGAATAATTAATCATTGCTTCAAGAGCGCCTTGAGCAATAGCAACACCTGCCCAAGCGATACTATAACGGCCATGGTCTAAAGCAGCTGATACCACATAGGTAAACCCTGTTCCTTCCTTACCCAATATATTTTCTTCTGGAACTACAATTTCATCAAATTCAACTTCTGCAATATGGGAACCCCGACCTCCTAATAAACCTTTAATCGGTGTAGTTTTGACCCCTCTTTCACGTTCTACTAAAAAGGCTGTAACTTTTTCATCATTACTTGCTATTACTAGGAAAAAATCAGCTATATCTCCAAAAGAGATCCACTTTTTCTTACCAGTAATAACATAATTATTACCTTCTTTTCTATAGCTTGTCTGTACACTTTTGGCATCAGTACCAACTTCGGGCTCTGTTAAAGCAAAAGCACCAATTTTTTTACCTTTAACCATTAAAGGCAACCATTTATCTTTTTGTTCCTCTGTACCCCATTTTAAAATACTTTCACCTACCAGAGAGTCATGCACCGTTAATAAACCTCTGGTATTACTACAAACTTTCCCTATCTCTTCTGTAAATAACCCATATGTTATAGGGTCTAGCTCTAGACCACCATATTTTGCTGGTATTGTAGCACCTAAATACCCTTTAGCTGCTAACTTATCTATTAAATCCTGGGGTAAGGCCTGATTTTCATCAAACCCTTTAGCATTAGGTCTAATCTCCTCATCTGTGAAAATTCGGATCTCATCAATAATTTTTTGACCTTTTTCACTTAATGATATTTTCAAGTTAATATCTCCTTTCGATTATCTTATAGCTTTTATCTATTATTGTATTTAAAGAATCCTTCACCAGATTTTTTACCCAAAAGACCTGCATCTACCATCTTCTTAAGCAATGGACAACAGCGGAATTTGGAATCTTGATAATTTTCATAAAGCACCTTAAGAGAGTCAACTACTGTATCAAGACCAATCAAATCAGCAGTCTCTAATGGCCCCATCTTATGCCCGTAGCACTCTTTAAAAATTGCATCAACCTGTTTTGCAGTGGCTACCCCATCCTGAATTAGCCAGGCTGCTTCATTCATAAATAGATGAGAAAGACGATTAGCTACGAAGCCTGGAAAATCATTGACTACAATGGCTTTTTTATCAAGTTGACTTAAAAATTCGCTAACTAATTCTATACAATCATAAGTAGTATGATGACCGCGTATAACCTCTACTACAGATTTCATAAATACAGGATTCATGAAATGCATACCCACTACCCGGTCAGGCCGATTTAATAAGCTCCCAATCTTTGTAATAGAAATACAAGAAGTATTAGCACCAAAAGGTACATCTTGGTCACAGATTTGATTCAATTTCTGGTAAACCTCTTTTTTAATTTCCCACTTTTCAGTAACATTTTCTATAATAAAATCACAGTCTTCCACATCTTCAATATTAGTAGTCAAAGTAAGATAGTTTAGAATTTCTTCCTTAGATAACCTGGGAGCAGATTTTTGTAGAAGAGGAGCTAAACGGGTCTTTTCGATAATATCATCTTTAGCCTGCTCTAAAATCTCCTGGTCTACATCAACTAATACTGCCTTTATTCCATGAAGTATTAAATCAATTGCTACCCCTTTTCCCATTGTCCCTGCACCAATTACACCTACGCGCTTAAATTTCATAATCTTTCTCCTTTCAAAAAATAACCATATAATGGCTTTATTCATCATATCAAATAAATCTTTACTTATTTACATTATAAAAGATATGATGTTGTTTTTAAAGAGCTGGGTCAGTTGGCCCAGCTCAACTACTACAGACAATTATTAATAATTTTATTAATCTCATCAGCTAAAGTAGCTACATGAGGTGACTTCATAACTGAAAAATGATTTCCAGGTACTTCTACGATCTCAATTGATTGTTTTATATACTTATTCCATTCCTCTAAATTCTCTCTTTTTTCTTCTGTTGGTTTGAAAAAGTAGGTAGTAGAGTTGATTGGGTTAGATGGTATATATAAGTTTCTAACTCGATGTAGAGTTCTAATAACATTAATATAATAAATTAATTTTTCTATACTATCACGCCCATAACCAGGTATTATTTGTAAAATAGTAGAATACATATTCTCCTTCACTTCTGATTCACTAATAGCATTTTCTTCTGCATAATGAATAGCTTTCTCCCATACTTCTTCAGAGCTTTTTACCTCTTCGAGATAACTTATTAAATTATCTTTTTTAAATAAAGTCTTAACAAATTCTTTTTCAGTATCAGCACTATATTCATATCCTTGTGAAGTAGATATATGTATTAAAAGAGTATCGATCATCAACAGTAATGGAACCTCATCCCCTATTGTTTCTAGTTGTCTAGCTAACTCAAAGGCCAGTGTACCACCTAAACTCCAACCAGCAATATAGTAGGGACCATTTTTCTGTACAGTTTTAATCTTATTAATATAGTTTTTACACATCTTATCTATACTAATATTTTCAGGGCCATATTGGCTCAACCCATCAAACTCTATCCCGTACACACTCCCATCAAATTTTAATT
Organism: Halanaerobiales bacterium; assembly: GCA_023128035.1. Next base: position 2,419 of record JAGMES010000162.1, on the reverse strand, counting down.
GATCAGTTAGTTCAACGTAACTTCCAGTCTCACCACTTCCATCATGTACAAAGAAAATATTTTTCTTCTGATTAGAGCCTGATCTTAGTAACATCAAATTATTATCATCAAATGAACTAACTCTATCTGAAGAATCTAAAAGTGCTTTTGAAAGTCCTTTGATAGTTGGATCGTTAAATATCTCTGTTAGTGCCAGCACTTTATTTAATTTTCTGTTAATCTCTTTTATTAATAAGATTGCCTTTAAAGAATGTCCACCTATATTAAAGAAATTATCATTTATACTTATTTTATATACACCCAATACTTCTTTCCATATTTCCGATAATTCTTCTTCAATTTGATTTCGTGGTTTCTCAAAATCTGTATCGGAACCGATTCTATCTTCTATTTCATTCAAAACTTTACGATCTACTTTACCGCTTTTGTTAAGGGGGAATTCATCCAACTGTACAAAATAAGATGGTATCATATAGTTAGGTAATTCATCTGATAAGAATTTTCTGAGCTCTGATAATGACATATTCTTTTCTGCAACTATATATCCTACCAAATATTTATTTCCATCTGCATCTTCTTTCGCTAATACTATTGAATCTTTTATATATTTATTATTTAGAAGTTTATTTTCAATTTCCCCTAACTCTATTCTAAAGCCCCTTATTTTTACCTGTAAATCTACTCTTCCTAAAAATTCAATATTTCCATCTGGAAGAAATCTAGCCAGATCTCCTGTTCGGTACATTTTACCTTCCCCAAAGGGGTTGTCCACAAATTTTTCTACGGTTAAATCTGGTCGTTTCAGATATCCTCTTGCTAAACCCTCTCCAGCTATGCAAAGCTCACCAGGGGCTCCGATTGGTTGTAAGTTATCATGATTGTCTAGTATATAGATTTGAGTATTTTCTATAGGTGTACCTATCTGAATTGAGCTATATCTATGAAGACCATCTGCTTTCCAGTAACTTGCTATAACTGTGGCTTCTGTTGGTCCATATAGATTTATATAGTTAGATCTACCACTACATTTATCAACTAATTCTTGTTTCGATTCAGCACCTCCAGTGATAAATAACCTTACTGTTTTTATGCTGTCATAATTTAGACCCATTGCATATGTTGGCATCAAAGAAGCTATTGTTATTTCATTTTCATTTAAGAAGTTTTCAAATTCACTATAATTTCCTATTACATTTTTAGCTACCACATACAATGATGCGCCATGAAGTACAGCTGAAAATATCTCCTGAACTGATGCATCAAAAGATATATTAGCGAATTGGAGTATTCTATCTTTTTCTGTTACATCAAAGACTCTTTTTAAGAACCCCTTTAAGTTTAGTACACCACGATGTTCGATCATGACACCTTTTGGTGTGCCTGTAGAACCAGAAGTATATATTATATATGCTAAATTATTTGAACTAGTTATCTTGCTTAAATTCGAACCGTCCCCTTGATAGAGTTCTTTAGCTTTTATATCTATACTTTCTATGTCAAAGTGCATCTCTTCCATTAGACTTCTTTCGGTTAGTAAAATATCAACTTCGCCATCTTTTAACATAAACTCTATTCTTGATTTGGGATATTCAGAGTCAATTGGTAAATAGGCGCCTCCCGCTTTTAAGATAGCTAAAATGGCTATGATCATTTCTGAGGAACGCTCTATCATTATTCCAGTGACCTTTTCTGGCCCTACTCCCTTTTCTCTTAACAATCTAGCAAGTTGATTTGCTTTTTCATTTAATCTTCTATAGGTTAATCTCTCATCCTCATATACTAAAGCTATGTTATATGGTCTCTTTTCTACCTGCTCTTCAAATGTAACATGTATCGTTTCATCTTTTGGATATTTAGCTTTAGTATCATTAAATTCATATAGTATCTGTTCTCGTTCCTCTTTTGATAATATTTCAATTTCAGCTAGTTTAATTTCCGTATTTTCAATTACTTCATCAATTACATTTTTATAATGTTTTGATAGTCTTTCTATAGTCTCTTTTTTAAATAATTCAGTACTATATGATATATTGAGTAAAACCTCCTCCTGTTCCTCTACTGCTGTTACTGCCAAATCAAACTTAGCTATATTAGATGCGAATTTATATGGTTTTATCTCTAAATCATCTAACTCTACTTCTTTTATATCCATATTTTGCATTACAAACATTGTGTCAAATAATGGATTTCTACTTAGTTCTCTATCTAATCCCAGTTGATCTACTAAATCTTCAAACTGATAATCTTGATTTTCATAGGCTTTTAGAGAATTCTCTTTTACTTCTGTTAAAAAGCTATTAAAGCTTTTTTCGCCTTCAGGATAATTACTCATTGCTAATGTATTTACAAACATCCCTACTATATTATTTAAATTTATATTATCTCTACCGACTATTGGTGAACCTACTATTATATTAGT
>JAGMES010000161.1 GCA_023128035.1 Halanaerobiales bacterium | reverse complement strand
ACTATATATAGTATGTGAGTGTGACTAAATTACTTTTTATGGGCTAATTATTAACGCTTTAATGTAACACTTATAGGTGTTAATTTTATAAGTGTTACACTAAAGCGTTTAGTATTAGATGGAGGTGATATTTGTGGCCATTTCTCATAATATGGAGAGGAGAACATTGGGTTTTGGTTTAATAATCCTAATGATTTTTTTAATTCTTATAGGACGTCTTGCTTATCTTCAATTGTTTCAAGGTGCTAATTTTCTTAGTCAAGCTGAGAATAACAGAGTTGATTTTCATACAATTGGTGCACCACGTGGTAAAATTTTAGATAGTAATGGAGAAATTTTAGTTGCAAATAAATTGGCCTACTCTGCTTCAATTTCTATTACTATAAAGGATCTACGTAGTGAAGATAATTTAAAGAAAACGATAGATGAATTAAGTGATCTTTTAAAATTAGACAGGATGGAATTGATTAAAAATCTTTTGGGTAATGTGGTTGATGGAAAAGTAATTTTGATAGATGATTTAAAAACTGAAGAAAAAGTAATTATATTAGAAAATCAAGAAAAGTTAAAGGGTATAACTATTGAGCAAAAAGTTGATAACAAAGGAAATATTCTCAAAGAATATTTACAGGTACATTTGCGTAAGGTGAGTACTGCTAATCTTTTAAAGACCTGCCAAACTCTTAGTGAACTTTTTCCTTTAAAATATGATGCTCTTTTGATCAAAAGCATTGCTAAAGGTAGTAAAAAACGAAATACTTTTGAGGTTAAGCGTAATCTTAATCAGGAAGAAATGGTAACCTTAGAAGAGAAACTTTCAGATCTTCCTGGAGTAGTGGTTGAAAAGATATCTATTCGAGATTATGTGTATGGATCGATGGCTTCTCATGTAATTGGTTATATGGGAGCAATTTCTCGAGAAGAGTTACAGTTATTTTCAGAAGATGGTTATCGGGGAGAAGACTATATCGGTAAAACTGGTCTAGAGCGATATTATGAAAGTTTTTTAAGAGGAAAGAATGGTAAAGAGTTGATTGAAGTTGATAGCCGAAGTCGAAAGATACGAACTTTGGGAGTGAATACGCCTTTACCCGGGAACAATCTGTTTATAAATATAGATATCGATTTACAGCAAAAAATAGAAGAACTTTTAGATGCAAAAATAAAGGAATTACGCGAAATTGCAAAAGAGGATATTGATATGAAGGGCGGTCCGATAGGTGGAGCAATTATTGTTATGAATCCTCAAAACGGAAAAGTTTTAGCGATGGCTAGTAACCCTGATTATGATCTCAATCTTTTTTCCAATGGAATTAGCCATGAAGAATTCAACAAATTGAATAATGATCAAAAAAAGCCATTTACCAATAGATGCATCAGTGGGACTTATGCACCCGGATCTATTTTTAAATTGGTATCAGCACCTGCAATGCTGGAAGATGGCGTAATTGATAAAAATACTCTTTTTGATGATCCAAATGGAGCTTATAAGATTGGTAGTTGGACTTACAAAAACTGGACTAGTAGAGGTTATAAAGATTTAAATATAGTAGAGGCCATTGCACAGTCGAATAACGTTTTCTTTTATAAAGTAGCTCATCAACTTTATAATTTAGATAAAGGTGGAATTACTCTTCCAAATTACGCTAGAGGTTTTGGATTAGGAGAGTTGACTGGAATTGATCTTCCGCAAGAGAATAAGGGTAGGGTGCCTGATAGGGATTACAAGCAACAGAAATATAGAGAGATATGGTATCCAGGAAACTCATTGCATCTTTCTATTGGTCAGTGGGATTTGACAACTACTCCTATACAGCTTATCAATTATGTTAGTGCGATTGGTAATGGAGGTAAGATTTATCGACCTTATATTGTAGATCGGATTGAAAGTTATGATGGGATGCAGGTTAAACAGTTTGAACCTGAAGTTATCGGTGAGTTACCTGTTAGTGATAAAAATCTTAATATTGTTAAAGAAGGTATGCTAGGTGTAACTACCTATGGTACTGCTAGAAAATATTTTGCTGATTTAGACATTGAAATAGCTGGTAAAACAGGTACTGCTCAGATTGGTTCTGAAGTGGCAAACCATGCCTGGTTTGCAGGATTTGCACCTGTTAAAGATCCAGAAATCGCAATCCTTATCTTTATTGAACAGGGAATGTCTAGTAGTAAAACTTTACCGATTGCTCGGGAAATTTTTAAGTACTATTTTAATATTCCTGATCCACCACCTGAGGAAGAAGAGGAAATAGCAGAAGGTGAAAGTGAAGAGGGAATGAATGCTGATGAAAATGCTCCATCTAATATTTCTGATAAAGATGAATTTGGTGTGTTAGATGAAGAAATAGATCCAGGTTTTTATGAGGCTTTAAAGAATTTCTTTAAAGAAACTTTTTCTTCACCATAATTATAATTTTCCAAATTGATGCAGGAGATTTGTTGGGTTGTGAAGAAATATATAGCATGATTAGCCCACAAAAAGTAGTCGCACAAAAGCTCACATACCATGGATTTCGTTGGTAAATAGGGAGGAACTAAAATGACACGACAGGGGGTCTTGGTTAGAGGTAACAATCAAGGTTTAACAATTTATTTGAATGAGCAGATTGAATTTCCGAATATTTTAGAAGAACTTAAGGAAAAATTTGTTAATGCTAATGATTTTTTTCGTGGTTCATCAATTACTATTAATTCAGGGAACCGGGTTATTTCTCCTTACGAAAAGATAGCATTGATCAATCTATGCCAAGAGTTCGAATTAGCAGGAATTGAATTTGTGAGTACCCCCATGTTATCTGCTCAGTTTTTACAAAATAAAGCTTTAATTAAGAATGAGGATGATACTTTAATCCTCAAAAGAACCATTCGTTCAGGGCAAAAAGTTTCTTACAGAGGGAACATGACAATTATTGGAGATGTAAATCCAGGAGCTGAAGTGATTGCTTCTGGAGATGTGATTGTTATGGGACATCTGTGGGGAGTTGTTCATGCTGGGGCTCAAGGTAATACTGAAGCTGAGGTTTATGCGATTTCTTTACAACCAACCCAGTTAAGGATTGCCCATTGTATTTCTCGTTCACCAGATGGAAAAGTTATCAGAAAAAGAGGTAAGATTAAACCTGAACGAGCTTTTATAAAAGATGGCTTTATTGTAATTGAGGGTTTTGAATATTAAGCAGAGGAGGTAAAGGCATGGCTGGAAAAGTTTTGGTCATTACATCTGGTAAAGGTGGTGTAGGTAAAACCACCGCTTCAGCTAATTTAGGAACTGCTCTCGCTATGGAGGGAAAAAAAGTTGTCTTAATTGATGCAGATATTGGTCTTAGAAATTTAGACGTAGTTATGGGGTTAGAAAATCGAATTGTCTATGATATCGTGGATGTAGTTGAAGGTACATGTCGATTAGAGCAAGCATTAATTAAGGATAAGCGAAACAAAAACTTACATCTGTTACCAGCTGCTCAAACTCGGGATAAAAATGCAGTAAATCCTTCACAGATGAAAGTATTGACAAACGATTTGAAGAAGGATTTTGACTATGTAATAGTGGATTGTCCAGCAGGGATTGAACAGGGCTTTAGGAATGCTATTGCGGGAGCAGAAGAGGCAATTATCGTTACTACACCAGAAGTTTCTGCTGTACGGGATGCAGACCGGGTTATTGGACTTTTAGAAGTTGAAGGCTTAAAGGAACCACGGGTGATCATTAATCGACTTCGGATTGATATGGTCAAACGCGGTGATATGATGGATATTGATGATATGATTGAGATTCTGGCTATTGGTTTATTGGGTGTGGTACCTGAAGATGAGGATATTGTTATCTCCACCAATCGAGGTGAACCAGTGGTTTTAGATGATGAATCACGTTCAGGTTTAGCTTTTCGCAATATTGCACGTAGGCTTGAAGGGGCAGATGTTCCTTTATTAAACCTTGAAAAAGGAAATCTGATGGATCGCTTTAAGCGAATCATTGGCTTATCGTGAGAGGAGGATATGAGGTGATTGATTTTCTCAAAAAGATATCTTCTAAAGAAAGTAGTAAAAATGTAGCCAAAGAACGCCTCCAATTTGTCCTCGTCCATGACAGAATCAAACTCTCTCCTCGGGAATTAGAGAATATGAAGAAAGATATTATATCAGTGGTGTCTAAATATGTTGAAGTTGATACAGCTGATCTTGAGATGAGTTTGAAACGAGAACAAGAGACTATGTTATTGTTGGCAAATATTCCAATTAAATCTAAACGTAATTAAGCAGGGTGAAATTCCCTGCTTTTATTTTTAGATGATATAAATCTGTAAAGAAGATAGACTTCCACCTTCAGATATTATATAATTGTAACTGGAGGGATATAAAAATGATTGACTTTAATCGAAAATTAATTAGAAATTTTGATTTTTCTGTTTTGCTCATAGTTTTACTATTGATTTCAATTGGAATGATGATTATTGCCAGTGCAACCTATTTTAATACTATGGAAGAGTATAGTAAGAGTTTCCTGAAGGTGCAACTTACTGCAACTGTTCTAGGATTATTGATTATAGCGGTTATTCAATTTGTTGATTATCGGTGGTTGAAAGAGTATTCAAGTATAATTTATCTTTTTACTCTGGCAATTTTGACTGTAACTTTAGTTTTTGCATCGACAGTTTCAGGTTCAAAAAGTTGGTTTCGTCTTGGACCTGTTAGCTTTCAGCCATCTGAAATTGCAAAGTTAGCGATGATAATTGTATTAGCGGCCTTTATTTCTTCACGGGAAAATGAGATGAAATATTTATCCGGAATGTTGAAGACATGTGGAGTGGCAGCTCTGCCAGTCTTATTAGTTTTAGCACAAAATGATTTGGGTACGTCTTTGGTTTTTATTGGAATTACCATTGGCATGCTTTATGTTGGTGGTGGAAATGCTAAACTGATGACTTTTGTTATTGTTACTGCAATTGTTTTGGTATTAGTTCTGGTTCTCTTAAGTATCTATTATGACTTTAGCTTTCCTTTTCTAAAAGCATATCAGTTAAAACGTTTACAGGTGCTTATTGATCCATATATCGATCCTTATGGACATGGTTATAACATAATTCAGTCTAAGATCGCTATTGGGTCAGGACAACTTTTTGGGAAAGGGTTGTTTAATGGTACCCAAAATCAACTCCGTTTTTTGCCTGAACAACATACAGATTTTATCTTTCCAGTGATTGGGGAGGAGTTAGGTTTTGTTGGGGCAACATTTGTTTTGATTTTATATTTTACACTTCTCATTCGTTGTGTTTTTATTTCTAGAGATGCAAGAGATTCCTTTGGTACGTTAGTGGTTGTTGGGGTTGCTTCAATGTGGATGTTTCATATTCTCGAGAATGTTGGAATGACCATGGGTGTGATGCCGGTTACGGGTATTCCATTACCTTTTGTAAGCTATGGAGGCAGTTCATTGCTTACAAACTTGATTGCGGTTGGGTTAGTGTTGAATGTAAGAATGCGAAAACAGAAAATTATGTTTTAAAGTCGAAATAATTTTGGGCATAGTACCTTCTTTTATCTAATATAATTATAAAAAGATATAAAGGAGGGAGTTTTTTTATGCCAAAAAAAATGATCTGGCGCCAGATTGTCCTGGCATTTTATATTTTTTTATTAATTTGTATTATTCAGCAAGTGGAAACTCCCTGGAGCCAAAAGGTTCTTTCTTATGTAGAATATGCCTTATCTGATGAGTTCAGTTGGGATTCAGAGGATGTTGAGAAACTAGGGATTAAGCAATTGAATCTGGGAGTCCGTGCGAATGTTTGGAAAGAACAGGCATCTAATTCCTTGAAGGAAAAACTAGGTCAATTTTCAACAATGGTTAATGAAAAGATACGGGAAATCATTGCGGGGTGGCAAGGATGACCATTTTGAAATTGTGGGGAATAAAGATAAAGGTGAATTGGTTATTTTTGGTGATAATCTTGCTCTTTGCCCTGGTCGGAGGTCTGGCCCGGGCATTGATTGCTTTTATGGTGGTTTTTCTTCATGAACTGGCCCATGTTTTTACAGCGCGTTATTATGGTTTAAAGATAAAGAAAATTGAGTTGCTTCCCTTTGGCGGTGTGGCAGTTTTTGATGATATGTTAGAGATAAATCCTTCTATAGAAAGAAGGGTGGCTATAGCCGGGCCAGCCTTAAATCTAACGCTATTACTCCTGACAATTTTATGTGTGAGGTATGGTCTTCTTGATTATGAGAGGGTTCGATTTTTTATGTCCTGTAATTTAAGTATTGGTATTTTTAATTTAATTCCCGCCTTACCATTAGATGGAGGAAGGATTCTCAGAGCGAATCTTGTTTTTAATAAAGGATACTGGAAAGCGACTCATATAACCCTTCAGGTCACGCGAATTTTGACTCTCATAGCAGGAGGAGGAGCTTTTTTTACATGGCTAACAGGTAAAACAGGTTTGATTTCGTTGTTAGTAGCTTTTTTCGTTTATTTTGCAACAATGAAGGAAGAAGAACAGTCAATCTTTGTCTTAATGAAGTATTTGATAAAGAAAAAGACATTGCTTCGTGAGGCAAAATTACTTCCCTGTCATGAATTGCTGGTGTCAGAAGATACGCTGATAACCAGTATCTTGAAAGGGATTGATCCAAATGGTTTTACCCGATTTTTGATCTATGATGAAGACTATCATTTTTTGGGTATAATAACGGAGATTGAAGTTTTGAATACTTTCTTTGAAGAGGGTAGAAATGTTCCTGTTAAAGAATTATTATCTTCTTCATAAAAAAAGGGATTTTGCTCTAATTGTAGAACAAATAAAAATGGTTTATCAGGAAATTTTCAATTAGAGAAAACGAAATTAATTTCTCTAGTATTAATACGAGGGGGCATTTTAATGGATAAAGAATTGTTGTTGTCGATTTTACCAGAAGTCGAAAAACCGACACGTTATAATGGTAATGAATGGAATTCGGTTCATAAAGATCATGCAGATGTTAATTTTAAAATTGCGCTGGCTTTTCCTGATACATATGAGATTGGTATGTCTCATCTGGGAATAAAGATTTTATATCATCTTTTAAATCAACGTGAGAACTGGGTAACAGAGAGGGTTTTTGCTCCATGGGTAGATATGGAATCAAAAATGAGAGAGCATCATATTCCTTTGTTTGCTTTAGAAAGCCAACTTCCAATAAAGGAGTTTGACTTTATTGGATTTACACTTCAATATGAGATGTCTTATACTAATATATTAAATATGTTAGATTTAGCAGAAATCCCAATGTTCCAAAAAGATCGTAGTGACACGGACCCAATCATTGGTGCTGGTGGACCATGTGGATATAATCCAGAACCAATTGCTGATTTTATCGATTTCTTTTATATAGGTGAGGCTGAAGAGACGATTGAAGAAATTATGGAATTTATTGAAAAAGGAAAAAGCCAGGGATGGGAGAGAAGTAAACTTCTTTTTCATTTAGCTCAGATTCGTGGAGTCTATGTGCCTTCGTTATATGAAGTGAAATATAATGATGAAGGTAAAGTGATAGAAGTAAAACCTACGATTGAGGGTGTTCCTCAATCTGTGGAAAAACAGGTAATTGCAAATTTAGATCAGACTTTTTACCCTGAAAAATTTATCGTTCCTTTTATGGAAGTTATTCATGATAGAGTAGTCTTAGAGATTGCCAGAGGTTGCACTAGAGGGTGTCGATTCTGTCAAGCAGGAATGATCTATCGTCCTGTTCGGGAACGTAGTTTGAAGACTCTAAAAGAACAAGCGAAGAAACTTCTTGATAGCACTGGTTATAATGAAATCTCTCTGGCATCTTTAAGTACCAGTGATTATACTGGAATTAAACGATTAGCTGAAGATTTGGTTGATGAGTATCAGAACCTGGGAATAGGAATATCTCTTCCATCTCTTAGAATTGACAGTTTTTCTGTGGGATTAGCAAAAGAGGTACAACGGGTACGAAAAACAGGTTTAACCTTTGCACCAGAGGCTGGTACTCAGAGAATGCGCAATGTCATTAATAAAGGGGTTACTGAGGAGAATCTTATTGAGGCAACTTCCTCTGCAGTCAATGAAGGATGGACAGGTATTAAGCTCTATTTCATGTTAGGTCTACCAACCGAGAGAGATGAAGATTTAGTCGGGATTGGAGAATTGACTAAAAAAGTATCAAAATTATGTGATGAAATTCGACGTCAAAATGGTACAAGACCTGTTCACATTACTGTTAGTGTTTCTAACTTCGTTCCCAAAGCACATACTCCATTTCAATGGGAACCGATGGCTTCTTTAGAAGAGATTCGTCGCAAGCAACAAATTCTAAGAGAAGAAGTTCGAGGTAGAGGTATGAAACTTAATTGGCATGATGCAGATATTAGTATTCTAGAAGGAGTCTTTGCTCGAGGTGATAGAAGATTAGCAAAAGCGTTATATTTAGCTTGGAAAAATGGAGCTAAATTTGACAGTTGGTCTGAATATTTTAACTATGATCTCTGGATTAACGCTTTTGAAGAAGCTGGAATTGACCATAATTATTACATTAACTTCCCTTATGATAAAGAAGACATTTTACCTTGGGGACATATTAAAAGCGGAGTAAGCAAGGATTATCTTTGGAATGAATATCAGAAAGCTATCAAAGAAGAGAATACTGTTGATTGTCGTTTTGAGTACTGTTCCCAATGTGGTTGTTGTGACAATCTTAATGTGGCAATTCAACTTTTGGGGGCTGAGTGATCATGTTAAAAATGCGAATACAATTTGTTAAACAAGAATCTGTTAGATTTATCTCTCATCTGGATTTGATGAGTACTATTTCTAGAGCTATTCGTCGAGCTAAAGTACCAATTGCTTTCTCTCAAGGTTTTAATCCACATCATTTGATTTCCATGGGCCCAGCTCTAAAAGTAGGAATAACAAGCAACGCTGAATATATGGATATAGAATTTGCTGAAAAGATTAGTGTAAGTGAATTTATGGAGAAGATGAAACCTCAAATGCCTAAAGGTTTAGAATTGGTGAAAGCAGAGATTATTTCGCCTCAGGTGAAATCTTTAACTGCACAAATTAATATAGCAGTTTATATGATTCGATTAAAAACGAATTTAGAAAAAGAAGGTATTCAAGAGGCTATTAGAGAAATCTATAAGCAGGATAAAATTTTGATTAAACGTCAAAGTAAAAAGAAAATTCGGGAATTAGATATTAAACCTTTGCTCCGTGATTTAAAGTTGATTGAAATGGCAGATGATTTTATTCTTCAACTAACTTCTCAAACAGGTAGCAATGGTAATCTTCGTCCGGATGAGGTAGTGGTCGCTTTAGCTGAGTATGAAGGAATTGAGATAGTGCCATATACCTGGATGCATCGAAAGGGTTTATATATAGAAGAGAAAGGCCGTCTTCTCACACCCTTCGAGGCAGCGAAAATCTGAAAGTTTATCTTTTGAGTTAAGACCC
>JAGMES010000160.1 GCA_023128035.1 Halanaerobiales bacterium | reverse complement strand
TATATTTTTTTATGAAATTTCCAAAAAAACTATTGACTGTCCAGTATATATTATGCCTGCATTAAAACTTACTCAGGAAAATTCCGAAAACTATATGGAACAAATTGCTAGGATAGATTTTGGAATGCCGCTTTATCAACAAGAAGAAAATCCTATTATAGATTTATTAGATCAAATTTCAACCCGTTTTAATCCAGATTTTATTTTTATGGATGCACGAACTGGTATTAATGATGTGGGTGGTTTGATGCTAAGTAAATATTCAGATCTTGCTGTATTGTTGTCTTATGGAAACGAACAAAATATGGCAGGCTTAAGACTTGTATTACCTCGGGTTATGACTGCAAAAATTATTAGAATTTAATAGTGAAGAAAATCCGTATCGCGTTTTGGCCAATTTAATTGCTAGCGAATATCAAAGTCAAGATGATAAAAAAGTATATATTGATGATGCTCAAAGAAAAAGTCTATTAAACTCAATTGCAAATATTATCCCTAACGAAAGTGCTGCTGCCGAAAATGAGTTTAATACTCAAGAAGATTTGCGAAAAAGATTTTATCCAAGACAGGATCATCGGTTTATCTTTGAAGCAGATAGATTTTTAATTTTAGGCCAAAAGGGTAGTGGAAAAACCGCCCTCTTTTCTGTTCTAGCACATCCAGAATATGCGAAAGAAGTAGCTAACTATTTAGAGGTTTCTGTTGAATTGATTGAGGGAACAGAATGGATTACAGGTTTGAAAAATAGTTCTGAGTTTCCTTCAAAAGTAAATTTTCAATCTGTTGAGGATAGTAGTACAACAATCCGAAATTATTGGAGATGTTTAGCAGCACGATCTATATTAAAAAATTATGAAAGCATTCAGAATGTTCGAGAAGAGATTAAAAAACTTAAAAATTGCTCAATTAATGAGTTAAAAGAATTTGCAAAAGACAATTCACTGGCAGCGCTTATAGAAGATTTTTTTGCTTTTCTCCAACACACTCTAGAAAGAGAAAATAAAAGGATTATTCTTGTTTATGATGCATTAGATATCTTAATTTCTAAAGAAGTAAGAGGTACAATAATTTCTACGTTAATTTCTCTTTGGTTTGAATATTTTAATCGTTACCAAAACATTCGGGCAAAGATTTTTTTGAGGGAGGATATCTTTAAAAAGGAAGTTGGAGAAGGCTTAGATGATAAAGTAAAATTAAGAAATTATACTACCAATCTAACATGGAACTATGATTCTTTGCTAGCTATGGTGTGGAAGAGGATGGCAGAAAATTCAACTGATATGGCTCAATTATTAGAAACTGTCTTAAGTCATATAGGTTTTACTCTGTCAATACCAGATGAAAAAATTAGGTATGTTTCGAGAGAAGATATTAAATTAAATAAAGAACTTCTTAAAATAATTGTAGGGGAAAAAATGGGCAAAGGCAATAAAGTTTACTCTTACAATTGGATACGTAATCATCTTGCAGATAATCAAGGTACTATTGTTCCACGTAGTATTTTAGCGCTTTTCTCATATGCTGCTAAAAGAGAAATAAATCAATGCGGAAGTAAAGTTGATGAAAATACATTAATTAGTCCTAAAAATTTTGAATTAGTTATGAAAGAAGTTTCTGAAGATAGTGTTAGCGAACTTTTAGAGGAGTATGGAGAGTATAAGAATATTTTGAAAGAAATTAAAAATTTTCAAAAAACATTTCCTGTTTGTGAAGATGATTTGAAGAGTGCTTTAGTTGAGTGTGGAGTGGAAAGTGGTAAAGTAAAAACGACTATAGACCATTTAATTGAAATTGGTGTGTTAAAGTCACATCAAAGAAAATCAAGTGAACCGATAAGATACCATATCCCGGATATTTATCTTTCAGGAATGGGATTGACTAGACAATGGTCCAGATATTTAAAAATTCAAGTAAGTAGTATAAAATAGTTAAATGAAGTTATTGATGGAAAAAATATGATTTTTTTAAATTAGGCTTGCAATATATTATGACTATACTATATTTTTGCCAATTATTAGAGAAAAAAGAAGGAAACTTAAAAAAATTGTCGAATATTTAAATAGAACATTTTTCCTTAAATAATAAAAATACTTATCAAAACAAGGAGGTAAAATAATGGGTAAAGGTTATATGGGAAAAATTTTGTGGGTAGATTTAACAAACAGAACTTTAAAAGACGAAATAATTCCAGATGAGATTTATGAAAAATTCCTTTCAGGCTATGGCTTAGCTGCAAAGGTGATCTTCGACAGGCAAAAGCCAGGTCTGGGACCATTTGATCCAGAGAATATCTTTGGCGTTATGAGCGGACTACTTACAAATACGTATGCAAATTTTAATGGTCGATTTATGATTGTTGGTAAAAGCCCATTGACAGGAACCTGGGGTGATGCAAATTGTGGAGGTGACTTTGCTCCGGCTATCAAAAAAACTGGATATGATGGAATTTTCTTTATTGGAAAAAGTGAGAAACCAGTATATCTTTTAATTGATGGTGATCAAAAAGAACTTGTTGATGCATCTGACTTATGGGGAAAAGATACCAATGAGACTGATGATATTTTAAAAGATAAACATGGCAAGGACTTTAAAATCGCCTGTATTGGACAGGGTGGAGAGAATCTTTCATTGATAGCAGGTGTTGTCAATGACAAAGGCCGTATTGCTGCTAGAAGCGGTTTGGGTGCCCTTATGGGATCTAAAAATTTAAAGGCACTATGCTTGTTTGGGCATAAAAAGGCAGAGATGGCTGATGAAGAAACAATGCTTAAATATACGCATCAATTTTTAGACGGTTTTCGTAAAAAATATAAACACCCTCTTATAAATAAAATGTTAGGTTACATGTTAAACAGTTCTATGTTTTCTGGATTGGTTAGGTATTTAAATGAGCATAATTTGGCACATCAACCAGAAGATTTTGAACGTTGGGAGATGAAAAAATGGGGTACTGCAGGAATCACAGCTTTTGCTGCTAATATTGGCGATTCACCAGTTAAAAACTGGAAAGGTGTTGGCTATGTTGATTTTCCTACAAAAGATGCCAGATATATCTCAAATAATTATGTAACTCAATACGAAACTAAGAAATATAATTGTTATGGTTGTCCATTAGGATGTGGGGGAATTGTTACTGTTGATGATGGACCTTATCCTTTAAAAGAGACTCACAAACCAGAATATGAGACTCTTTGTGGTTTTGGTACTATGCTTTTGGCAAATGATGTTCATAGGGTTATTAAAGTTAATGATATGCTCAACCGTGCGGGGATTGATACTATAAGTTGTGCTGTAGTTGTAGCCTGGGCATATGAGGCTTATGAAAATAAGGTATTGGACTCAGAAAAAGATCTTGATGGATGGAAACTTGAATGGGGTAATAGTGAAGCAGTAGTTGAGCTTGTTAGAAAAATTATTAATGGAGAAGGTATTGGTAAAATTCTAAAAGATGGTGTGAAAAGGGCTGCAGAATATTTCGGAAATGGTTCGGAAAAGTATGCTATGCATGTAGGTGGTCAGGAATTACCTATGCATGATTGTCGAAATCCACAGGGAGGCCTTGGCTTAGGTGTGGCCTATCAGGTAGAGCCTACTCCTGGCCGTCATACAAGTTCAATGGATATGTGTAGTTTATATCGAACAAATGATACAAAAGAAAGAGATAATAAATTTAAACTTCATCCATATAAAGCAAAACCTAGCGAAAACGCTCAGGGGGATGAATTGAGGGATGGTAGTTGCTTTATGGATCTTGTTAATGGTCTGGGTTTATGTGCTTTTGCATTTGATAATGGTGTGACTCCTCCTATTATTGAATGGATAAATGCATCAACCGGTTGGGATAAAGATTTTGAAGAATATATGGAAATTGCCCATCGGATAAAAACCATTAGACATGCGTTTAATCTCAGAGAGGGGATAAAACCAGATACAATTAAACTGCCTAATCGCGCTAAGGGAGTTCCACCATTAAAGAAAGGGCCTAACAAAAATATGACTCCTAACTTTGATGGTGCAGGTAGAGATTATTATATAGCAATGGGTTGGAATCCAGAAACCGCTTATCCACTTCCTGAGACTTTAGATGAGTTAGATCTTCTAGATGTGAAGGCTGCATTATATAAGTAATCTGATGATTAAAAAGGGGGTTTGAATTATGAGCAAAGTAACATTACTAGATATCACTCTGAAAGATTATACTTTTGATAATTTAAAAATATTAAAGAAATTAAGAGAAGAACTTTTTGAAAGAGGAAGTGATATCTGTATTGAGAGGGCCAGATATTTAACGAAATATTTAAAAGATTTGGCTAATAAAGACGAGCCTTACACAATTCAGAGAGCAAAAGCAATAGCATATTATCTTGCTAATAGAGAGCCAGTTTTTCATGACAATAACTTAATAGCTGGAAGTACTACTTCAAAACCAGTTGGAGCACCTTTATATCCTGAGTTTTTTGCTCTAGCGATCTGGCCTGAGTTGGAAAGTATCAGTGATAGAAAAAAGAATCCGCAAAAGCTGACAAAAGAGGATGCAGATGAATTGAACTTTGATATTTATCCATATTGGTTAGATCGGAGTATCCTAGAGATAACCAGGGCAGAGTATCCAGAATCTACAAAACTTTTTGATCAATTTATCTTTTTTATCGCTTCGAAGGCGGGGTGCATATCTCATACCATTCCGAATTATAAAGTTGTCATTAATAAAGGTTTAAACTATCTAATTGACCTAGCTAGCTCAAAGGAAAAAGAACTTTCAAGCAAAGGTGACCTTAATGATGAACAGCAAAGAAGTCTTCATTTTTATCAAGCTGTACAAATTTCATTACAGGGTATTTTAGATTATGCAGCAAACGTAAGCAAAAAAGCGACTCAATTGGCTGCAGAGACTTCTGATCCAGATGAGAAAAAACTTTTTGAAGAGCTAGCTGAAATTTGCAAAAATGTTCCTGCAAAACCTGCTTCTACTTTTAGGGAAGCCTTGAATGCTATCTGGATAGTACGTGTTGGTCTTCTCGCAGAGAACTCTAATATGGCGATGAGTCCTGGACGATTAGATCAAATTTTATATCCATTTTATAAGAAAGATATTGAAGAGAATCGTTTAACTGTTGAAGAAGCGATTGAACTAGTCGGTTGTTTATGGTTGAAACTTTCTGACAATGTAATTATGGTTCCAGAAGTATCTGAAGAATTGTTTGGTGGAGCAGGGAATGTTCCTGCAGTAACTCTTGGTGGTATTGATGAAAATGGAAAAGATGCAGTTAATGATCTAACTTATGTCATGCTGAGGGCGACAGAATTATTACAAACTAGAGATCCAAATATGTGCGCCCGATATCATTATAAAGAAAACTTAGAAGAGTATCGGAATCGAGTATGTGAGGTGATTGCAAACACCAAAGCAGTACCTGCATTCTATAATGATATAGAAGCAATTAATACTTTGATGAATCAGGGAGTTTCTTTAGAAGATGCTCGAGATTATGGAGTAGTTGGCTGTGTAGAGTTAGCAAGTAATGGTAGAAGTTATAATGCTTCAAGTTCAATAATTTTAAATATAGTGGTTCCTCTTGAATTAGCTTTATATAATGGCACTAGACCATTTACAGGTGACAAATTGCTTACTTTCGAAACTGGTGATCCATCTGGTTTTGAAACATTTGAAGAATTTTGGAAGGCATATACCGCTCAATTAACTTATATCATTGAAAATGCAATCAATCTTAATAATAAAATGGGGCTAATGCATCGAAAATATCTACCGACTCCAATGCTTTCTGCAATTTTTGAAGGACCACTTGAAAAAGGTCAAGATTTGATCTATGGTGGAGCCATTTATAACTCTTCTGGAGCAACTCATATTGGGTTTGCGGATGCGGTTGATTCATTGAATGCAATTGAAAAAGTAGTATATAATGATGGACAATGCTCATTTGGCGAATTGATTAAAGCTCTTAAAGAGAATTTTGATGGACAAGAAAGGTTATATCAATATTTAGTGAATAAGACTCCGAAATATGGAACAGAAGATGAGACTGCTAAGAATAATGCCAACAGAATGATTGAATTTTTATATGATACTTATCATAATGCTGAGAACTATCGAGATGGAAAATATCGTCCTGCATATTGGACAATGACAAATCATGCTGGGATGGGAAGTCTTTCAGGTGCGTTACCCAACGGTAGAAAAGCAAAAGTGCCTTTTGCTAGTGGAATTACACCAGTTTCAGGAGCAGCGGCTGAATTAACAGCTTGTTTAAACTCAGTAGGCGGTTTAAATACTTTAGATATTCCAGGAGGATATCCGCTTAATCTAAAATTTACAAGAATCTCTACAGAGGAGGATCTTGAAAAGTTTGCATCATTTATCGAAGCATACTTTGTAAGTGGAGGGCTACAGGTTCAGTTTAATATCATGTCTTACGCTATGTTGTTGGAAGCTAGAAAAGACCCGACAAAATATCCTCACTTAATGGTGCGGGTATCAGGATATTCAGCATATTTCAATGATTTAAATGAACTGATGAAAGAAGAATTGATTACAAGAACCCAATATGATTTAAAAACTGGCAAAGCTATATCATATATCGAAGGATGAGGGAGGTTTATTTGATGCATGATGAAAATATTTTACTAGACGTACGTGCTGATGTACGTGCTGAAAAAAGTTTTAAAAAATTATTAGACGCTATTGAATCTGAGTCAAATGAATTGGAGTCAATTGATTCTGGGTTAACTGAAGAATTTTTAATAATTCTTTTGAATGCAATGAGTTGGGCATTCATATTGAGTAAAAACTTTAGAAAAAATATAAAGAATTTTGATGCAAGATATCTATTTCTTGGTGATGGAGAGAAAATATGTGTTTCGGTAATTTTTAAAAATGGGAAGATGAGAGTTCATCATAAGAAGATTGATGAGAAAAATCTGACGATCAAATTTAAAGATTCAAAAGCTTTGAGGCATTATTTGTTTTCTCCAAATGATTTATTGACTCCAATTTTACATCAGGATATTATGACTGAGGGAAATATAAATTATCTTACTAAGTTTGGATATATGTCAAATCATCTGATGTTACTAGCTAAAAAACTATGGCCGAGCCATTAATCTTTGATATTAAGCGTTCTTCATTAGATGACGGGCCAGGGATTAGAACAGTCGTTTTTTTAAAAGGTTGTCCATTAGAGTGTATATGGTGTCATAATCCTGAGTCCAATAACGCTAAAATGGAGATAGCTTTTGATTCTAACCGTTGCATTGGCTGTCAGGAATGTCAAAAAATTTGTCCAAATGGTGTAATTGATTTTTATTCAGGGATATTTTTCGATCAAATAAAATGTATTGGATGCGGAAAATGTACAGAAGTATGTTATTCGCTGGCTCGAAGAAAGATCGGAGAAAAATACACAATTGATAACTTGATAGATATTATAAAAAGAGATAAAACTTTTTATGAATCATCAGGCGGTGGCGTTACCTTTTCTGGTGGGGAACCAATGCTATATATGAATTACCTTAGTAAAGTCATGCAAAGATTAAAAGAAGATAAGATTCATATTGCCATTGAGACATCAGGCTACTTTAATTTAGAACAATTTAAAGAAAAGATCATGCCCTTTGTCAATTTGGTCTTATATGATATTAAGCTTTTTGATTCAAATCTACATAAGAAATATACAGGAAAAGACAATGCTCAAATACTGAATAATTTTTCAAACTTATATGGCATATCTGGGATTGAAATAATTCCCAGAGTGCCACTTATCCCTGGAATTACAGCAAATCTAGAGAATTTAAAAGAGATAGCGAACTTTTTAAAAAAATGTGGATGCGCCGATCTAAGACTACTACCATATAATACAGGTGGGATTAATAAACGCATAAAACTAGGAAAAGTGATCCCATCAGAAATTTCTCAATCTCACTTAGACTATGAAGAAGAGGAAAAACTAAAGAGAAAAGCTTTAGAGTTTTTACTATAAGTTAAGAACTTAAAGAACTTAAAACTTAAATCAACTTTCTTTTTTTGTGCAGAAACCTTCGTTTGGTGGTATATATAGGGAAAAAAGTGACGCCTAAGTCAGCTCGACATAAGAAAACTTTCTTTAAATAGGAACAACTTACATTTAAACTAACTTTTTTTTAAATATCAAAGCTATGCAGAGCTGACTTTTGAAGGAACTTTTTTCCCTATATATACCACCAAACGCTTTTCTACACAAAAAACCCTCGAAAATTGATACGGAGGTGATCTCATGCAAATAGATATGCACCATTCTGCAATTTATGTTTTATGTCGTCTTGCAGGGATGAAAAGTAAATATGCACAGATTGTTGCTTATGCCTCACAACATGTTGATGATGCAAACCATGGGCATACATTGAAGTTTGAGAATGAAGAAATTTTCAGACAGACTTTGACTTCTCATACAATGCTCTCTGTCATGAATTTTGATGTAAGTAATTCTTTAGATGTTTGGGTCCCATTTCATTTTTTACCTTGTGGAAAAGATGGCACTGATTCTGATTATTTAGTTACAGGGCCAGATTCTCCAATCGTCGAATTACTAAAAGATGATCTTCAGAAAGTAAGCAATGAACCTTTAGCTTTATACAGATTAGGAATAGGACTTCATGCTTATGCAGATACATACTCACATCAGGATTTTAAAGGTTTTTATGATAATTACAATAATATTCGATTTATTGATGAGGGAGAAGAAACACTTTTGCGTGCAGTGGTTCGGAAAACCAAAGAAAAAATTTGGCTACCTTTTGAAGAATTATTGAGTCTCATTTTACCTCGGGTTGGTCATGGAAAAGCAATGACATTTCCAGATATTCCTTTTATGTTTTGGTCATATAGCAGAGATTCTAAGGTATATAAGGTAGATAATTTGAATGATCGTTATATTGTTGGCTTAGAGAGTATCTATAAGTTTTTGCAAAGATATTTAAAAGAGAATCCACAGTATGGTTCAAATTCTACTGAAAAAGATTTTAAGTATTATCGAGATCAGTTTATGGAGATGCTTAGTTTTGATGGTAGTAAAGATGAACGGCATAATAATTGGTTAGATAAAATTCATGAAAATTATTTTAAATTTGCGGATTTTGATGAGATTGATCGGAATATTAGTTATGATTCACGGGAATGGTATAATGAAGCTGTAAGCTACACTAAGATTGCGTGGTGGAAGAAAATCTTGTTATGGCCAAAATATCGGCATCATAATTATGAAGAATATAAGAAAAAAAATAATTTTAACAATTCTCATTGGGTTAAATTTATGAGAGCTGCTGCAGAACATAAATATATTGTGGTACATATAATTTTACCTGAATGTGGGGTCGAAGTAGGGTAAAAACAGAGTAAAATCCAAAACTAATTAAGAAGCCATGGAAATCGCACACAAAACATGGTATAATGTGTATGTGAACATACATATGAGGTAGAAAAAATTTTGAAAAGGAGCAACAAACTGTAAAGTAAA